>CAYGZE010000182.1:0-9171 GCA_964354185.1 uncultured Anaerolineales bacterium | reverse complement strand
GCGACACCGCCCAGGTGCCGCCCCAGACGGCCGAGAAACTCGGCTGGCCCCAGGTCACCTACGTCGAGGCGGTCGAGGCGGTCGAGGGCCGGCGCGTCCGCGCCCGCCGCAACACCGGCGCGGGCTGGGAACGGGTCGAGTGCCCGATGCCGTGCCTCCTGACGGTGACCGACCAGGGGCCCGAGCCGCGGCCCCCGTCGGCCAAGCGGATCATGGCCGTCAAGCGCGCCCGCGCCCGGGCCGAGATCCAACAAGAGGCGGCGGCCGCGATGCCCGGGGCCGCGCCCGGCGCGCTGGCGGCCGAGGTGGACCGGCGCGCCGCCGACCTCGAGTCCCGCAGCCTTCTCCTGCGCCAGTGGACGCTCGACGACATCGGGGCCGACCTCGCCTGGTGCGGCCGCGACGGCAGCCCCACCAAGGTCAAGCGCATCCAGTCGGTCGTTCTCAAGGGGAGCGGCTTCAGGAAGGTCGAGCCGACCGCGGACGCCGTCGCCGCGATGGTCCATGAACTGATTGAGGATCACACGATCGGCTAGGCCGGTCGAGGCCGCACCGAGAGGGTCGCAGGAAAGCCGACCATGATCGAAGCGAACCGGCAGGGCGACGTGTGGGTCGTCGCGGAGCAGAACGACGGCCAACTCCACGACGTCGGCCTGGAACTCCTGTCGAAGGGGCGCGAACTGGCCGGGACGCTGGGCGTCCGCCTCTCGGCCGTCGTGATGGGCGCGAAGGTCGCCGAGCACGCCGACCGCCTGATCCGGCACGGGGCCGACCGCGTCCTGGCGGCCGAGCACGACCTGCTGGGTCATTACCAGACGCAGCCCTACGCGAAGGTCCTGGTGGGCCTGATCGAGCGCGAGCGCCCGCAGATCGTTCTCTTCGGGGCGACGCCCGTCGGCCGCGACCTCGCGCCGCGCGTCGCCAGCGCCACCCGCGCGGGCCTGACGGCCGACTGCACCGACCTCGACGTCGGCGATCACACCGAGCCCGTGACCCGGGCGAAGTACCGGAACCTCCTCTACCAGATCCGCCCCGCGTTCGGCGGAAACATCATCGCCACGATCGTCAACCCGGACCGCTGGCCGCAGATGGCCACGGTCCGCGAAGGCGTGATGCCGATGCTCGACGCGGACCCCTCGCGGCGGGGCGAGGTCGTGCGCTTCCGGCCCGACCTGACGTCCGCCGACGCGGTCCTGAAGGTCCTCGAGCACCGGCCCGCGGAGCGGCGCGTCAACCTGAAGGCCTCGCGGATCATCGTCGCCGGGGGCGCGGGCGTCGGCAGCAAGGAGAACTTCCAACTCCTCTGGCACCTGGCGAACGCGCTGGGCGGCACCGTCGGCGCGAGCCGCGCGGCCGTCGACGCCGGCTGGATCCACAAGGACCACCAGGTGGGCCAGACGGGCGTGACCGTCCGTCCGGCCCTCTACGTCGCCGTCGGCATCTCCGGCGCCGTCCAGCACCGCGCCGGCATGAGCGAGGCCCGCAAGATCGTGGCCGTCAACAGCGACCCCCAGGCGCCGATCTTCCAGGTGGCGCACTACGGCATCGTGGGCGACCTGAACCGCGTCCTTCCGATGATGATCGACGCCGTCAAGAGGCGGGTGTGACCGTGGCGAACTTCTACGCCGACAACCCGGACATCCAGTTCCACCTGGACCACATGCCGGACCTGGAGGCCGTCGTCGGGTTCCGCGAGGACAAGTTCCAGGACGCGGCCCGGTTCGACTACGCGCCCACCTCGGTCGCCGACGCGGTGGACAACTACCGCCGGGCGCTGGACCTGGTGGGCCGCATCGCGGGCGACGTCGTCGCGCCGGCCTCGGCGGAGATCGACACCGTCGGGTCGCACCTCGATCCGGACGCCGGGTGCGTCCGGTACGCCCCGGGGATCGCGAAGTCCCTGAAGGCGCTGGCCCAGGCCGACCTGATGGGCTTCACGCTGCCGCGCCGGTTCGGCGGCCTGAACTGCCCCGGCATCGTCTACGCCATCGCCACCGAGATCGTCAGCCGCGCCGACGCCAGCCTCATGAACATCTTCGGCCTCCAGGGCATCGCCGAGACGATCAACCAGTTCGCCTCCGAGGAGCAGAAGCAGGTGTACCTCCCGCGCTTCAGCCGCGGCGAGGTGACCGGCGCGATGGTCCTGACGGAACCGGACGCCGGCAGCGACCTCCAGAACGTGCAACTGCGGGCCTGGCAGGACGCGGGCGGCCAGTGGCGGCTGACGGGCGTCAAGCGGTTCATCACGAACGGCTGCGGCGAGGTGTTGCTGGTCCTGGCGCGGAGCGAGACCGACGAGACGGGCGGCATGGGCCTCAGCCTGTTCCTGGCCGAGCGCAGCGACCGCATCCGCATCCGCCGCACCGAGCAGAAGATGGGCATCCACGGGTCGCCGACGTGCGAGATGCAGTTCAACGACGCGCCGGCCGAACTGGTGGGCGAGCGGCGGCGGGGCCTCGTGACCTACGTCATGGCCCTGATGAACGGCGCCCGCATCGGCATCGCGGCCCAGAGCCTCGGCATCGCCGAGGCGGCCTGGCGGGCCGCGCGCACCTACGCCGCCACCCGCGTCCAGTTCGGCCGCTCGATCGACCGGTTCCCCGCCGTCGCCGACCTCCTGGCCGAGATGAAACTGGCCGTCGAGTCCGGCCGCGCGCTCCTCTACGAGGCGACCCTGGCGGCCGATTTCGAGTACGGCCTCGAAGAGGCGATGGCCCGCGCGGCCGACGACCCCGAGAAGCGGTCCGCGCTCAACAAGGAGCAGAAGAAGTACAAGCGCCTGGCGGCCTTCCTGACGCCGATGGCCAAGTACTGGCTCAGCGAAATGTGCAACCGCGTGGCCTACGAGGCGATCAGCGTCCTCGGGGGCTCCGGCTACATGAAGGACTACCCCCTCGAGCAGCATTACCGCGACGCGCGGATCACGAGCGTCTACGAGGGGACGAGCCAACTCCAGGTGGTGGCGGCGGTGCGCGGCGTGACGAGCGGCACGGCCGAGAAGCGCCTGGCGGAGTTCGGCGCCAAGGAGCCCCCGCGCGGGTTCAAGGGGCTCGCCGGGCGCCTCCGGAAACTCCGGGCCGGCCTGGAAGGGGCGGTCGCCTACCTCAAGGCCGAGCAGGCGGCCGACTACCTGGACCTGTGGGCCCGCCCGCTCGTCGACACGGCGACCGACCTGTGTCTGGCGTATCTGTGGATGGAGATGGCGCGGAACTCGTCCGCCAAGGCCGCGAGCGCCCGGCGCTTTATCCGGCGGGCCGTCCTTCGCGCGGAACAAAACCTGAAACTCATCCGGAGCGGCGACCGCTCGACCCTCGACCACTTCGACGTCCTGGTCGGCCCGGCGTTCGCCGAGGAGTGATCGCCGTCCCGGCGCGGGCCTGGGCTCAAGTCGGCCGCCGCCCGCCGCCGATATAGGGGGCGCGAGGCGAGGAGGGTTCCTATGGCGCGGTACGAGCGCGACCCGAGGCGGAGGCGGCGGCTGGCGATCCTGCTCGCGGCCCTGGAAGTGCTGGCCGTGAGCGGCAACTTCTTCACCCTCTTCATGGCTTACCTGAACTGGCTGAACGTCCGCCTCAGCCTCAGCACGTTCCTCGGCGCGCACGGCATCGGCGTGAGCGCCGTCGTGGCCGCCGTCTTCCTCGTCGCCTGTGCCGTGGTGGGGCTCCTGTACGTGAACGGGAACCCCCGGGCCCGGCTGATCCTGGTGGCCGCGAACGCCCTGCTGGTCCTCCTGGGGCTCCTGTGGTTCGTGAAAGGCTACGCGATGTCGGCCGAGCCGAACCCCAACGTGGCCCTCCTGGGGTTGGTCCTGCCGATGGTGACGCTGTTCCCGCTGCTGTGGCCGCTCATCTCGTTCCGTCCGGTTCCCCCCGCCGCCGGCCGGTAGGCGGCACGCGTCCGGCGCCGGCGCGCCCGGAGCGTCTTAACGGATTCTTGATGACACCCCCGGCGCGCGGGCGTTACAATGCCCCCCTGTGGACCGGCGGGAAGGGAATCCTCGGGGGAAACCGGCACCCATGCGCAGGCGTCTGGCCACGAAATCCGAACGTCGGGCCGTCCTCGGGGGGATGGTGCTGGCGGCCCTGTGGGCGTCGTGGGCGGCCGGCGCGGGCGAGGTGCCGGCCGGGGCCGCGCCAGACGCCGGCCGCCGCATCCAGCGCCTCGAGATCCGCGGAAACGACCGCGTCAGCGAGCACCGGATCCTGGGCCAGATGCGCCTGCGCGAGGGGAGCACCTACACGGCCGCCGCGGCCGACGAGGACCTGAAGCGCATCTACGCGCTCGGCGAGTTCGACAACGTCGTCATCCGGCCGCGCGACGAGGCCGACGGCCTGGTGCTCGTGGTCGAGTTGACCGAGCGGCCGGTCCTGAAGGGCCTCGAGTTCGTGGGGGCCCGCCGCTTCTCCGAGGACGACCTCGCCAAAACGATCGGCGTGACGGTCGGCGGCCTGATCGACCGGCACAAGGTGTTCACGGGCGCCCGCGCCATCGAGCAGAAGTACCGCGACAAGGGGCACTACTTCGTCAGCGTCGCGCTGGACGAGGAGCGCCTGGCCGCGTCGCAGGTGGCCCGCTACACGATCGTGGAAGGGCCCCGCGTCCGCGTCCGGAAGGTCGAGTTCGTCGGCAACCACTCGGTGACGGCCGGCGAGTTGCAGGGGAAGATGACGACGCGGCCGTGGTTCCCCCTGTTCGTCGCGGGGGCGTTCGACGAGGAGCAGTTGGACCGCGACGTCGTGGCCGTGCGGAACTACTACGTGGACCAGGGCTTCCTGGACGTGCGCGTCCAGCGGGAACTGGAGTTCGGCGCGGACAAGACGCGCCTGGTGGTGCGGATGGTGATCGAGGAGGGCGTCCGGTACAAGGTCCGCTCGGTGGCGCTGGCGGGCATTGAGCGTTTCAGCCGCCCGCTCCTCCAGAAGCAGATGCGCCTCGGCGCGGGGGCCTTCTACACGGCCGAGGCTGCGCGGCGCGACACCGAGTTGATCCGCGACACCTACGGCGAGGTCGGCTACATCGAGGCGATGGTCCACCCCGTCGTCGACTTCGCCGAGGAGCCGGGCGAGGTGGACGTGACCTTCCAGGTCGAGGAGGGGCGCCAGGTCCGCATCGGCCGCATCCGCATCGAGGGGAACCGCCTGACCCAGGACAAGATCATCCGGCGCGAACTGCGGTTCTTCCCGGAGGAGCCGATCAACACGCTCCTCGTGGAGCGGGCGCAGAAGCGCCTGGAGGGCCTGGGCGTCTTCAAGCCGCAGTCCGTCGAGATCACGACCCTTGCCGGCCCCGACCCCCAGGTGCGCGACATCCTCGTCCGCGTCGAGGAGACGGAGACGAGCAACCTGATCCTGGGCGCCGGCGTCAGCAGCAACTCGGGCGTCCTCGGCAACATCTCGCTCGTGCAGCGGAACTTCGATTTCGCGGACTGGCCCCGGTCGAACGACGAGTTCTGGCGCGGCGAGTCCTTCCGCGGCGCCGGCCAGTACCTCGGCCTCATCCTGGAGCCCGGCACGGAACTCCAGCGCTACCGGATCGACTTCCGCGAGCCGCGCCTCGCCGACTCGACCGTCGGCCTCTCCTCCAGCACGTTCTTCTTCCGGCGCGATCGCGACACCTACAGGGAGCAGCGCGTCGGCGAGAACGTCGGCCTCTCGAAGGAACTGTGGGAGACCTTCTCGGTGTTCGCCAACTTCCGCATCGAGGGGATCAACATCACGGACCTCGACGCCGACGTGCCGAAGGACCTGAAAGACGTCAAGGGTTCGTCGGCCCTGACAAGCATCGAACTGGGCGTCGCCAAGGACACGACCGACAGCCTTTTCTTCCCGACGGAGGGCTACCGGGCGAGCGCCTCGGTCGAGCAGGCGGGGGCGATGGGAGGCGACTACACCTTCACGAAGTTCGTCCTGGACGGGCGGCGGTACTGGACGGTCACGCGGGACGTCCTCGACCGCCGCAGCATCCTGGCGATGCACGGGCGCCTGGGCTTCATCCCGAACGAGGCCCCGATCTTCGAGCGGTTCTACGCCGGCGGCACGGGGACGATCCGCGGCTTCGAGTTCCGCGGCGTCGGTCCGCGCGAGGGCGACACGCCGATCGGCGGCGACTTCATCGCCCTGGCGTCGGCCGAGTACCAGTTCCCCATCTTCGAGAAGAACCTGAGCGGCGTCCTGTTCCTCGACACCGGTACGGTCGAGAGGCGGATCACGCTGACCACGTGGCGGGCCGCCGTCGGGTTCGGCATCCGGTTCACCGTCCCGTTCTTCGGGC
Organism: uncultured Anaerolineales bacterium; assembly: GCA_964354185.1. Classification (GTDB taxonomy): domain Bacteria; phylum Planctomycetota; class Phycisphaerae; order FEN-1346; family FEN-1346; genus CAYGZE01. The sequence continues at coordinate 2,901 of CAYGZE010000182.1, read as the reverse complement.
CCGTCCCGTTCTCGTTCGACTTCGGCTTCCCGATCTCCAAGGGCGACGACGACGAGACGGAGATTTTCTCGTTCTCGATCGGGACGGCCTTCTAGCGGCCGCCGGGGCAGGGCATGCCCGCCAGGCCGCGCGCGGCAGGCGGGCGTCGGGGCCAGAAAGGAGTCTCTCATGCGAGGGCGCAACGGCGTGTCGGTGGTCGTGGCGGTCGGGGCGGTCCTGCTGGGCGCGGCGTTCGCCCGCGCCGAGGGCAAGGCCGGCATGGTCGACATCGTCGAGGTGATGAATGGCTACGAGCGCACCAAGGACGCGGGCGCCGACCTCCAGATGGAGCAGAACAAACTCAAGGGCGACTCCGAGGCCAAGGTCAAACGCCTCGACGACATCCGCCTCCAGCGCGACGGGTTCAAGAAGGGCACCGAGGAGTGGAAGAAACTCGACGACCAGGCCCTCCAACTGGAGATGGAGATCCGAACCTGGGTCACCGTCGAGCAGGCCAAACTCGAGCGCAAGCACATGGACGTCATGCTCGACATGTTCCGCCAGATCCAGGCGGTCGTCGGCCGCGTGGCCAAGGAGAAGGCACTCGACCTCGTCTACACGCGTTCCTTCCTCGACCCGCCCCAGATCAACGTCGCCGAGGCCACCGGCCTCGACGACCTCAAGGCCCGCATCGTCGGCCAGCGCGTGCTCTACCCGGCCGAGTTCACGGACATCACGAAGGACGTTCTGAAGATCCTGAACGACGACTATGCGGCTGCCAAGAAGAAGGCGGGCGACGAAAAGGCGCCGAAGGGCTGAGGACGCCGCTGGCGCGCGGCCTGCGGGGGGCCGCCCGCCGGCGACCGCGGTCGAGCCCGACGGGACTTGCCGGCCCCGTCGGGCCTCGTCGTTCGTATAGAGGGGCAGGGGGGGCGACCTGGCCGGTGCAGCGGCGGAGGCGACGATGCGGGCCCGTGGGTGCCGGGCGTGTCTGGCGGCGATTCTGGCGGCGGCCGCCACGGCCGCGGCGGTCGCTCCCGCAGCCGCCGACCAGGCCGTGTGGCTGCGGCCGGAGTGGACCGCCCGGCGCGTCTGCGACGTGACGGCCAAGCCGTCGGGCCAGTCGGGCGCCGAGGTCGGCGCCGTCACGTTCTACAGCGGCGGTCTCTTGAAGCCCGACGGTTCCGACGTCCGCGTCGCCGTCAAGGGCACCCGCCTCGTTCCGCACCGCGTCCTTCAGGTCGGGCCGGGCGACCGCGTCCGCGTCGCCTTCGAGACGGTGGCGAACGAGTCCCGCTACTTCGTCTACTACGGCAACCCCGCCGCCGAGGCGCCCGAGCCGTGGGAGCCGAAGCGCGGCGTCCTCCTGGAGGCGCGCCTGTGGCCGGGAGGCGACTTCGCCAAGTTCAAGCAGGTCGAGCAGGCCTGGGCCAAGGCCAAGCCCCTCGGCGCCGATTTCGTCAGTCACGTCTCCCTGGGCTTCAACCCCTTCGCCGACAGCGACCGGCACGTCGCCTTTCACTACGTCGGCTGGTTCGTCCCGCCCAAGGCGGGGGAGTACCAGATCGCCACCTCCAGCGGCGACGGGTCCTGGGTGCTCATCGACGGCAAGGAGGTCGTCTCCTGGCCCGGCCAGCACCCCCAGACCGGGCACGCGCGGCACGTGGGCAAATGCGTCCTGACGGCCAAGGTGCACCGGCTGGACTACTGGCACGTCAAGACGGACGGCCCGATGGTCGCCGTGGCGGCCTGGAGCCCGCCCGAGGAGAAGGAGAAACGGTTCGAGGCCATTCCGCCCAAGGCCTTTCTGCCGGTGTCGGAGGCCGCCCTGGTTGAGTTGGACCTGCGCGGCGAGACGATGGTGGCCGACTTCTTCCCCGAGCGGGCCGGCGAGACGTGGTGGCCGGACCAGTATGCCCAGACGATCCGGTTCGCGAACCTCTCCAGGGGCGTCAACCTCCAGCGCGGCGGCCGGTTCGACTGGGACTTCGGCGACGGCCAGAAGGGCACGGGCCCCACGCCGTCCCACGTGTACCTGGCGCCGGGGGACTACACCGTGACGCTGAAGGCCTCGCGCGGGACCCAGTCCAGCACGTTCCGCACGAAGATCCGCGTCGAGCGCGACTGGTGGAAGCAGACGGAGCGCAAGATCGACTCCCCCAAGGCGTACGCCGAGCAGGTGGCGGCGTACGACCTGAAGGCGCTCGACCCGGCGTCGCTCGCCCTGGCGGTCTCGCTGTTTGAGCACGAGAAGATGACGGGGCCGCTCGCGGCCGCCGCCTCGGAACTCGCCCTCAAACGGAAGAACGTGCCGGACGACGCCCTGAAGTCGACGTGCCTGCTCCTGGGCCGCGCGCTCCGCGAGGCCAAGCGGGGCGAGGAGGCGGTCGCCGCCTACCGCCAGGTCGAGACGCGGCTCAAGGCCCCCTCCGACAAGGCCGAGGTCGCCGTCCAGATCCCCGAGACCCTCCTTGACGACCTGTACCGGTACGACGAGGCCCAGAAGGAGTACCAGCGGGTCCTGAAGACGTACGCGTCGGTCGGCGCCGACCTGGAGGTGCGCCGCGCCCAGATCGGCATGGGCGATATCCATCGTCACGCCGGCGACTTGGCGAAGGCCCAGGCGGCGTACCGGGCGGCCGCGGCCGTCCGCGTGACGGCCGGGTCGGCCAACGAGATGGCCGTCCGGATCGGCACGCTCGCGCGCTACGTCGAGGAGTATACGCGCGAGCGCGACTGGGAATTCGCCTACCAGTACCTGAAGGACTGGGCCTGGGAGTTCCCCGAGGAGAAACTGAGCGGCCACTGGTCGCTCCTCCGGGCCCGGGCGCTCGTGGCCCAGGGCGACCGCGAGGAGGCCCTCCGCGAGGTGATGGACGTGACGGCCGCCAACCCCCACAGCCCCTACGCCGTCCGCCTCCT
>CAYGZE010000181.1:0-9180 GCA_964354185.1 uncultured Anaerolineales bacterium | reverse complement strand
AGCGGTTGTGGAAACTGCAATTAAGCCAAAGACAAAGACTTACGAGAATCCGTCGGGAAGAATTATGAGTCCCCTGCTCTACCGCTGAGCTATGGGCCCGCCTTGCGTTGGCAGGCGACGGCAAGCGTTCGCAAGTGGCAGCAATTTCAACGGATTGTGCGCGTGTCCAGTCTCGTCTGTCAAGACTGCGGTCCAGACTGCGGTCCAGGGCCGCGCGCTCGTCGCCGACGAGCGTGTGCGCATCGAGGTCATGAGGCCCTTCTGCCGCAGCACTTCCTGCGCGTCTTACGGCTCCGCCACCTGGATCACGCGGTCGGCCGCGACATCCGCCTGCCGGACGGTGCCCTTTCCGAACGGCAGGACGACCTCCACGTCGCACCGGGCGGCGTCGCCGAGGCCGAAGTGGGCGCTCGCCTCGTGGCCCGTGCAGAAGCCGTCACCGATGCCGATCTCACGGAAGCCCAGGAGCGCCTCGGGCTTCCCGACTCTTCCTGCCTCGAAGACGCTCACCTTGGCCCCGATGCCCATGCGGTTCATGGTGCGCCCCTGAACGCGGACGCCCAGCCAGTGGCGGGCGGGATGGCGGTTCAGGAACAGCCGCGATGGGATCTGCGGGAACCAACTCGCCAGGAAGACGTCCGGGCGGCCATCTCCGTCGAAGTCGGCCACCGGCCCTGCGGGGAAATACGCGGTGGCCTTCTCGGCAGGCGGCACCTGGAACCTGGGCGACTTGCCGCCGAGGTTGCGGCAGAGGAAGGGCTGGTCGCTCCCGCCAGCGTCGTACGTCGCGGCCACCAGGATGTCGGGCCAGCCGTCGTTGTCGAGGTCGGCCACCTCCACGTGGGCGTGCTTGAGGTGAAGCCGGGCGGGAGTCCAGGACGGGAACCGGTACGCGAGGCCCGCCTCCTCGGTCGCCTCGCGGAAGACGGGGACGCCATCGCGCAGGCCCTCGTTCAGGAAGAGGTGCAGCCGCGCGGGCTGGCTGTGGTCGACGATCACGGCGTCCAGGAGGCCGTCGCGACTAACGTCGGTGAAGACGACGCCGGCCGGCGTTCCCTCGCGGTCGACCCACGGGTACTGGAACGGCGCGGACCCGGCCTCGCGGTAGGCGCCGTCGCCCTTCGAGAGGAAGAGGCGGTTGGCGCCGCTCACGAAGAGGTCGGGCCGACCGTCGCCGTTCAGGTCGGGCGTGGCGACGCCCAGGCCCGAGAGGACCTTCGGCAATCCCGCCTTGTCGCTGACATCCTCGAAGCGGAACTCGCCCCGGTTGCGGAAGAGGCGTGTGCGGCCGCCGGCCCACTGATCCTCGGCCACCAGGAGGTCCAGCAGGCCGTCGCCGTCGTAGTCCAGGACGCCGACGCTGCGGCCACCCATGATGAGACCGGCGCCGCTCGAGTCAGGGACGTCGATGAACTGGCCGCCGCCCGCGTTCCTGAAGATCTTGTTCGGGACCCGCAGGCCGCCGGACTTCGAGTTGTTCGAGACATAGAGGTCCAGGCGGCCGTCGTTGTCAAGATCGGCCATCGCCGCGCCGCTCGTCCGGGCAAGTACCGCGAGCGGGGCCTGCCCGGAATCGCGGAAGCGGCCGCCTTCGTTGATCAGGAGGACGTTTGCTACGAGCCCGGCTGCCGGCCTATACGCCTCGGCGGGGCGGTCGGCAAAGCCGCCCACGTACAGGGAGAGCCTCCCGTCGCCGACGATGTCGCCGCACGCGGCCCCGTGGGCCATGATCCCCTTGAGCGGCTCCGCAAGGCCCCACGCCGCCGTGGCGTCGACCCACGGCAGTGGAGGCTCCGCGGCCCCGGCCCGGCCCGCCAGCGCCACGGCCACCAGGGCCATCACGGCGCCGACCCGTTCCCGGGCGGCGAATCGCCCGCTCATGGCTTCCTCTCCGACTCGGGGATGTGGAGGACCGTTAGCGCCGAGGCGTCCCAGGTCGGCCTGTCCCCGATGTCCTTGCGCATGCAGCCGTTCCACGTGATAAAGAGGAGTTCCCCCTTCTCGTCGACGGCCGAGGAGAACGTCCCGATAGGCGTGAAGCCGAAACGCTCTTTCAGGAAGGGGTGCAGGAAGGCGATGACCTTCCGGGTGCGCCCGCGGGTGTCGAACTGGACCACGGGCGCCCCGTCCTTCTCGCTGCCGCCGTGGGCGCCGGGGATGTAGTAAAGGTAGCGGCCGGTCGGATCGGCGTCGAGGCTCGTGATGTAGGTCTGGCTGCCGACCGGCGCGGGGCCGAGCGGCTCAACTTGCTCGGTCTTCGTGCTCAGCCGGTAGAGCGTCGCGTCGTCCTTGTCGCCGACGGCATAGATGAATCCGTCGGGCGTCTCGCGCGTGGTGGCGCGGAGGCCCATCTCGGCGTTGAGTTGGACCGGCGCCGCCGGGCTCGCGGCGGGATCGAAGCGGTAGAGCGGTCCCTTGAGGCCCGGCGTGAAGTAGACGCGGCCCGTCGACGCGGCCAGCATCATGTATCGCGCCGGGCCGCCGTAGCCCGAGTAGAGCACGCGGCGGGCCTGCACGTCGAACGCGAAGAACTGGATTCGCTCGTCCTTCGGGTCGCCGGCCGCCGTCCCGCCGTAGAAGATCAGCCGCTTGGGGTCCAGGACGCTGCACGGGATGCACTGCTTGCCGACCGGGCCGTGGGCGAGAACCTCGGTCTTGCCGGTCCGCGGATCGTGCCGCAGGATCCAGTCGCCCTCGTAGTGATATTGGTCGGCGGTGACGCCGGTCGAGCCGCGGTGCGTCGCGAAGTAGACGCACCCGTCGTGGCCGACGTCGATGCGGCTGTGGATCTTGCCCGGGACGTAGTGGCCCTCGGGCAAGCCCAGGACCTTCGCGAGGTCGACGAGCAGCCTCAGGTTCCGCGCCGCCGGGTCGTAGGCGTAGACGAAGGCGTTGCCGGCGGGCGCGTTGTGGTCGCCGATCGCCGAGTAGTAGATGCCTCCGGCGACCGAGCCGTCACCCCAGCACGACCACGTCTTGGCCTTGTAGGTCTGGCAGGGATAGTAGAGGAAATCGACGGTCGGCGGCGTCTTCGCGACCGCGACGCCGGCTTGGGGCGCCGGCCCTCGCAGGAGATCAGGGCCCGTCGCGGTGCCGACCTCGGCGCCGTCCGGCAGCCTCGGCGGATAGGCGACCTCCTCCGCGCCGGTCGCGTGCGCCGCCCACAAGACGGCCACGAGCAGGGCCGGGAGTCCTGCCTTGGAAACGCGCATGTGGCACCCCTTCTGTGAGCGATTGCCGCCCGGCCGTCCTGCGGCCACAGGGCTGAACCCGCGGGGGGGGCGGCAGTTCCGCAGAGCCCGCCCGCAATCCGTGGTCCTTGGCGACCAGCAGCCGTGCCGCCGGCGCTCCGAGGGCGTCACGGCCACCCGTGTGCGTGGCTTCGCGCCGAGGAACTGGTTCTCGGCCTTCAGGTACCGGACCTGCTGGGCGAGTCCTGACGTGCCCAGGCTGGCCGGCGTCAGGATGAGCGGACGGGAAAACCTGGCCACGCAACCCTCCCAGCGGTAAGGTGATGGGGGACGAGGGTGTGGCACGACGGTTGGGCACCGGCAGGGAGGCAAGAGGCGCATGCCGGTGCGATACAGGAGAGTGTGGGGAAGACATGACACAGCCACGCGGTGCACACGACCTTGTGAAGAAGGCCTGCGGCGATGGGACCCGCATCCACCTCTCGCCCGGTAGCGGAGTTGCGGAGGCGGCGCACATGATGGACGCGGGCGGAGGACGACGGTGGGCGGGGACGGCGTTGGCGTGTCTTGTGTCACTCTGGCCGGCCCTCGCGGCGCGGGCGGCCGACGAAACGCCCATCCGCTGGGACATGGAGTCGCTGGCCCGCGTCGTCAAGCCCATGCGGCACGACATGAAGGGGCGGATGCCCCTGGTGCTCTGGAACTTCCCGCTGCCGCGCAACGACGACCTCGTGAAGATGCGGGCCGACGGCACCCTGCGCAAGCACATCGACACGCTGGCCGCCCGCGGCATCGTGCCGACCGTCGAGATGGGGTGGGAGTGGACGCCCGCCGGGGGGATGGCGATGGCGCGGACGCTCCACGAGGCCGGCCGCCCCGTCTACGTCCTGGTGCCCCGCGTGGACCTTCTGGAAGGCACGGCTTACCGCGACTGCACCGCCTGGGGCGAGGGCCCCGACGCCACCCGTCGGGGCGAGACCCGCAAGTGGCCCTGCCTGCCGCTGGCCGACTCGAAACTCACGGCCGAGTGGATCCGCGGCCAACTTCAGCCGTTCAAGGACGCGGGAATTCCCCTGGCGGCCGTGTGGTTCGACGACGAGTGCCTGCCGCACCCCTGGAACGGGTGCTACGAGGCCCAGCGCGCGAGCGCCGATTGCCGCAAGCACTACCCGGCCGGCGTCCTGGACGACTTCACCGCCTTCCGCAAATGGGCCGACGCGTTCCGCTTCGACCTGTTCACCACGGGCGCGGCCGAGCCGGTCAAGGCGATGTTCCCCGGCGTCCTGGTGGGGGAGTACGGCGATGAGGTCTCCGGCACGGACAAGCGCTACGGCTTGGACGTGCAGATGCCCTCGGCCTACGCCAACACGTGCGACCTGCCCCGGGCGTTCAAGGACCACCAGGTCACCCAGGCGGCGGCCGACCTCTACTACTTCCAGCGCCTTCTGGAGACCGTGAGCCGCGCGAGCGAGAAGGTCATTCCCGGCAAGCGGTCGGTGCCGTACCTCAGCCGCTTCGTGGTCGATAACCCGGACGAGAAATACCGCTTCCCGATGAGCCAGGACGTGTACCGGGAACTGGTGCGGCACGTGTGGCTCCGCGGGGCGGACGGGCTGTACCTCTTTAACCTCGGCTATCCGACGACGCCGCAGACGGTGACGGCCGAGTTCTCGTTCCAGTCCGTCGAGGACGCCCGCAGCGTCACCGACGAGTTGCTCGCGCACCGCGAGTTCCTCGACAAGGGTGCGCCGATGACCTTCGCGGTGCCGAAGTCCGTCGAGGCGGAGGCCGTCTGGAGCGGCCGCAGGCTGCCCGGCGGCCGGTGCCTCGTCCGGGCCGTGTCGCTTGGCGCAGGCGACGCCCGTGTCCGCGTGGAGGTGGCCGAGGGCGTCACGGTGGAACTGGACGCCCCGCGGGCCGGCGCGACTTACCTCATCTCCGCCGCCGGGGAAGTCAGCAGGGCCGCCTCACGGCGGAAGTGACAGGGCGCCGAGCGACGAGGGGCACTGAGCCCTAAGTCCTTGCAATTGCGTAGGTTAGCGCCGGACGGCGGTTGGCAGCGAGTCCCCCGCTTTGCCGCCACTCAGTGGGCCCCCTCGAGAGGCGTAAGGCTTTCTCCCTGGCCGGTTTACGTTAGGCACCCTCCACGCCGCCGCGGGCGGGGTCGGCCCCTGGTGATGACGGCCGGAAGCGAGAGGCCCTGCGCGGTTCTGCTGCCACGGCCGCCGATCTCCTACCCAAATGGGATGCGCGCGGCAGCCGGGCGTTGTCAAGCCCGTCATGACGGGCGGCCATCGGGGTGGCCGACACCGGCCCAATCTCAGGCTGGCCCCGAATGGCGCGGACGCGTGTAAGTCGTTTTTTGCGAAGGTCTTACAGGCCTTGGTGGTCCGGCGCAACGGCGTGTGGCAGGGGGCCTGGGAAGTCGAACGCCTGCGAGCGGCGGCCTCGCTCGGGGGAGGGCCTCCGGGTCCCCGAAAAGGTGGAACTGCCCTGGGCTTCGTGCCGATAAGAGGGGCTGGCGGTCCGCAAAGGCGGCGCGGGCTGCGCCCCGAGGGCGGTGTCGTCCGCTCCGGGGGGCCTAGCGTTGCCTGGTGGGCGGGCGCGTCTACCGCGGCGGGGGGGAAGGCGTATGGATCCTGAGGAAGTGGCCAAGGCGAAACCTGCTGGCGCACGCGGGTTCCTGCGAGGGGAGTTGCACCCGACAGCGATCGGGTTCGCCGTGACGGCGATCCTCCTGGGCTCGATCGCGTCGTCGGCGTGGTGGGCGGTCCGGACGGAGTCGGAGTCCCTGGAGAAGGCGCAGGGGGAGCAGGCCCGGGCGGTCGGCGGGGCGCTGGCGCGGAGCGTCGAGGCACTGCTGGCGGAGAACCAGTTGACGGCCGTGAGGCGGATCGTCGCCGAGACGGCCCAGGATTGCGACCTGGCCGGATGCCGCATCGTGCTTCCCGACGGCCAAGTGGTGGCCGACGCGACGCCTGGCCGGATCACGCTTCGCGAACTCCCGCCGCGGTGGCCCGGGACCGCGGTGGCGCCAGAGGCCGGAAGCAGCCCGGCCATGCGGACGTTTCCGCTGGCAATCCCCGGGCGGGGAACCGCGCGGTTGGAGATCACGGCCTCGGGCGAGGGGCGGCTGGCGTCGGACTGGACGACCCAGGCGGGCATGGGCGCGATCTGCGTCGTGGGACTCCTGACGCTGATGGTCCTGTACCGCCGGGTCGGGCACGGCTTGCGCGGCGTCTGGGCGATCCGCCAGGCGCTCCTGGCGCGCGAGACGGGACAGACGTCGCCTTCGGCCCTCGAGGTGAACCCGGAGTGGGGCTTGGAGGCGCAGGCGTGGAACCGGCTGCTGAACCAGGGTGAGTCCGAGCAACGGGTGAAGGCGCTGGAGAAGACCAAGGAAGCGCTTCAGACCCGCCGCAGTTACGGCGGCGACCTGGCGGCCGCGTGCGACGGCCTGTCGCAGGGCCTGATTCTGGTGGACCGGGAGATGCGGGCGACGTATGCGAACGGCGCGGCTGCGGTGCTGCTCCAGACGGCGCGCGAGGAGATGGCGTCGGCCGGCCTGTCGGACCTGATTGCCGACCAGCGCGTTCTGGAGGCCGTCGAGGCGTCCACGACGGGGCCGATGCAGGGACGGACGATCGTCGAGGTCCAGCGGGACGGCGCCGGCGGCAAGGGGGTGCTGCGGTTCATCGTGCGGCCGGTGCGGCGCGAGGACTGGGGCGTCGCGATGATCGTCATCGAGGACATCACCCAGCAGCGGATGGCCGATGAGGCCCGCAACGCCTTCGTGGCCCAGGCGACCCACGAGTTGCGCGGGCCGCTCACGAACATCCGGGCCTACGCCGAGATGGCCCTGGACGAGGGGAAGGCCGATCCGGCGGTCCAGGCTAACTGTCTGAGCATCATCAACCAGGAGACGTTCCGCCTGGATCGCATGGTCGGGGACATCCTCTCGATCGCCGAGATCGAGGCGGGGACGCTGACCCTGAAGCGGGACGACGTGCGGCTGGACGAACTGTTCCCGGAACTCCAGGCCGATTACGCCGCCCAGGCCAAGGACAAGGAGATCACGATCGCGTTCGACCTGCCGCCGAAACTGCCGGTCATGAAGGGCGACCGCGACAAGATCGCGCTGGGCCTGCACAACCTGATCGGCAACGCGCTGAAGTACACCCCCTCTGGCGGGCAGGTTCGCGTGGTGGTGGCGATCGACGAGGGCAAACTAGTCGTCGGCGTGAGCGACACGGGCATCGGCATGACCGAGGACGACATGCAGCACGTCTTCGAGAAGTTCTACCGGGCCAAGGACCGGCGCGTGGCAAAGGTCAAGGGGTCGGGCCTGGGGCTGGCCATCGCCCGGGAGGTCGTCCGGATGCACGGGGGCGACATCACCGTGCAGTCCGAACTGAACAAGGGCAGCGCGTTCACCCTGACGCTGCCGGTCGGGGGGGAGTCGGCCTAACGTGGTGCTGAAGGAACAGCGGTGCGGCGCGGTGACGGTCCTGAGGCCCGAGGGGCCCCTGAAGGGGGAGGATGCGGAGCAGTTCCGCAAGCGGATCACCGACCTGCTGAACGCGAGTCTCGGGCGGTGCGTGCTGGACGCCTCGGCCATCCAGTTCGTGGACAGCAAGGGCCTGGAGGCCCTGGTCGACGCGAACGAGACGATCGCCCAGACGGGCCAGTCGCTCAAGTTGTGCAGCGTGAACGAGACGATCCGCCAGGTCCTGGAGTTGACGGAACTGGCGTCGCGCTTCGAGCACTTTGCGGATGTGAACGCGGCCGTGAGGAGTTTCCTGTGAAGGCCCGCAAGCCGAAGACGCCCATCGGCGAGGCGCTGCTCGAGGAGGGTGCGCTCTCCAAGGAGCAACTCTCCCGCGCCCTGGCCGAGCAGAGGGCGACCGGCCGCCTGCTGGGCGAGATGCTCGTCGAGCAGGGCGTCATCAGCCCGGCGGTCCTTGTGCGGACCCTGGCCAAGCAGTTGGGCGTCCGGGGCTGCCACCTGCGTCACGGCCTGGTCGACCCGGCCCTCCTGAACGAGATCAGCCCGGAGGAGGCGGAGCGGCTGAAGGCCCTGCCCCTCTTCAAGGTGCACGACACCCTGACGGTGGCGATGGCCGAGCCTCAGTCGCTGCCGAAGATCGACCGCCTGCGGCAACTGACGCGGTGCAAGATCCAGCCGGTGCTGGCCCTGGAGGCCAACATCCAGGAGTTCATCGGCAAGTACGCCGGCGGCGAGACGGACGTCAACACCTTCCTGGCCTCGCTGGCCGAGTCGGACGTCTCGGTCGTCGAGGAGGAGAAGGTCGACGAAGGGCCGGTCACCGACCTGGACAAGATGGTCGCCGGAAGCCCGGTCGTCAACTTGGTGAACGTGGCGATCATGACGGCCATCAAGGACGGCGCGAGCGACATTCACATCGAGCCGGAGAAGAAGGGCACGCGGATCCGGTACCGGATCGACGGCCTGCTGAGGGACCTGATGAAGCCCCCTGCCGGCATGCACGCCGCCATCGTCTCGCGCATCAAGGTCATCGGCAAGATGGACATCTCGGAGAAGCGGCTGCCGCAGGAGGGCCGCGTCCGGATCGTCGCCGAGCGGCGGGAGATCGACCTGCGCGTATCGAGCATGCCGACGCTGCTGGGCGAGAAACTGGTCATCCGCGTCCTGGACAGGGCGAACCTGCGCGTGCGGCTCGAGGACCTGGGGTTCCGCCCCGAGGCGCTCGAGGCCTTCCTCCGGATGCTGCGTCAGCCCCACGGCCTGGTGCTCGTCACCGGGCCGACCGGCAGCGGCAAGACGACGACCCTCTACTCGGCGCTCGACCTCCTCTACAGCCCCGAACTCAACATCGTGACCGTCGAGGACCCGGTGGAGTACCAACTCGACTCGATCAATCAGATCCAGGTCCAGTCGTCGATCGGGATGACGTTCGCCAAGGTCCTGCGGAGCCTGCGCGGCGTTGCGGAAGAACGCCTTCTGATA
>CAYGZE010000180.1:2405-9234 GCA_964354185.1 uncultured Anaerolineales bacterium | reverse complement strand
GCGGGCGCCCAGTCGGGCTCCTTGTCGCACAGGCCGTCGTCGGTGATGGCCGTCCAGCGGTTCTTCGTCGACGCGTCGGCCACGCAGATATTCCAGCCGGTGGCCTTGACGCCCACGAGTTCGGGCGCCAGGCCCAGCCGCTCCTCGGCGGGCCCGCGGCTGAAGGCGACGTACCGCCCGTCGGGCGACCAGTCCACGTGATAGATCTTCATCGGCTTGGTGCTCGTCACAACGTCGCGCGCGTGGACCACCTTCGGCTCGGGCCCGGAGAAGTCCAGGTCGCCGATCCGCAGGGCGTAGTCCTCGGCCCCCCACGCCACGCGCCGCCCGTCCGGGCTGACGTCCGGCCGGCACCCGGGGATGTGCAGGTCCACCACCTTCGGCCCGGCAGCCTCGATCGCCAGGATGGCGTGGTCGAACCCCATGCCGCCGTGGACCGTCGCCAGGAACCACTTCCCGTCCGGCGTCCAGCACAGGTTGTAGAGGTGGAAGAGGTCCTTGTTCGGGTGCTCGGTGCAGGTCTTGGACGCCAGGTCGTAGACGACGAGGCCCTTGGTGGCGTAATCGAGATAGCAGAACTTCTCGAACTCGCCCTTGAGGTAGGCGATGGCCTTGCCGTCGCCGCGCCAGCACGGCTCCCGCGCGTTCCGCGCCACCAGCGTCCGCCCCGTCCCGTCGAGGTTCATCCAGTAGACGTTGCGGACCATGGCGTCGCCCTCGCCCTCGTCGGCGACGAAGCACACCTTCGTCCCGTCGGGCGACACGTGCGGGTACAGTTCATGGAGGTTCGGCGTCCGCGTCAGGTTGACCGGGTCGGCCCCGTCGGCCCGGACCGCGAAGAGTTCCCAGTTGCCGTCGCGGAAGGTCTCGTAGACGATCCGGTCGGGGACGGCCGCGAGCGCGGCCTTGAGGGCCGCCGCGTCGCCGCCCGCCTCGCCCCCGATCGCGCCGGCGGCGCCGAGAAGGACCCCGACGATCCCCGCCAGCCCGAGGCCCGTCCGCGTCATCCGCCCTGCGGCCATGGTCTGCGACTCCTTCGGCGGCATGTCCCAGCCGCGCCCCCGGCCGCCTGCCGCGGAGGCCCGGTCCTCCCCAGCGCCGCCCGGCCGCCTGCCCGGGGGCGCCGTCCGACCCGTCAAACTGTATGCCTCCGCCCGCCCGCGCACAAGCGGAATCGCGCGGGCCGCTCGCGGGGGGGGTGGGGCCGCGGGTCGTCGCCCTGCGGCCAGGCCCTTTCCAAGGGCGTTCGCCTCGCGCCGGCGGGGTCTCGCCCGCCGTCTCACGGCGGAGTGGGCCCCGGGCGGCCGTTGTCCCCCTTCTCTCCCTCACCGCCTCTGGCGGCGCGGTGAGGGGGAGAAGGGGAATAGGACGTGCGGTACATCGACGCGCCGGTCCTGCGGTGGCGCGATACGGGCGGCGACCCGGACCTTGACGCGACGCGGGAATCCTGTCATCATGCCAACATGATCGGCCGCCCGGGTGGACCGGCCGCTGGGAGGGCGGAGCGTTGAGAGGAAAATAGTATTGTGTCCCCAGATTTCCACGAGATGCTCCATGCATATTATCAGCCGGAGCACTTCGCGCCCGGGCAAACACTTGAGCAAGTGGAGATCTTGGGACGCATCGAGAACATGAGGTCGCAGAATAATGAGGAGCTGGCCACTGTAGGAAGCCCCCTCTATGTGGGGGCGCGATTCAACAATGCCCAGCGTGGATTCTACGGAGTGGATGACCCCATAACCGAGAACGACCTTCGGGCAGAAATGGGTGACCCTATTATCAGGCTGACCTATGGGTCGCAGTACTCGGACTAGACGGGCGTCTGCACAGGCCCGCGACGTGGAGGAGGGTGCTCATGCGCATGTTGACTGTGCGAAGTCCCAGTAGGCTGATCTGCTATGCGCTCGTCCTGTGGGGTGGGGTGTCGGGTTGCCGCCCGGGAAGTCCAGAGTTACGCGGCAGCCCGGCGACAGCGTCCGTCCAAGCGACGCTGGCCATGCGCGTCGAGAACGAGGCGGTTCTGCTGGAGGCCACGGTGCGCAACACGTCGGTCGAGCCGATCTGGGCGTGTATGATTACCCATGGGAGCCCCCGCGAGCCGGAGCCTTTCATCTACTACGCGGGGAGTCGAACGGTCGCCCTCTATTGGGCCATCGCGTTCAGGCCGCCCGGCGTGTTTGACGAGGGAGACGCCACGGGGGCCACGGTGCGCAGACTCTCGGCCGGCGAGAGCCTCGTGCTGACTCAGAGGCTCGGGTACATGACGGATGAGAACGCGCCCTGGGGGAGCCTGATTACGCCCCAGTCGCTGCCGGCCCCTGGGGCGAGGCCGAGCGTGGCCGGCGTGCTCTTCCCCGTGAACGAAGTGGTCGTGATCGTCGGCTGGTGGCCGTCGCCCGGCATCGACACGTGGATCGGCACATGGCTTGATCGCAGCGACACAAAGGGCACGGTCCAGCGGAATCGTGTGTGGCTTGGTGCAACCACTGACTTCTACCTTGACAATCTAGGCCCGACAGCGTTCTCCACGGCACTTGCTGGGAACATCGCGAGGCAGGAGGGCCTGCCTGGCGAGCGATTCGTGACATTGGCCCAAACGCAGCACTTTGCCGTTGCGGGACCTGTCGGGCTGCCCAAGCCGATTGTCGTGCGCGCCCAAGGCTACCGTCTTGACGGCTTCCCTTGGGAGTAGCTCCTGTCATGGGTGCTGGACCAGCGGTATTGGGTTCGCCTCCTGTTAGGGCGGAAGGCGGGGCGGAGGGGGTTTTCGGGCCTCGCGGGTCGTGAGGAGTGTGACTCGGGTGCGGGAAGCACGCGACGCGCCGGAGCGCGACAGGCGGCAGGCGCCTGCGGCTGGCCGCTCCGAGGCGGCTACGGTTCGCGCGGCCGACTGCGAAGGCAGAGCCGGATTCGGACGAAAGGGGGACTTGCCGTGAGAACCAGATGCGTCTTTGCCCTGGCGGCCGGTCTGGCCGGCATCGCCTTCCTCGCCGCCGACGCCGCAGCCATGTACCACCCGACGGTGGGGCGGTTCATGCAACGAGACCCGATTGGCTATGCGGCCGGGATGGGACTATACGAGTATGTCGGGAATGTGCCGACCCGCTCGCGCGACCCATTCGGCACATTCGACAAAGGGAAGAACGCCGGCGGCGATCATCTTGGGCACGGCGATTTCCCGGGCAACGACGTCTTCGGTTATAATCTCGAAGATACTGATCCAGAAACAGGGCCTCACACCGCAAAGGGGGTCGCGGATCCCGCAGAGCACCATTTCCGTGACATGGAGGACATAGAAGCGGATATGGAACAGGCAGTAAGTAAGTGTGATCAGAACCAATTTCAACGGGAAGCGCATAACGGCCAGGATTGGTTCTCGCATCGCAAGGGATTGGGTTACCCAGATCGAACTCCCGAGGGGAACCGGATGAGTAATGCGCGTAAGGCGCAACTGAAGCATGCGTCCAAGGGGGTTGCACCGGATGACACAACAAAACCAAGGGTCAGGGGACTGTGGGGCGAGGCCGCAGGCTGGACTAAGGAATGGTTGAATAAATGGTATGACAACTGCTGCCGTTACAAGGGCAAATGGACTCCCAAGGCAAAGGTTCCGGGCGGCCCCCAGTGTTGCGACAAGGAACCGCTTGATGCCGCTGGCGGTTTGGCCGCATGACCCTGCTCATGGGAGGCGACAAGATGCCACCCGGCAATGATCTCAGGGCAGTGATCTGGCGGGCGGTTACGGGTTTGGGCGTGGGTATGCAGTTCGCCCTGCCAACGCTGCTCTTAGGCTTCCTATCTGCCGGAGGGGGGCATGGCGACTATCTGTGGGCCAAAGTGTTTTTCCCCTATACGATGATTTCGCCAGGCGAGATAAGCCTACTGCTTGAGGTGCTGGCTCTTGTGCAGTTCCCCGTTTACGGAATCCTCATAGGTGTGTCGGCGTCCTCCTTCAGGCGCGCGGCCATGCTAGCGGCGGCCATCGTCTTCGCCCATGCCGCCGCTGCCGCTTGGTGTCTCAGCATTCCTTCGAAGTATTTCCAATAGGATCGTTGCATGCACATGAAAGCCCGGCACATTCTGGAGGGTTGCCTGGCCGTCCTACGTTACGGGCTGGCGGCGGGGGGGACGTTTGGGTTTCTGATGGTTCTGCCGCCCGCGCCATTCCTCAAAGAGGCCGACGAACCATTCCTCGAGGCCCTGTTTGCGGCCGTGGCGACGGCGGCGGCGTTCCCGATCGTCCTTGGGGCCGAGCAGTTGTTGGGAGGCACCCCGGCTTATCGGTGGCGACTGCACATTCCACTCGTGCTCTGGCTCGTGCTTACGGCGGCAGCGGTGGCGCTGGGAACGCTGCAGCCGTTCCCGCTGGAACCGGATGAGCACGTCGCAGGAGGCATGTATCCTCCCTTAAGTGGAGTGCTCAACTTCTGCTTTGTGGCAACGCTGATGCCGCCGCTGACCTTCTGGATCTTGCTGGGGGTGATGCGGCGGGTCATGGATCGTGCGGGGCTGCGATGCGGCGGGCAGGATGGCGCGCCGGCCGAAGCGGGGCGCGGGGGGCGCGGCGGCGGAAGGGCTTCTCTGCGTGTATGACGCCTTGAACCGCTTGGCAAAGGTGTACAAGGGCACGAACGAAAACGGGTCGCTCGACGTGCGCACGGATGCCCTGATCGGTGAGTACTGAAGTAGTCCAAGGGAATTGGGCTCGCCCTACGTTAGGGCGGAAGGCGGGGCGGAACGGGGGTCTTCAGGCCCTCGCGGGCTGCGAGGTGTGCAGCGGGGGCGCAGCGAGTGGGCGGCTCGCAGGAGGGCGACGACCCGCAGGCGCCTGCGGCCGCCCGCTCCGAGGCAGGAACGGTTCCCGCTGCTGACGGGGAAGCCAGAATCGGCTTTGGAAGGAAGGGGGACTTGCCGTGAGAACCAGATGCGTCTTTGCCCTGGCGGCCGGCCTGGCCTGCATCGCCTTCCTCGCCGCCGACGCCGCGGCCATGTACCACCCGACGGTTGGCCGCTGGATCTCGCGGGATGAGGAGTTCTATGATGGTCTGACCCTATATCAGTACGTTCGCTCGGCTCCGGCAGGTCTGGCCGACCCCAGTGGAATGGCGTCCGGCGGGGGTTCCGCTGCCTGCTGCTGCATATCGGAGCCGGAGAAGTGCTACATCGAGATAGCGCTTGCCTGGAGCGCGGCGCCGAGTGCGAAGTGGACGCTGAGAACCGAGCCAACTGGGGATGACGCTCCCCGCTGGAACTATGGCAAGCCTCCTCCGCCCAAGACCAAGCAGGTGCCGTATCTCGCGTTTGGGGCGACGGCACATGCCAAGGTGACGCTCAAACACAAGGAAGACAAGGACGTCACGGGCTGCCACCTGCGACAAGATGTACAGGCCGTTGGCAACTGGAATCTGAATGAGGCCTTCCTGCGGGAAGGGCGGATCATGAGCAACAAAGGGAGGGACATGAAGCTAACACATCCGTGGACGGCCGGCGAGCCCTACGCTGAGGAGGCTGTGTCGGGGGACTACAACAGCCAGTATAGCGGGCTCCCCCCGCGGATCATGTCGACCTACCATGGCTGGTGGTACGAGGACTACCCACACGTTCTCGTCACGAATGTTCGGGCAAGAGATGCTCAGGCTCTCCCCAACCCGGCCAGGTACTGGTTCCAGGCACATGTGTATGTCGAGGAGAGTACGACGGTGGAGAACTGGTGGGGATTCGACGCATCGTTTACCGATCTCCAGAAGGAATCACCCGGAGCGAGCGGCAACCTCTGGAACGGCTCTCCGCAAGAGAAGCCCCAGTACGCCAAACCCAAGCCCCGCCTGTGAGGAGCGACCGAGTATGTGCGGCTCCGTTCGTGGCTCAGCGACGGTGAAGGTCGGTTGCGGGATTGCGGCAACACTCTGCCTCCTGTGTGGCTGCACCCCTGCTAGCCGTTCTGTTTGTTGGCGCGATCTGGGTGAAGTCGGTTGGCAGAGCGTCGGCTCGCATGTCTGGCTTAGTCCAGTCCCGCTCCTCCCGCCGGGATCGGATAGGGAGCGCTATGCGCAGGCTGCTGAGCGATACTTGCGCAGTGACCCCGCGGTTCTGGACCGCCTTCTGCCCGAGCCTTTTGATGTGGGGATCAAGGAGCCTATGCCACCGCGTGGCCGCGACGTTTGGGCGGGCTTTGTGGCCGACGTCAGGGGGGTCGGCTTCCTGCTTCTCCGATCGGAAAGCGTAGAGGACCGCGACGAGCGCATCGAACGCCTTCTCTCGGACATCAAACTGAAGGAGCAGGGGAAGATCTTCTACCTTGAGGATTTCATGGCGAGGGACGAGAATTCGCCGGATCTAGACGTCAGAGAACTCACGCTACAGTGGGAGGGCGACCATGGTCGGGTGGTCTACAGGCTTCGCGGCGACGTCGACCGCGATGCCTTTGTGCATCTGGCCGTCACGTATCTGCGGTCCAACCCCACGGCGCTGAAAGACCGGGGGGATCCTGCCACTGAGCTTCTTGAGGATGGAATCCGCGCTCAGGACCTGTGGGCGGGGGTGGTGGCGGATCTCAAAGGCGTGCCGTTTGAACTGCCGGCCTCCGACTCTCCGGCTGCGCGGAACCGGAGGATCGAGGGGATGCTGAAGGCGATTCGCAAGACGCGCCCTCAGTGATGCCGCCACTGGTCCAAGTGGACCGGCGAGCCAGGCTTCGCCCCGTGTTGGGGCGGGCGGAACGGAGGTTCTCGGGGCCTCGCGGGCGGTGACAAGTGAGGTTTCGCCGCGGGAAGGAGGCGACTCGCCGGGGCGCGACGACCGGCAGGTGCTTGCGGCAGCCCCCTGCGAG
>CAYGZE010000180.1:0-2305 GCA_964354185.1 uncultured Anaerolineales bacterium | reverse complement strand
AGGCGACTCGCCGGGGCGCGACGACCGGCAGGTGCTTGCGGCAGCCCCCTGCGAGGCAGGAACGGCTCTCGGGGCTGATGGAGAAGGCAGAGCCGGATTCGGACGAAAGGGGGACTTGCCGTGAGAACCCGATGCGTCCTTGCCCTGGCGGCCGGCCTGGCCTGCATCGCCGTCCTCGCCGCCGACGCCTCAGCCATGTACCACCCGACGGTAGGGCGGTTCATCCAGCGCGACCCGATTGGCTATGCGGATAGCGTGAATCCGTATCAGTATGTGCGTGGCGCTTCGGTTGGGGCAACTGACCCTTGGGGCATGCAGGGCGCGCCCAGTAGGGGGCCCTGCTGTGCCACCATTGCCGGAACAAGGATACGCTTGCACGCAACAGTTGAGGCAAAATCCGAAGGGAGATTGCGTTACATCTACGCCCATCCTGATGACTCCGACGTCGGTGATAGTCGGGTTTACTCGCACGCATCCGATATCGCCTATGTCGGCCTCACTGAGGGACGCCCGGATTCTACCAACGCGTGTGTCTGGAGCGCGACCATCTACGGATCAACCGGTCCGGCCGGTGACTGGGCAGGCTGGATGTTTCAGTTGAGTGCGGAAGCAAGGTATAACATCGTAGTGACAAACATCTCCTGCGAATCCGGGCGGCTTCGGGTTACGTGTTTGGGTACGGCCTCGGATCTGGCCAGTTACTGGTGTTTCGCAGACGCGACCTACGTCGTGCCCAAAGGCGAGGCCAGGTCTCTCGAGGGCAAGCCATGGGTCGGGTTGGCGTGGACTGAGCCCGCAGAGAAGTTCCACAAGGGAACCGCGTGGATAGTCCTCACGGTTTCCTGCGAAGAACCCTGACTCCCGCAACGGGGCGTAGGGGAGGAAGGCAGCGATGAGGGCCATGGCGCTGCGACGGCTTCTGCTGTTGCTTGCCACCGGCGCCTTGGTCGTGGCGGCCGTACTCGCGCTGGGCGTGTTTGACCAGTGCGGCCGAGCCGAGAAGGCCGCTCGTCTCTCCGGGCTGCTTGGCATCCGCCAGCGCCTGGTGCGGTACGCTGAGGCCCGCGGCAGGTATCCTGAGTGCCTGTGGGACGCCGTGCCGCGGAACGACTACCTCCACGAACTTGGGCAAATGCCCCTGGACTACCTAGCCGGGGGGAAGCCGTATCCCCTAGAGGGCGACGCGCGCGTCTTCCGCGATCGAGCAGCACGCCGGTACGGCTTCCAAGTGGGCTGGTTCGAGTTCACTGAACATGACTGGCACTTCCACGAGGGCGAGAGGTAGCGCGATTGCACAGGACCCGCAGATTCCGGGATGCTGTTGTGGTCCAAGGGAATCAGGTTGGCGCCGTGTCAGGGCGGGAGGCAGGATGGCGTTACGGCTTCCAGACGAGCTGGGCAGAGAGAAGAAGGACTCGGCGCGGCCAGAGCGCTTCGCGCGGGCGCCAAGTCTACTGATGCGGGGGCGGCATGACGAAGGCGAAGGGCAAGGCGCGACCCGGGGGGGATGCGGCCCAGGCTTTCGCAAGGGCGCCAGGGCAAGGCGCCCGGCATGGCACGGGGCGTTGGGGCGCTTACGTCCTGGCCTTCGTCCTCGGAGCCGGCGCGGCGGGCGTGAGCCGCCGTACCGTGGGCGTGTAATCCGCAGTGGTCTTCTCCAGCACCTGCCTGCATTCAGACGGCTCCGCTCCCTTACGGTCGCGGCTCGGTTTGCCAATCCGCAATCCGAAATCCGCAATCGTTCCCGTCCCCGTTCCCCGGAAAGGCACCGCCGCCTGACGGCGGCGGCTAGTTAAGCGACGTCCTCGCCGTTCGTCCCGGTCCCCAGTCCCGAGTCCCCAGTCCCGCCTTCGCCTCTGTTGTGCCTTCCCAGTCCCGAGTCCCCCTGGCCGTAAGCGGCTCGGGCCGCGGGGCCAGTCCCGCCGTTGCCGTTGTCGCGCCTTCCCAGTCCCCCCAGTCCCCCGTTCTTGAAATACGTCCCCGCGACACCTCTTCTGGCGCTATTTCGGACAGGGCGAGTCGGCTATGAACGTAAGTGTTATGGACGCATGCCTATCCATCCAGCGCCAAAAGCCGCCAAAAGCGATCAAAAACCGACCAAAAGCGTCATAGTTCGCGCGCAAAACGTCAAAAAACGATCGAAAAACGCTGCGTTTTGTCTTGCCCATCTTAACATCCGCGAGGCCCGACCCCCCTGGCGCTAGCGCCAAGGCGGTTTCGGCCCGCCGGAGGCCCCAAAAATCGGC
Source organism: uncultured Anaerolineales bacterium (assembly GCA_964354185.1). Lineage (GTDB taxonomy): Bacteria > Planctomycetota > Phycisphaerae > FEN-1346 > FEN-1346 > CAYGZE01. The sequence goes on along the minus strand of CAYGZE010000180.1, from coordinate 59 downwards.
GAATTTCGCGCGCGCCAACCCGTTTTCCCGATTGTAAAAATGGGACTTACAGCAATTCC
>CAYGZE010000179.1:0-9294 GCA_964354185.1 uncultured Anaerolineales bacterium | reverse complement strand
TTGCCCGCTTCCTCGAGTTCGACGGCGATGCGCGAGGCCTGGGCGTCGATGGCGTTCTCGAGAAGTTCCTTGACGACGCTGGCCGGGCGCTCGATCACCTCGCCGGCGGCGATCTGGTTGACGAGTTGTTGCGGAAGAATGCGGATCGCGGCCATGGCCGACGGGGTCCCTGCTGCCCGAATCGGGGGTATTATAGCCCCCGCCGTGGCCGACCGGCAAGGGGCAGCCTTGAGACCGGGAGCCCGGGGGCGTACAATGGGCGACGGCCGCACAGGAGGCGTGCGGTGAGTCGCGGAAGGACCGACAGGACGGTGGCGGCGCCGTGGTACGCGGAGGGTCTGCGCTTCGCGTGCCAGGCGTGCGGCCGGTGCTGCGGCGGGGCGCCGGGGTATGTGTGGGTGGACGACGAGGAGGTGGCCGCCCTGGCGGCGTGTCTGGACCTCTCGCCGGCGGAGTTCCGGCGGCGGCACGTGCGGCGGCTGTGGCGCGGCGCGAGCCTGAAAGAGAAGTATAACTACGACTGCATCCTTCTGGACGCTCTCGGCCGGTGCAGGGCCTACGAGGCCCGGCCGGCCCAGTGCCGCACGTGGCCGTTCTGGCCGAGCAACCTCGCGAGTTCCGAGGCGTGGGAGGCGTCGGCGCGGCGGTGCCCGGGCATCGGCCAGGGGCCGGTCTGGCCGCTCGACATGATCGAGGCCATGCGGCTGGAGACGGGGGGCTAGATGGCGCGCGGGCCCGTACCGACGGGGCCGGGGGCGGGCCGCTCGGGCGGCGCGGGGCCGTGGGGCCGGCCGACGGCGTTCCAGGCGCCGGGGGGCGCGGAGGCGGCCGCCCTTCGCCGCATCTACGCGCGCGTGGACGTGGCCCTGGCCGACCAGTCGGCCACGTGCCAGGCGTGCGGCCGGTGCTGCGCGTTCCGCCCGGGCGGGCTCGTCCTGTTCGCGAGCGCGCTGGAGATGGCCTTCCTGGTGGCCGAGGCGGGGCCGCCCGGTGCGGCCGGGCGCGTCGCGCCGGGGACGGCCGACGACGCCTGGCGATGCCCGTACCAGGCGCCACAGGATGACACAGGCGCCGGGGGCCTGTGCGCGGCGCGCGAGGCGCGACCGCTGGGGTGCCGGACGTACTTCTGCGGCCCGGCCGCGCGGGAAGCGGGCGAGCGGCTCCACGCGGACGCCCTCGGCCAGATCCGGCAGGTCGGCGGCCCCGGGGCGGTGTGGTACGGTCCGGCCCGGGACTACCTGGCCGCCTTGACCGTATAGCCTGTGGCGGGCGGCCTTTACGGAATTGCGGACGGCGCTTTTTTGTTGTTGACAGGGCTCACAGCGCGGCCTAGGATGACACCCGTCTCGGGGCGGTGCGAGATCGGTGTGCGGGCTGAAGGAGACGAACGATGAAGCGTCTGTGCGTGGCCTTGGCTGTCGCGGTGGCCCTCTCGGTGGTGGCGTGCGGGTGCGAGGATGCGGCCCATCGGCACTACCGCCAGATGAACCTGCGGCGCGTCGTCGACGCCGACGTGATCGGCGTGGCTGACGATTTCGAGGCAGGATGCCTTGTCTCAGACCGTCCGTCGCACCTGACGTGGTGGTATCCACGGTAGTGCGACCGCCGAGCCTGCCTACCGGCAGGCAGGTCGAACGATCCCGGACCCCCTCCCTGTGGAGGGGGTCCTTTTTTTGCCGCGGGCGCGGGCGGCGGGGCTCGTATAGGAGGCAGGGGCGGATCCGAAAGGAGCGACGGATGCCGAGCGGGACCGGGTCGCGGAGCCGACGGGACTTCTTGCGCCTCGTGGCGGGAGGCGGGGCGGCACTGGCGCTGGCGCGGCTGGTCCGCGGCGCGGACGCCGCGCCGGCCGCCGAGCGGCCGAACTTCATCATCGTCTTCACCGACGACCAGGGCTACCAGGACGTCGGTTGCTTCGGGTCGCCGCTGATCCGCACGCCGCGCCTCGATCGCATGGCCGCCGAGGGGATGAAGTTCACCGACTTCTACGTCGCCGGCCCCGTCTGCACGCCGTCGCGCGCCGCCCTGCTGACGGGGTGCTATCCGAAGCGCATCGGCGTGACGCGCGTCCTGTTCCCCAAAGAGAAGGGGGGCCTCAAGCCGGAGCACGTGACGGTGGCGGAGGTTCTGAAGTCGCGCGGCTACGCGACGATGTGCATCGGCAAGTGGCACGTGGGCGACCAGCCGGAGTCGATGCCGCTGCGGCAGGGGTTCGACACGTTCTTCGGCCTTCCCTACTCGAACGACATGAAGCCGGAACTGCTGATACGCGGCGACGAGGTGATTGAGAACCCGGCCGTCCAGGAGACCCTCACCGAGCGCTATACCGAGGAAGCCGTGCGGTTCATCACCGAGAACAAGGACCGGCCGTTCTTCCTCTACCTGCCGCACACGATGCCGCACATCCCCCTGTCGGCGAGCGAGAGGTTCAAGGGCAAGTCGCCGCGCGGCCTGTACGGCGACGTGATCGAGGCCATCGACTGGAGCACGGGCGAGATCCTCGACACGCTCGCGCGGCTCGGCATCGACGAGCGGACGCTCGTCGTCTTCACGTCCGACAACGGGCCGTGGCTCGAGAAGGGGAAGGACGGCGGCTGCGCCCTGCCCCTGCGCAGCGGCAAGGGCACCACCTGGGAGGGTGGCATGCGCGAGCCCTGTATCGTGCGGTGGCCGGGCCATGTCCCCGTGGGCGCCGTCTGCCGCGAGATGGCCCTCTCGATGGACCTGATGCCCACCTTCGCACGCCTGGCCGGCGCGGAACTGCCCGCGGGCGCCGCTGTCGACGGACGCGACGTCTGGCCCCTCATGGCCGCCGCGCCGGGCGCGAAGACGCCCCACGAGGCGTTCTTCTACTGGAACGACTCGAACCTCCAGGCTGTCCGCAGCGGCCGGTGGAAGGTCGTCCTCCACGCCCAGGGCCCCGCGAAGGAGGACGAGGAGCCGTCGCTTCCGGACGAGTTGTATGATCTCAAGTACGACATCGGCGAGACGATGAACCTCGCCCTGTACTACCCTCACGTCGTCGAGCCGCTGCGGGCCTTGGCCGCCAAGCACTGCAAGGAACTGAAAGGCAGCCTCGGCAAGCCGCGGAAGAAACTCCCGAAGAAGAAGGAGGCCCCCGCGAAGGCCCCCGCGAAGACGCCGGCTCCGGCCAAGGCCCCGGCGGCGGGCCCCTCGAAGGCGCCCGCGGCGAAGACGTGACGGTCACGCCGGCGCGCAGGCGTCCGGGCGGCTGCACGCCAGCGGGGCCGGCTCCAGTTCCTCGCCGGCCTCGATCTGCCGCACCAGCACCTGCTCGCGCCGGCTCTGGTCGCGGAACACCGTGATCCCCTTGCACCCCATCTCGTAGGCCATCCGGTAGATTCCGGCGACGTCTTCGGGCGTCGCGTCGCGGGGGAGGTTCACGGTCTTGGAGACCGCGTTGTCGACCTCCTGCTGGAAGGCCGCTTGGACGCGGACGTGCCACGCTGGCTCGATCTGGTGGGCGGTGACGAACAGGGGCGCCACGTCTTCCGGGACGCCCCGGACCCGGGCGAGGGACGCGGCGGCGCCGACGCGCTCCACCAGGTCGTCGCTCCAGAAGCCGCGACGCCGCGCGACCTCCTCGAACAGGGGGTGGACCTCGCGCAGCCGCGCGCCGTCCAGGATGTGCCGCTCCATCGCCAGCGCGAAGATGGGCTCGATGCCCGAGGAGCAGCCCGCCAGGATTGAGAGCGTCCCCGTGGGGGCGACCGTGGTGCGGCAGGCGTTGCGGTAGGGGGGCGCGTCGGGCCGGTCGTACCGGCTCCCGGGGCGGTTCGGGAACGCGCCGCGCTCGCGGCCGAGGTCGGCGCTGGCGCGGTCGGCCTCGCGGCGGACGAAGCCCATGACCTCGCGGGCGACCTCAAGGGCCTTCGCCGAGCCGTACGGCACGCCCAGGCGCACCAGGAGGTCGGCGAACCCCATGACGCCCAGGCCGATCTTGCGGTTCCCGTGCACCATCTCCGTGATCTGGGGCAGGGGATAGTGACTCATCTCGATGCAATTGTCGAGGAAGCGGACGGCCAGGCGGACGACGCGGCCGAGGTAGTCGTGGTCGATGGAGCCGTTGCGGACGACCTTGTTGAGGTCGATCGACCCGAGGTTGCAGGCCTCGTAGGGCAGGAGAGGCTGCTCGCCGCAAGGGTTCGTGCACTCGATGGGCCCGAGTTGGGGCGTCGGATTGTCTTCGTTGATGCGGTCGAGGAAGATGGCGCCCGGATCGCCGCCGGCGTGGGCCTGGGTCGCCATGACCTCCCAGACCTGCCGCGCGGGGACGCGCCGGACGACGCGCTCGCCGTGCGGGTTCACGAGGTCGTAGGACTCGCCCGCGCGGACGGCCTCCATGAAGCCGCGGGTGCAGGCGACGCTGATGTTGAAGTTCTCGAGTTCGCCCTCGACGGCCTTGGCGCGCGAGAAGAGCTCGACGTCGGGATGGTCGCACCGCAGGACGCCCATGTTGGCGCCGCGCCGGAAGCCGCCCTGGTTGATGGCGCCCGTGGCGTAGTTGAACACCTTCATGAAACTGATGGGCCCGGAGGCCCGCCCGCGGCTCGATTCGACAAGGTCGCCGCCGGGCCTGATGCGGCTGAAGGAGAAGCCGGTCCCGCCGCCGGACTTGTGGATGATGGCGGCGTACTTGATCGCGTCGAAGATCTTCTCGATGTCGTCCGGCACGGGCAGGACGAAGCAGGCCGCCAGTTGCTGGAGCCGCCGGCCCGCGTTCATCAGCGTGGGCGAATTGGGCAGGAACTCCAGCCGCGCCATCATGCCGTAGAACTGCTCCTCGGCCTCGTGGGCGTCCCGCGCGGTCCCCCACGCCAGTTCGGCCTGGGCGATGTTGGCCGCCACGCGGCGGAGCATCTCCTCGGGCGTTTCGATCGGGTCGCCCCGGTCGTCCTTCTTGAGGTAGCGCCGGGCCAGGACCAGCCGCGCGTTCTCCGACAGGGCGACCTTCTCCGGGATGTCGGCGTCGATGGTTGGGAAAGCCATGGCTCGATCTGGGCTCCCGCCTCCACAACATCCTGTATTATAGCGGCCCACAGACACCGGGGGAGGGTCTTGGCGGCGCGGGGCCGTCGGCCTAGCCGCCCGGCGCCTCCTCTTCCTCGGGCGGCGCTTCGGCGACGTCGCCGTCGGGCGCCTCGGCGGCGTCCTCGGGCGGGGGCGCCTCATCCTGCGGCGCGTCGCCGGGCGGCGCCTCATCCGTCGGCGCGTCGGCGGCCAGCGCCTCCTGCGCTGCCGCCTCGGCGGCGCCTGCATCGGCGGGGACCTCGGGCGGCGCCTGGCCTTTCAATTCCTCGTCGGAGTAGAGGGGGCGGAAGGCCTCCACCTCGGGGATCTGGATGGCGTCGAGGATCTCGTCGAACTCGGTCTTCTCGAGGTCCACGTCCTCCATCATCTCCTCGACCCGCTGCCGCTGGCGGAACGTGGGCCGGCGCGGGTGCCGCCGCGCCAGCGCGTCGGCCGACTCGCGGGCGCCCTTAGGCTTCCGCCGGGTGTACTCCTCCGTGGCGGGGTCGCGCAGGTAGATGCGGATGTCCTTGAAGTCGTCCTTCTGCTCGACCCCGATGCGACGCTGGCGCATGAGTTCCAGGATCGCCAGGAACAGCGTGACCAGGTAACTCGCGCTCCGGTTACGGGGGAACACCTCGGTAAAGAGGAGCGACTTGGCCGCCTCGAGGCGTTCCACGAGTTGCCGCGCCGCCTCCTCGACGGGCGTGTCGTCGTAGACGACCTCGCGCGGCTCGGAGTAACCGAGCGTCTTGATGATCTCCGTGAACGCGCCGAAGAGGTCCCAGACCTCGATGCCCTTGAAGAGTTCGGCGGGGACGGCGTCGGCCTCGTCGGCCCCGAGGCCTCGCAGGCGCTCGTCGTCGACGAGGCGCGGGAACCGCCGGGCCATCTCGCGGCCGCGGTCGCTCAGCAGGCCCGCCGCCTCCTTGAACCGCCGGTACTCGATGAGTTGCCGGATGAGGGTCTCGCGCGGGTCCTCCTCCGAGGTGCCTTCCTCGATCTCTTCCTCGGGGGGGCGGGGGAGGAGCGCGCGGCTCTTCAGTTCCAGCAGGGTCGCCGCCATGACGAGGAAGTCGCCTGCCAGTTCGATGTCCAGTCCCTTCAGCAGGTCGAGGTAGGCCACATACTGGTCGGCGATCCGCGCGATCGGGAGGTCGCGGATTTCCACCTCCTCGCGCTTGATGAGGTAGAGGAGGAGGTCCATCGGACCATTGTAGATGTCGAGATCTACCTTGTAGGTCATGGCGTCTCTGCCGCTGCGATTCTTAGAGTCTGCCGAGGCCCGTGAGTTCCTTGACTTCGTCCAGCGTGGCGCGGGCGACGGGCCGGGCGCGGGCGGCCCCGGCCTCGAGGATCTCCAGGACGCGCTTGGGATGGGCCTCCAGGTCCGCCCGCCGGGCGCGCGGCTCCTCCAGGAGCGCGACGAGGATCTCGGCCAGGCGGCGCTTGCAGTCCGTGCACCCCCACTTCGACTGGCGGCACTTGTCCGCCACGTCGTCGTACTCTGCCAGGGCGAACGTCTTATAGTAATCGCACACGTTGCACTCGTCGGGGTGGCCGGGGTCGGCCAGTTTGATCCGCTTCGGGTCGGTGATCATCGACATGACCTTCTGGCGGACGACGTCGGGCGGGTCGGCGACGTCGATCTGGTTGGAGTAACTCTTGGACATCTTGCGGCGGTCGAGGCCCAGCAGGCGCGGGCTCGAGGTCAGTTTGGCCTGGGGTTCAACGAGGACGTCGCGGCCCAGGAGGGCATTGAGGCGGCGGACGACCTCCCGGGTGAGTTCCAGGTGGGGCAACTGGTCCTCGCCCACGGGCACGAGGTCGGCCTTGTAGATCACGATGTCGGCGGCCTGGAGGACGGGGTAGCCGAGGAACGCGTAGTTGTGGATATCCCGTGATGTGAGTTGCTGCATTTGCTCCTTGTAGGTCGGGTTCCGTTCGAGCCAGGCGATGGGGGTGTAGGCCGAGAGGATGAGGTGCAGTTCCGCGTGCTCGGGCACCTCGCTCTGGCGGAAGAGGGCGCTGCGGGCCGGGTCGAGGCCGCAGGCGACGAAGTCCAGGAGAACCTCGCGCGAGGCGGCGGCGATGCCGGCCGGCTTCTCGTACTCGCTCATCAGGGCGTGGTAGTCGGCGATCATGAAGAAGCACTCGTACTCGTCCATGAGCGCGCGCCAGTTCCAGAGCGCCCCCACCAGGTTGCCCAGGTGGAGCCGCCCCGTGGGGCGCATCCCGCTCAGGATTCGCTTACGGCGCTTCGACGGTTCGGCCATGTCGCCTTCCTTCCTGTCCTACCCGAAACGAAACAGGCTGCTGAAGAGGATGTAGGTGCCGTCGCGTCCCGCAAAGACCTCGCTCAGTTTGAAGATGGGCCACGCGAGAAAGCCCACGTTGCGGTTCACAAGGACCAGGCCCAGCAAGAGGAACGGGGCGTATCGCCGGAAGGCCGCGTATCGGATGGCCGCATTCAGGGGCAGCAGGTTCTGGAGGATGTGCGAGCCGTCCAGGGGGAACAGGGGAATCAGGTTGAAGACGGCCAGGCCGAAGTTGATCAGAACGGCGCTACCCATCATCGCCCAGGCGATGGTCTGCACGCTGCGGACCTCCGGGTCGGGCGCGAAGCCCCGGGCCACCAGGACGCGGGCCGCCAAGGCGAGGACCACGGCGATCAGGAAGTTGGCCGCCACGCCGGCCCCGCTCACGAGGATCTCGTCGCGCCGGCGGGTCTCGTAGGCGAAGTTGGCCGGGTTCACAGGCACGGGCTTGGCCCACCCGATGGGGCCGACAAAGAGGCAGATCGTCCCCAGGAGGTCCAGGTGGGGCAGGGGGTTCAGGGTCAGCCGCCCCGCCTCATAGGCCGTGTCGTCCCCGCAGCGGTAGGCGACCCAGCCGTGCATGAACTCGTGGATCGTCAGGGAGAAGAGGACCACGGGGGCGCGGATCAGTAATCCGATGACCATTTCCGGGCCGAGGTCCAACCGTCCGTCTCCTCCGCTGGCGGTGGCGAGCGCCGCCCCCTCGACGGGTCACTCTATCGGCCGATGGCCGCGAAGTCAATGTTCTGGCCCTCTTCTGGCCCTCGCGGGGCCGGGCGGGCCACCGGCGGTGACGGGCGGCGGGTTCGGGGCGGTTTTGCTTGACGCGCGCGGAGGGGGTTCCTACAATCATCGGACTTTCGACGGCCCCGCCTCGTGACGGCCGGCGGCGTTCCTGAAGGGAGGAGTCATCCGGCATGCTGAAGAACATCCGCGTCCACGGTCGCGGCGGCCAGGGGAGCGTGACCGCCGCCGAGGTCCTCGCCAAGGCCGCCTTCAAGGACGGCCTCGTGAGCCAGGCGCTTCCCTCCTTCGGTTCGGAGCGCATGGGCGCCCCGGTCCGGGCGTTCTGCCGCGTCTCCGACAAGCCCATCCGGACCCGCAGCGAGATCCACGAGCCCGACTACTGCATCGTCCAGGACCCGACCCTGCTGGAGACGGTTGACGTCTTCGAGGGGATGAAGGCGGGCGGCGTGGTCGTCATCAACACGGAGAAGCCCGAGACGATCCCCGTGCCGCCCGGCGTGATCCTGAAGGCCGTTCCGGGCACGCGGATTGCGATGGAGGTGATCGGGCGGCCGATCCCGAACATGGTGATGATCGGCGCGTTCGCCGGCTCGACGGGCGTCATCAGCCTGGAGTCGCTGAAGGCGGCGATCAAGGAGCGCTTCGGCGGCAAGGTGGGCGACCTGAACGCCGCGGCGGTTGAGAAGGCCTATCTGGCAGCCAAGGAGCAGCAATGAGCGCGGTCGAGAGACTCACGATCGGATGCGTGGCGCCGCCCGGCGGCAGCCTGGCCAATAAGACCGGCGCGTGGCGGGCCATGCGGCCGGTGTTCAAGCACGCGGCCTGCATCGGATGCCGCGCCTGCGAACTCGTGTGCCCCGAGGGGTGCGTCTTCCAGGACCCCACGAAGAAGCACCTCTGCGAGAAACTCAAGCGCGAGGTCGCGAACTTCGATTTCGACCCGGACTACTGCAAGGGGTGCGGGATGTGCGCGGCCGAGTGCCCCGTCGACGACATCGACATGATCATGGAGGAGAAGTGATGGGCAAGCAAGAGATCCTCGAGGGGGCGATGGCGGTGGCCCACACGGTGGCGCGATGCCGGCCCGAAGTCGTGGCCGCCTATCCCATCACGCCCCAGACGCACATCTCGGAGGAACTGAGCCAGATCGTGGCCGACGGCGAACTCGACGCCGAGTTCGTCAAGGTCGAGAGCGAGT
>CAYGZE010000178.1:0-9385 GCA_964354185.1 uncultured Anaerolineales bacterium | reverse complement strand
GTCGGAGTACGTCCCGTGGTTCCGGAAGAACCGGAAGGCCCTGGACCTCTACTGCGACGAGCCGTCGTTCGGCGGCGAGAGCGGCGCCTACTACAAGTACTCGAAGGCCCTGGCCGCCAAGTATGCCAAGCACGACCCGCTGGAGTATGAGTCGGCGAAGATCGAGTCGCGGAGCGTCGAGTACTGCTCCTACATCATCGAGGCGGTGGTCACGGGCAAGCCGTTCCGGCTGATGGGCAACGTCCGGAACGACGGGTACATCACGAACCTGCCGGAGGGGTGCTGCGTGGAGGTGCCGACGTTCGCGGACGACACGGGGCTGCACCCGACGCGGATCGGGGCCCTGCCGCCGCAACTGGCGGCCGCGTGCATCACGAACGTGAACGTCCAGATCCTCGGGGCCGAGGCGGGCCTGACGGGCGACCCGGAGCACGTCGTCCACGCCGCGGCGATGGACCCGCTGACGGCGGCCGTCCTGACGCTCAAGGAAATCCGCGACATGTGCAGCGAGATGCTCGAGGCCCAGCGCGCGTGGCTGCCGCAGTTCAAGGGCAAGAAGATCGCGCCCAAGCCGACGATCAGCATCCCGAAGAACTGCAAGCCCGTTCAGGTGCCGCTCGATCCGGCCTTGGCCATCAACAAGCGGTTCGGCGAACTCATCGAGCGGAAGACCGACTAGCGGCGGGCCCGGCCTGGTGATCGCCGCGCGTCCGGGCGCTGCTGCGCCCGGAAGGTTGCCGCGGACTTCCGCCCGTGCCCCGCGTATAAAGGGCGGGCGGGGTGCAGGGCTTCCGGAACCCGATCAGGGAGGACCGCACGGCATGTCGCGCAGGCGCGTGTTTCAGGCAATGGTCGCGGCCGCCGTCGTTGCGGCCGCATTCGTGGGTCACGGCCGGGCACAGGCCGCTGCCGCGCGGCGGGCCGCCGAGGTCGCCGCGCCCAACGTGTACGGGAAGGGCATCCTCTTCGCCTTCTCCGGCCTGGACGGCGACACGAGCCGGGCCAATCCCTGCGTGGCCGTCACCGGCGGGCCGGGGATCACTCTGGAGTTCCGGCTGCCGAAGGACCCCGTGCTCCGCATTGCCCTGCCGGACAAGGGCGAGCCGCAGTTTCGCGTCGTCACGAACGACCTGATCGTGGCAGACATCCCGGGCGAGCCGGTCCCGCTGGTCGTGGGCTTCGTGTCGGCCAACGTCGTCGCGGGGCGGCTGCCGCGGGGGGGACGGGTCTCGCTGGAGGGCGGCGACGCCAACGTGACCGTCCATCGCAAGGACGTCGGGGGCGTGACGCAGTTCGCCTTCGCGTACGATCCGAAGGACGGGAAGCGGGCGGCTGAGGCGGCCTCCGCCGGCGCCGGCACCGCGATCGACACGCTGGTCGAGACGCGGATGGAGTTCTGCCGCAAGATGCCGACGCCGCCCGAGGAGGTCCCCGACCGGGTCGCGCGCACGCTGGCCAAGGCCTTCTCGGTGCTGAAGGCCAACGTCTGCGGGTCGGAGGGTCGGTTCCGGTCGCGCTGGCTGACGCCCGCCCGCTGGCCGCAGGGCGACATCCGCCTGTGGGACGCGGCCTTCGGCAGCGTGGGCCTTGTGCACGTCGACGCGGCGGCGGCGCGGGACGCGCTCCGGGCGGTCGTGGTGTGCCAGGGCGAGGACGGCTTCGTGCCCGCCCGGATGGACCTGACGGAGCAGGCCGAGACGCCGCACCCGCCCCTCCTGGGCTGGGCCGCCTACTACGTGTACCTTGGCGACCGGCAGCGCGACCGGGCGTTCCTGGAGGCCTTGTACGACGCCGCCTCGCGCGAGGTGAAGTGGTTCGTGGCCAACCGGATGGTGGGCAAGGACTCGGGCCTGTTCGCGTGGAAGTCGGCGGAGGAGTCGGCGGCGGCCGCCTCGCCGCGGTTCAAGCAGGGGGCGGACTTCCTGGCGCTGGACCTCTCGTGCTACCTGGCCGGCGAGTGCCGGTCGCTCCAGGCGATGGCCCAGGTCCTCGGCTTCCGCGAGGACGCCAAGAAGTGGGCCGACCGGGCCGACAGCGTCTCCGCCGAGGCCCGCAAGCAGTTCTGGAACGAGGAGAAGGGGTTCTTCTTCGACCGCACGGCGCCCGACGGAGAGTGGATCGACGTCTGGTCCTCCGCGGGCCTCCTGCCCCTCTGGGCCGGGATTGCCACGAAGGAACAGGCGGAACGCGTCGCCAAGCACTTGGCGGACCCCAAGAAGTTCTGGACGGCCGTGCCGGTGCCCAGCGTGGCCCGTGACGATCCCGCCTTCGACGGCGGTGCCTGGTCCGGGGCCGTCCACCTCCAGACGAACCGCCTGCTCGTCGGCGGCCTGCGGCGCTACGGGTACGTCAAGACGGCGGAGGCCCTGAGGCAGCGGACGGTCGAGGCCGTCGCCGCGTGGTACGGCCGCACGGGCTGCCTCTGGGACTTCTATGACTGCGACGACCGGCGCCCCCCCGGCGAACTCGGCACCAGCGCGGTCGCCTCGGCGGGCCTCGGGGAGCCGATCGTCCGGGACTGCGCGGGGACGGCCGCCGTCCTGGCCGACCTGGTCCTGCGGCCGAAGCCGTAAGCGCGATGCGCCCCGCCGATCCCCAAACCATCGGCCTGACCGCCACGGTGCCCGTCGAGGTGATCCTGGCGGCCGGGGCCGTGCCGCTCGACCTGAACAACGTCTTCATCACGTCCGAGAACCCGGCCGCCCTCGTGGCCGAGGCGGAACACCGCGGCTTCCCGATCAACTGCTGCGCGTGGATCAAGGGGATCTACGCGACGGCCCGGCGGCTGGGCGTCCGCCGCGTCATCGGCGTCGCCCAGGGCGATTGCTCGAACACCCACGCCCTGATGGAGATCCTTGCGTCCGAGGGCGTCGAGGTGATCGACTTCAACTACCCCTTCCCCCCCGATGCGGATGCGCTCGGCGGGGCGATCGACGCGCTCGCGCGCCGGCTCGGCACGACGCGCCGCGCGGCCGAGGAGGTCCGAGCGCACCTGGCGCCCCTTCGCCGGGCCCTGGCCGAGATCGACCGCCTGACCTGGCAGGAGGACCGCATCACGGGCGAGGAGAACCACCTCTGGCTCATCGGGTCGAGCGACTTCGGGGGCGACCCGGAGGCGTACTGCCGCCGGGCCGAGGCGCTGGCGGCCGAGGCGCGCGGCCGCGCGCCCCTGCGGTCGCGCCACCGGCTGGGCTACGTGGGGATTCCGCCCATCTGCGGCGGCCTGCACGCGTTCCTCGAGGGCCGCGGCGCCCGCGTCGTCTTCCACGAGTTCCAGCGTCAGTTCAGCATGCCCGCCGCCGTCGCGGCGCCGCCCGCGGCCGACCTGGTCGCCCAGTACCTGGCCTACACGTATCCGTACGGCATCGAGGGCCGCCTTGCCGATATCACCCATGCAGTCCGCGAGCGCCGGCTGGACGGCTTGGTCCACTATGTCCAGAGTTTCTGCTTCCGGCACATCCAGGACCGCCTGCTGCGCGAGGCGGTGGACGTGCCGGTCCTGACGCTCGAGTTCGACCGGCCTGGCCCCGTCGACGGCCAGAGCCGCACGCGCCTCGAGGCGTTCGTCGAGATGCTTGACGCCCGGTGCGCGTAACCGTTACGGTAGGGGCGGCCCGCGCCCGGCGCGCGAAGACGCGCCGCCTGAGGAAGCCGACGTGAACGAGAGGGCGAAGCGACTGGTCTGGCACGCGGTGCGGCTGGCGGTGGTCGCCGCCCTGGTCGCGCTGGTCCTCTGGCGGACGGACCTCGCTGAGACGGCGGCCGTCGCGGGGCGCCTGGCCGACCGGTGGGGCTGGGCCCTGGCGGCGCTGGGCGTCATGATGCTCCAGTCGCCCCTGGGCGCCGTCCGCTGGCGGATGCTCCTGGCGGTCCAGGGCGTTCACCTGACGTTCCTCGAGAGCCTGCGCCTGACGTATCTCGGGTGGTTCTTCAACAACTGGATGCCCGGGTCGACGGGCGGCGACTTCGTCAAGGCGTACTACGTTGCGCGGCAGACGCACCACCAGGCCGAGGCGGTCACCGTGGTCTTCGTGGACCGGTTCATCGGCCTGGTGGCGGTGTGCATGATGGGCGGCGCGGCGGTGTTCGCCAGCCTGCACGACGAGCGCGTCCGCGTGGCGCGGCTCATCGTGGCCGCCTTCCTCGTCTTCGTCCTCGTGGGCGGGACGGTCTTCTACAACCGGCGGCTGCGGACGCTCCTGCGGGTCGACTGGGTGCTCGCGCGGCTGCCGCTGCGGCGGACGGTGGAGAAGGTGGACCGGGCCCTGCTGGCTTACCGGCGCCACAAGGGGACGGTCGCCCTGGCGATCGTCTATAGTTGGGGCGCCCAGGCGGTCGGCATCCTGGCGATGTGGTGGGTGGCGGTGGCCCTCGGCAGCCGCGCCGTCTGGTTCCACTACTTCGTCGCGGTGCCCGCGATCTGGATCGGCTGGTCGCTCGTGCCGGTGCCGGGCGGGTTCGGCGTGGCCGAGGGCCTGGCCCAGGGCCTGTTCGGGAGCGCGGTCCTGAGCGGCGACGCGGGCGCGGCGCCCTTCACGGACGCCGAGGCGGCCGCGCTGGCCCTGGCGATGATGCTCGCCTACCGCATCGTCCAGATGCTCGTCAGCCTGCCGGGCGCGTACTTCTACCTGACGCGGCGGACGGGCGTCTCGGCGTCGGCAATGGCCCGCCAGATCAAGGAAGGATGACGGGCGCGCGCGGCGCGCGGCCCGCCCGAGGGTGCGGCATGGTCGAGTACGTCGGCGCGTTCCACATTCACTCCTGCTACAGCGACGGCAGCGGCACGCTGCGCGAGATCACCGGCGCAGCCCGGCGGGCGGGGATCGACTTCTTCGTCCTCTCGGACCACGACACGCTGCGGCCCCTGGCGGACGGCTGGCAGGGGTGGCGCGACGGCGTCCTCGTCATCGTCGGCGCCGAGGTTTCGTGCCGGCGGCGGAACCACGTCATCGCCATCGGCGCCGAGGACGTGACGGGCCTCCGCTTCAAGCCCCTCCGGCGGGTCCTCTTCGACCTCCAGAACCAGCGGGCCCTGGTCTTCGTCGCCCACGCCCATCCCGCCCACATCATGGGCTACCAGGTCAAGGGCGCGCCGCTCGAGGAGTGGGAGGTCCCCGGCTTCACCGGCGTCGAACTCTGGTCCTTCATGCACGACATCTGCGACAACCTGACGCCCTGGCGGATGCCGTCGCTCCTCTATACCTGGCGCCGGGCCATGCGCGGGCCGTACCCGGATACGGTCGCCCACTACGACCGCATTACGCAGATGCGGCGGTTCGCGGCCGTCGGGTCCCTCGACAATCACGCCGTCGAGGTCCCCTTTACGGGCAAGAAGTTCATCGCCTACGAGGAGGCCTTCGGGGCCCTGCTGACGCACGTCCTGTGCGAGGAACTGCGGGGCGACCGCGACGACGTCGGCCGGCTGATGAGCGCCGTCGCCGCGGGGCGCGCCTTCATCGCCGCCGACATGGTCGGCGACGCGAGGGGCTTTCGGTTCGAGGCGGACGGCCCCGACGGGACGCTCCTGGTGGGCGACGAGCGGACCTGGCGCGGGCCGACGGTCCTCCGCGTCCGGTCGCCCCTGGCGGCGCATCTGCGGCTCTTCGGCAACGGCACGGTTGTCGCCGAGGCCGACGGGACCGAACTCGAACACCGCGCCGACGGGCCCGGCGTCTTCCGCGTCGAGGCCCGGCTGCGGGACTGGCCCTGGGTCTACACCAACCCGATCTACCTGCGACCGGCCGGCTGGGTGCCGTCGACCGGAGGCACGCCATGACCGGCGCGCCGCCCGCGACCCGCCGCTTCGAGACCGCCTGGGGGCCGATGTCGGTGTCGGCCACGCCGCGCGGCCTGGTGGGCGTCACGCTGCCCGGGTGCCCCGCCGGCCGTGCGCCGGCCGGGACGCCCGACGCCGCGGCGGGGCGGCACCTCGACCGGGCCGAGCGCGAGATCCGCGAGTACCTCGCGGGCCGCCGCCGGGCCTTCACCGTTGCCGTCGACCTTCCGAACGTGACGGCGTTCCGGCGGCGCGTTCTCCTGGCCTGCCGCCGGGTCCCCTACGGTGCGACGGTGACCTACGGGCAACTGGCGGCGCGGGCGGGCCGACCCCGGGCCGCGCGGGCCGTCGGCCAGGCGATGGCCGCCAACCCGCTGCCCCTGGTGATCCCGTGCCACCGGGTCCTGGCGGCCGGGGGAGGGCTTGGCGGCTTCCTGGGCGGCGCGGGCGGGGGCCTGGGCCTGAAGCGGCGGCTCCTGGCGCTCGAGGCCGGCGTCGACTGAGGCGAGGCGCCCGCGTCCGTGGTTTTTGCTTGCTCGGAGTCCCCGCGGCGGGCTACATTGCCGCGTCGCACGCGTTCGGGCCGAGGGAAAGGGCCAAAGGGCCTGCGTTGCGGGCCCCTGCGAGAAGGCCGCCCCCGGCGAGAGATGATTTGCGAACCGGCATCCATGCGAGGCGCGGTCTCATGCGCATGCGGACGGCTGTTCTTGCCCTCGTCGCACTCCTGGTCCTGGCGGCGGCCTGCCGCGCCGCCCCGCTCGACCTGAAGCGGTACATGCCCCTGTCGGAGTTGCGCCCGGGGATGACCGGCATCGGCAAGACCACCCTGCGCGGGGCCGACATCATCGAGTTCCAGGTCACCATCCAGGCGATCCTGAAGAACGCCGCGCCGAAGTGCGACCTTATCGTGGTCCGGTGCTCCGGGGCGGGCCTCGAGGAGTCGGGCGTCGTCGCCGGCATGAGCGGCAGCCCCATCTACATCGACGGCCGCCTGATCGGCGCCCTCGCCTACGCGTACCTCTGGTGCAAGATCCCGCTCGCGGGCATCCAGCCCATCGAGCAGATGCTCCCCGTGACGGACGAGCACCCGTGGAGCCGGCGGGACGAGGCGGGGGCTGCGGCCGTCCCGGGCGGCGGCGCGGCGGCGGCCCGCGAGGGGCCGGCGGCGGTCCACGTGCCCGCGTCGGCGGTCGGGTCGGCCGACCTGCTGGCGGCGGGCGTCCCGGGCGAGTTCGACATGACGCCCATCCAGGTGCCCCTGATGGTGAGCGGCCTGACGGGGAGGGCGCTCGAGCGCCTGCGCCGCGACCTCGCGCCGTTCGGCATCGAGGCGATGCAGAGCGGGGCCGTCGAGCGGCCGCTGCCCGTCCTGGCCAAACTCGAGCCGGGCGCGCCGCTGGCCATCCCCCTGGTGCGCGGCGACATCATGATGACCGGCATGGGCACCATCACGGAGATTGTCGGAGACCGGCTCTACGGCTTCGGCCACGCCATGTTCGGCGCGGGCGAGGCCGACTTCCCCCTCATGACCGGCATCGGCTACGTCGTCGTTCCGTCGCTCCAGCGTTCCTCCCGCATGGGGGCGCCCGTGGAGGAAGTCGGCCGCCTCTCCTGGGACGAGGAGACCGCCGTCTTCGGCCGCCTTACCAAGGACCGCGCCCGCATGGTGCCCGTCGTCGTCACCGTCCGCGGGCCCGACAAGGGCGCCGAGCGGACCTACCGGTGCGAGACGGTTCACCACCGGCGCATCTCCGCCACGCTGGCGGGCACGGTCGTCATGAACAGCCTGTTCGTCCAGTCCGAGCTGCCGCGCGATTACACCCTCGCCTATCGCGCCAGCGTCAAGCCCGCCGGCCGCGACCCGATCGTCTACGACAACGTCTGCGCCGGACCCAACGGCGACGGCCAGGTGGTGGCCGAGGTCCGCAACGTCGTCGGCCTCCTCATGGAGAACCCGTTCCAGGACCTCTCCGTGGAGTCCGTGGAGGTCCAGATCCAGGTCGAGCCGGAGAACCGCGCGGCCGAGATCGAGGGCGTCCGGGCCCTGAAGCACGCCGTCCGTCCGGGCGGCACCGTGCCCGTCGAGGTCAAGGTTAGGCCCTGGCGCCAGGAGCCCCGGTGGATCCGCATCGGCATCGACGTGCCCCGCGACTACCCCGACGGGACGTATCGCGCGGTCCTGTGCGGGGCCGACGAGGCCCAGCGCCAGCAGATGCGCGAGACGCCCACCCGGTTCCATCCCCAGAGCCTCGACGGCCTGGTGCGGCTGCTGCGGATGGACGACCGGCGCGACCGCCTGTACGTGCGCCTTGCAGATCGCGGCCAGGGCATTGCCGTCGGCGAGGCCGAACTGCCCAACCTGCCCGAGTCGATGCGGGCGCTCCTGGCCGAGGCCGTCCGCCAGAACGTCTCCGACGTCCGGGCGTCCCGCGTCGTGACGCACCCCGTGCCCTACGTCCTCACCGGCGAGGCCGCCGTGGACGTGACGGTCGATGAACACGCCGTAGAGTGATGGGCCCCAGAGTGGAGGCTGCGATGGGAAAGACGGCGATGGCCGCCCTGGCGCTCGCCCTGGCGATGGCAATGCCGGGGGCGACGGCGTCGGCTCGGACCGATACCTTCACGGAGACGGGCGCCAAGGACTTCGAGGCCGGCCACGCGGAAGGCGTCGTCGTCTCGAGCCTGGGGGCACTGCGCCTCGGCCGCGCGCTCGAGGACCTCCTCAAGGAGGCCGAGGGCGTCGACTATGTCGCCCGCATGGCCCAGGCGCCCGACGGCACCGCCTATGCCGTCACCGGCGGCGCCGGCCGCGTCTATCGCATCAAGGACGGCAAGGTCGACCTGTTCGCCACGCTCGAGGACCCGTTCCTCTTCTCCTGCGCGGTGGACGCCGAGGGCGTCCTCTACGTCGGCTCGGGCGGGACGAAGGGCCGCGTCTGGCGCGTCAAGGCCCCCAACGGCGGCCCGCCCAAGGCCGAGGTCCTCTTCGAGGCCGACGACCTGAAGTACGTGTGGGACCTCGTCTGCCTCAAGGACGGCGCCCTCGCCGCCGCCACCGGCGACCAGGGCAAACTGCTGCGGATCACGCGCGACGGCAAGAGCGAAGTCCTCATCGACTCCGAGGCCGCCCATGTGCTGTGCCTCGCCCTCGCCCCCGACGACACCCTCTACGCGGGGACCGACGGCGAGGCCCTCGTCTACCGCTGCGCCGGCAAGAAGCCCTTCGCCCTCTACGACGCTGCGGAGGCCGAGATCACGGGCCTGGCGCTCGACGCGGACGGCAACCTGTACGTCGGCGTCTCCAGCGGCGCCGGAGGCCGTCGCGGCGGCGCCCAGCCCGCGGCCGCCAAGACGGCGCGGACGGGCGGCCCCATCGCGGTCCGGATCGAGGCCAGCGGGTCCGGCTCCGCGAAGCCCGACGGCGACAAGGGTGCCGGCAACGCGGCGGCCCCCGAGAAGCCCGCCGAGGCCGCCGAGGCGCCCGAGGCCCCGCCTGCCGAGCAGCCGCCTCCCGCGCCGCCCGCGCCGCCCGCCCCGGAGCCGCGCGCCGGCACCGGCAACGGCGTCTACCGCATCACGCCGGCGGGCCTGGTGACGCGCGTCTTCGAG
>CAYGZE010000177.1:0-9407 GCA_964354185.1 uncultured Anaerolineales bacterium | reverse complement strand
GCCGGGCCGGTCGACGGGGTCGCGGGGCCCTGCGGCCGGAGCATCTGCGCCTCGCCCGAGAGCATCCGCATCTTCGCCCGACGGAAGATAGCCGCCGAGTTCTCGGCGCCCAGGCCGACGGCCTTCGGGTTGGGGAGGGTCCAGGCAGGGTGGCCCGACAAGGCCCGCTGGGGCCCCTGCCAGCGGATCAGGGGCTTGCCGTCCATGTTCACGGTGATTGCGGCCTGATCGCCGGTGAGGAGGACGTTGATGTCGAGGACGTATTCGCGCCCGTTCTCGAGGGTGCCCGGGTTGACCGTGGTCTCGTTCGCGTCGCCGTCCTTGCCGCCGACCTTCCTCAGGCCGCTGGCCTTGCCGTCCCAACCGCAGAGAATGAGGATGACGTTCGCCTCGCCGACAGGCAAGAGGACGTTGATCTCTCGCGTGCCCGTCATCCGCACGAAAACGACCGACAGTGCGTAACTCCCCTGGGGAATGGTGGGCAGTGCGATTCGGGCCCGCCCCCCCGCTGCGACGCTGAGTTCGGAGCCTTTTCGCTCCCACTTCCCCTCGACGGCGTCCTGCTTCAGGTCGACCAGGGCCAGGAGGTCGATCCATTTGCCGGCGCCGGTCACGGACGGCCCGGGCGGTGCGAGGAACCCGAGTTTCGCGAGTTCCGCGTCCGCTTTCTTCAGGGCCAGCGTCGCGGCGGTCCGCTGGAGGTCGTCGTCCGCGTGCAGGTCGAGGAACCGCGCGTAGTAGGCCCTGGCGCGGGCGAACATGGCGGCCTTGGTGGCCTTCTCGGCCGCCTCGCCCAGGCCGCGGTACCAGTCGCCGAGTTCGCGGCACGCCAGTTCCGGCGCCGCCTGGACGCCCTTGGCGACCGCCGGCACGTACTTCCTGAGCGACGCGTCCTCGACGCCTTCCAGGTGCGCCGCGGCGCCCGCCGGGTCGTCGAAATCCACGAGGTAGAGCCGCACGAGTTTCTCGCGCGCGGCCGTGTTGCCGGGTTCCTTGGCGAGGAGGGCCTTGAGGCCCTCGATCTCGCGGAGGGTCTGCTGGACGGCGGCCATCCCCTTGAGGCGGGCGTCGACGGCGTCGACGCGGTCGCTCTTGACGGCGCGGGCGATGGCCTGGGCGCGGCGGCAGGTCTCGACCGCCCTGGCCAGGTCGCGGGCCGCTTCCTCGGCGTCGGCCAAGGCCAGGAGGGCGTCGACGAGGGCCTCGCCCGCGGGGGCCCGTGCCTCGCCGCGCGCCCGGTTGTAGGCAACCTCGCGGACCGCGACGACCCGCTCGGCGCAGGCGACGGCCTCTGCGGGCACCGCCGCCGCCAGGACGTCCATCGCCTCGACGGCCGTCTCGGCCCCGTCCGGGGCGGGGGCGGCCAGGTCGGCGGCCTTGCGGCAGAGGACCGCCACGAGGGCGGGCTTGTCGGCCGCGTCCCCCCGGGCCGTCTCGATGAGGCGCTTCGCCAGTTCGACGTCGTCCGCCCTGTCAGGCGTCCGGGCGACGCGGTCGACGTCGCCCCCGAAGAGGGAGTTGAGGACGGCGGTCGCCTCGTCCTCGGCCTCGGCGGCGCGCGCCGCCGCCGGCCCCGCCGCCAGGGCCAGGACGGCCGCAAGAACAAGGCTGCCGATGCGCACCATGATACCCCCCACGATCCGCGCGAGCCCCCGCCTGCCCGGTCCGTCCCCCCAGGATGCCGCGCGGGCGGGCGCGTGTCCGGCGGACCTGCTCTTTGAACCCTCTATCGGTGCCACCGGCACCGCGCCTTCACGGCTCCTTGCGCGCGGCGGGGAAGCCGGGCATGTCGGCCTCGGGCGTCTCGACCATGCGGCGATGGCCGGCCTCGATGGCCTCGAGCATCGCCCGGTAGTCGGCGTCGGCGGTCGACTCGAACAGGGGCGGCTTGGCGTCCTTCAGGGGCGTCGCGATGCCGCGGCCGCCCGCCGCCTTCGCCAGGTGGGCCGTCAGCGCCGGGCTGAGCGCCGGCCGCGACAGGTTGATCCACGCCATGCGGCCGTCCCAGATGGCGGCGTGATCATTCGGCTGCGGGAAGGCCCCGTGGCACGACGCGCACCGCCGGTCGTACACGCCCAGGAAGTCGCGCGCGAACCAGGGGTCCTCGCGCCCCGTCGCCGGGTCGGTGAAGCGGTCGCGCCGGCCGGGCGACTGGGGACGGCCGTGGGCGTAGGTGCCGTAGTAGGGCACGTCGGCATCTATCCAGATAGAGATGCGTTGGCGGTCGGCCGGGGGAATCTTCTCGCCCGCGTGGTCCGTGTCGACGTAGTCGAGGAGGCGGCCGGCGTGCGACCCCGTCTGCAGGGGCCGGTTCACCGCCGTCGGCGTCCTGAGGAGCCAGTAGAAGTGGACGAGCGGCTTGCCCTTGGCCTGCTCCGCGGGCAGCATGTCGCCCGTGGTCATGTCGTGCTGGCGGTAGGAGCGGCTGCGGCCGAGGAGGTTGTCGTACGCCATGCTGAACAGGCGCGTCTTGTCGCCCGTGAGGTCGCAGCCCCCGTCGGGGTCCGGCCCGCCGTGGCACCGGACGCAGTAGCGGTCGAGCACCGGCTGGACGACGGTCGGGAAGTCGACGATGCCGTCGTTGCCCCACGGGGGCGGCTCCGGGTCGCTCGGGGGCCGGCGGGCGGCCAGGGGCAGGCGGTCGGAGGGCGGGCTCTCGGAGCGCGGCTCGTGGCAGCCGATGCAACTGGCCCTTTCGCCCGGCATGACCTGCGCGGCCGAGGTCATCCGCTGGAGTTCCCGCCCCTCGGCGTCGAGCGCCTGGAAGTAGATCTCCCGCAGCGCCGGGGCCCGGAAGTGGGCCGACCCGTCCGCCTCGACCGGCACGGTCCCCCAGCACCGCTTCGCGTAGTACGTGCCGTAACTCATG
This sequence comes from uncultured Anaerolineales bacterium, assembly GCA_964354185.1. Classification (GTDB taxonomy): domain Bacteria; phylum Planctomycetota; class Phycisphaerae; order FEN-1346; family FEN-1346; genus CAYGZE01. The sequence goes on along the minus strand of CAYGZE010000177.1, from coordinate 6,538 downwards.
ACGGGCGACTGGTCGTAGGCGCGGCTGACGAGGTCCTCGGTCTTGCGGACCTGCTCCATGACGCGCAGGGCCTTCACGCGGCCGCGCGGGACCGCCGGCTCCAGGCCCCGGTAGACGTCGACGAGGAGGAACGTGCCCCAGGCGCCGTCCCCGGCAGCGGCGGCCGCGCCTGCGCCGGCGCCGCTTGCGCCGTGCGTCCCGTCCGGGGCAGGGGAGGGGAGCGACACCCGGACGGGCGGCGTCGGGCGCGGCGCGAGGGCCAGCGGCGCGTAGCACCCCGCCGCCGGGTCCTCGACCAGGAGGCGCTTCCGGTCCTCGGCATCCAAGAGGAAGATGCGGAACCGCCGGACGCCCCCGCCGCCGTAGGCGCACAGGAACGTCCGGTCCGACAGGGGGAACGGGTCGCGATACGACCATTCGTGGGCCTGGTCGCCGATCTCCGGGAACTCCTGCGTGATCCAGGCGAACCCCAGGCCGCGCGGCCCCTCGACGCCCCACCGCGTGTCCACCAGGCCGATCGCGCCGTGCGGCCAGCCGTGGTGCGGCGCGAAGGTGGCCACCACGCGGTCCGTGCGCCCCGGCAGCGGCCGCGCCTGCCAGAACGTCCCCACGTCGCGGATCGTGTTGCCGAAGTACAGCTGGTAGCCCGTCCCGTCGGGGTTCTGCGTCCACAGGCTCTGGCGGAAGGTGAGGTCGCGGTCGATGTACTCCCACCGCGTGAAGAGGACCCGCCCGTCGGGGAGCATCTGCGGGCTGAAGTCCGACAGGGTGTTCATGCTGACGCAGCGGATGCCGCTGCCGTCGGGCGCCATCCGGTGCAGGTTCGACGCCGGGCCGGGCTGGCACACCGTGTACCCGCCCCGCCGCGTCGAGACGAACGCGAGGTCGCCGTCGGGCAGCGCCGCGGGGCTGATGTCGTGGTACGGCCCGTCGGTGAGTTGGCGCAGGCCGCTGCCGTCCGTCCCGATCCGCCAGAGGTGCCAGTACGCCTCGCCGCCGCGCCGGTACGAGAACCAGAGCGTCCGCGCGTCGTCCGAGACGTTCATGTCGTAGAGGCACCCCGCGGGGTCCTCGAAGATCGTCCGCACGGGGCGGCCGGGCTTGGCGGGCTCGACGATGCGGATGCTGCACCCCGGCCCGCGCGGGCGGCTCTGCCAGATGTCGCAACTGATCGTGTTCGGGCTCGAGAGCGGCTGCCGCGTCAGGAACGCGATGGGCGGCAGGCCCTCGAGCGCCAGCGTCTCCGGCCACGCCCACGCCCCCGGCTCGAGCGACGCCTGGCCCAGCAGGACCGACCCCGGCGCCTTCAGGCGGATCGCCAGGCGGCCCGCGGCGGCGGCCTCGCGCGGGATCAGGGTGAACGCGAGGCGCCGCCACGCGCCGGGCGCCAGCGCCAGGTGCGCCTCGGCCAGCGTGCGGCCGCCCGCCGCCTCGTCTTCGAGGGCCACGAAGAGGTCGGTCGCCTTCTCGGACCGGGCGGCCACGAAGCCTTCGTAGGGCTTGCCCGCCGCCAGGTGCATCCCCGCGTCGCCCGGGCCGCGGTTCGCCAGGCCCACTTCGCCCGCGCCGTCCAGAAACTCCAGGCGCTGGCTCTGCGTGCCCGTGTAGGGCGAGCGCGTCTCGACGGGGCACGCGCCGCGGGCGGTCCCGCGGCTAAGGAGGCGCCACGTCCCGCTCCCGTTCTCGGCGGCGGCCGTGGTCTCCAGGGGGACCTGGCGCGTCCGCCCGCCCGTGTGGATCCACAGGTTCCGGTACCGCGCCCCGCGCTGCCACGTGCGGAGGCCCACCTGGCCGGCGGCGAGCGGGTGCTCGCGGTCCTCGTACTCGAAGACCGTGCGGCCGTCGACCGCGACGGCGAGCGTCTTGGCCGTCATGCGGACGACGAGAGATATCCATTTGTTGACGTGAACGGGGCAGGGGACGTTCCGGATCGACTCGAAGTTCTGCCGGTGGCGGCCGACGACGAGCGCCCCCGCGGCGGGGTCCAGGGCGACCTCGTAGCCGTTGAACCGGTCGGCGCCCTCGCCGCAGTCGCTCGTCTTGACGATAAGGCCGGCGTTGCCGCCCGCGCGGTCGGCGAAGAGCACCTCGACGCCGCACTCGCCCTCGCTGAACGCGGGGTCGTCGGCGATCAACTTCGGGCCCGGCCCGCCGGGGGCGTGGACCTCGCCGTCGCGGACGCACCATGCGCCGCCGTGCGCGGTGAAGCCGCGGACGGGCGCCGGCGCGGGGGGCTCCTGGAAGGCCTCGCCGGCGATCATCTGGCCGCACGGCGCGGGGTTGTCGGCGGCCGCGGCGGCGCCGGCGAGCGCCCAGGCGGCGAGGCCGGCCGCCATCGCCGTCCGCGCCAGGGCCCGTGCGCTCATCCGCCCCTCCCGCCGGCCGCCGTTACTTGCCGTCGGCCTTGCGGCGGGCCTGTTCGAGGGCGGCCTTGGCGCGGTTGGCGGCCTCACCGCCGGCCGCCTCCGCCACCTCCTGGAGCGGTTCGACCAGGCCGGCCGCCACCTTGGCCGCGTCCGGCCCCTTCAAGAGTTGCTCGGCGATCGAGACGGCGGCCGCGCACGCCTCGTCCTTGACGGCCGCGTCGGCGACGTGCGACATCGCCAGCGCCAGGGCCTCGGGCGCGGGGGCCTTGGTGAGGGCCGCCAGCAGCCGCTTCTTCTCGTCCGGCTTCTGGACGAGGTCGGCGGCCTGGCGGCACATGGCCAGGCGGTCGGCCTGCGGCACCTGGTCGTTGCCCGCCCAGCCGAGGTAGGCGCGGAGGCCGAGCGCCTTCTCCGTCGGGTCGGCGGCCTTCTGGGCGAGGGCGAGGACGTCCGGCAGGGCGTCGGCCGTCTGCCAGCCGCACAGGGCCCGGACGGCGGCGGCGTGGACGTCCTTATCGGCGTCGCCCGCCGCGGCGCGGACGGCCTTGAGCGCCTCCGCCCCGCCCAGCGTGCCGAGGATCCGGAGGAGGGCGCACTTCTGCGGGGCCTCGGCCCGCGGCATCAGGGCCGCCAGCCGCGGCGTGCACGACTCGGGCTTCTCGGCCCGCCCGCACAGGGCGGTGACGGCCTGCTCGGTCGGGCCCAGGTCCTTCGGATCGACCGGCTTCATCAGCCGCTCCAGGAGCGCCGGCAGTTCTGCGGCCCCCCCGAGTTCGCCGACGCGGCCCAGGGCGGCGGCCCGGATGTCCGCGTCCTTATCCGCGGCGGCCTGGAGGAGGGCGGGCACGGCGGTCTTCATCCGCCGCCGCGCCATCAGGTCCATCGCCGCCAGGCGCTTGTCCTTGTCCGCGCCCTGGAACATCGCCATGACGGCGTCGTCGATCGGGCGGCCGGGGAGCGAGGCGAAGGCCTCGCGCGCGGCCTCGGCGACCTCGCGCTCGGCATCGGCGAAGAGCGCCACGAGGCCCGGCCCCGAGGACTTGTCGCCCACGCGGGCAATCGCCGCGACGGCGGCCAGGCGCACGGTCTTCGGTCCCGCCTTGGCTGCCGCCTCGAGCGCCGGCAGCGCCCCCGCGTCGGCCCGCTGCCCCAGCGCGAGGCACGCCAAGACCTGCTTGTCCTCGGACCCCTTGCCGAGGAGGGCCGCCAGGGCGGCGGTTACCTCCGCGCCGGGCATCTCGTACGACGTGCGGACGGCGGCGGAGATCAGCGGATAGTCGTCGCTCGCGAGCGTCTCGCGGAGCAGGGCGAGGCCGTCCTTGCCGCGCACCAGGATCGCGCCGCGCAGCGCCCCCGTGCGGACCTGGTGCGCCACGTCGAGTTTCCGGAGGCGGTCGTACAGGCGCAGGGCGTCGTCGCGTTTGCCCTGGGCGGCCAGCGTCTCGGCGGCGCGGAAGAGGCCCTCGGCCAGGGCGAGTTGCCGGGCGGCCGGGGCGCCGCCGAGGGCGCCCTCGAGGGCCTTGGCGGCCTCGGGCGTGCCGATCTTGCCGAGGCTGCGGGCCGCGGCGTCGGCCACGTCGGCGTCGGCGTCGCCCAGGCGCTTGGCGAGCGCCGCCGCGGCCTTGGCGTCGCGCCGGACGCCGATCGAGCCGATGACGCCGACGAGCGGCCGGCCCGCGAGTTTCCCCAGGGCGTCGCGCAGCGCCTCGTCGACCGACGCATCCGCCATCGTCTCCAGCGCGTACCGCGCCATGTGCGACATCTCCTCGTCGGCCAGGAGGGCGGCCAGGACGGGCACGGCGTCGGGCGTCCCGAAGACGGCGAGTTGGCGGCAGGCGTCGGCCTTCTCCTTCCGCGTGGCGTCGGGCTTCTTGAGGACGGCCGCCGCGCGGGCGGCCTGCTGCTTGGGCGTCAGCGGCGGCAGCGGCGGAATGGCCAGGTGCCCGTTCTCGTCGACGACGGCGGTCATGGCCTTGCCGCCCAGCGTGTACTCGACGCGCAGGCGCTTCGGGTGCCCCTCGGCGGGGTCGCCGCCGAGCGCGTCGTTGCTCGCGTCCACGACCAGGCGGCCGTCCTGGACGAGGGCCTTGACCTTCGCGGTGACGTCGGCGCCGCCGGCCCCGTCGAGGGCCTCGTAGGTGGCCCGCTGGATGGCGAACTCGGGCGGGGCGTCGGCGTCCGCGGCCCGGCAGGGCAGGGCGGCGCCGAGCGCCAGGAGGGCCGCGCCAATGACCACGATGAATTTAGACATTTCGTTCGCTCCTCAGATAATCCACGGCTCGCGCATGGCCCGCGAGCGCAGCCGGTTGGCCTCGGGGTCGCCGATGAACTCCGCCTTGGCGGGGTCGTACTTCATGTCGCGCTTCAGCCACATGCAGATGTTGGCCGCGTGCACGGCCGACATCGTGCGGTACATCACCTCGGGGTTGGCCACCGTGAGGCGGCGCGACTTGATGCAGTTCAGCAGGTCGCGCGCGTGGCTCATCGGGCGGCCGGTCCGCTCCATGTAATCGCCGACGATCTTCTTGAAGTCCGCCAGCAGCGCGGGGTCCGAGACGTCGGGCTTCGCGTAGCCGTCGGCCGCCGCCACCCAGCCGTCCGGCCCTTCGAACCGCATCCCGCACGAGCCGCGCCACCACCCCTCGCGGTGCAGGATCATCTTCGTGCCGTTGGCGAACGTCGTCACCATGCCGTCGCCCGTCGGGTTATCGACATACTGGTACGCGACCGGCGACGTGTCGAGCGCGTCGATCCCCGCCTGGGCTTGGGCGAACGTGTGGGCGCCCCATTCGCCGATGCAACTGGTGTGGAAGTCGTAGAAGCCGCGCCAGCCGCCGCTCACGTAACTGGAGTGGTACGGCCGCCACGGGCACGGGCCGAGCCAGGCGTCCCAGTCGACCACGTCCTTGGGCGGCTCGGGCTCCGGGGCGAGCCAGTCGTGCCGCATCTCGGCCGCGTCCCACGGGGCGATGTGGGCCCGGGCCGTGTGAATCTTCCCCAGCCGCCCCGACTTCGCCAGTTCGATGGCGAAGACGAAGTTGCCCTCGCTCAGCCGCTGCGTCCCCGTCTGGTAGACGCGCCCGTACCGCCGCGCGGTGTCGACCACCGCCTGGCCCTCGGCGATGGTCATGCACGAGGGCTTCTCGCTGTAGACGTCCTTGCCGGACCGCATCGCCAGGACCGAGGCCAGGGCGTGCCACCGGTCGCCCGTGGCGATGAGGACCATGTCGATGTCGGTCCGCGCGGCCAGGAACTCGCGGATATCTCGATACGTCTTGCAGTCGGTGTTGCCGTAGCGGTCGTCGACCATCTTCTTGACGGCGTCGCGGCGCTCCTTGCGGGCCTCGCAGACGGCCACGCACTGGACGTCCTTCTCGCCCATGAACCAGTACAGGTCGCCCGACCCGCGCCCGCCGATGCCGATGCCCCCGAGGACGATCCGCTCGCTGGGCGGCACGGCGCCGTCCTTCCCCAGGGCCGACCCCGGCACCAGCCACGGGGCCGCCAAGAGCCCGCCCGCGGCGGCCGCCCGCCGGAGGAACTGCCGCCGCGTCACCTGCGAGGCCCCCGCGCCGGGCGCCGGCCGCGCGGCTCTGCGTGCGTCGCCAGATGATTCATCATTTGACATGGCTTTATCCTATCGGTCCGGGTCCCGCTCCGTGGCGCCGGCCCCCGCCGTCGGGGTCTTTGCCGGCCAAGGCCCCCATGGTACCCGCCGGGGCCGCCCGTGTAAACACTTCCCGCGCCCCCAAGGTGGCTGCAAATGCGCCCCCGCCTGCCGGCGCGCCTCCCCTCTCCCCATCGGGGGAGAGGGGGCGGGGGTGAGGGGATGCCGTACGCCCGCCGGGCGCCAAGGGCCGGGTGCCACTGGCGGCTTGCCCCCCAGTGCCGTCCCCGCGCCCTCACGGCCCGGCGGCCGCCGGGCCGGTCCGCGCCCAGAGCGCATACACCTTCTGCTCGGCGGGGTCGGCCGACTTGGCGTACCCCTCGAGGACCCGCTCCAGCCCCGCGGCCAGCCGCAGGCCCGCCTCGTAGTACGACTTCTCGGCCGGCACCTGGGCGATGCCGGGCAGGGGCCTCAATGCCCCGTCCGCGAGGCCCCGCCGCCGCGCGGCCATCGCCCGCACGTGCCGCACCACCAGGGCCGCGTGGGCCGCCTCGTACCGGCCGCC
>CAYGZE010000176.1:0-9435 GCA_964354185.1 uncultured Anaerolineales bacterium | reverse complement strand
CGCGGTGGAATCGGAATGTGTTGGCAGAGGCCGGATCCGCGAGGTATGCTTTCAGGTGACGTGCCTCTCAAGCTCCAGGCGGGTGAGTCATGCGGCGTCGGGGGCGCCTCCCTGCGGCCGGCCCTGGCGTCAGCCAGACAAAGGGGATCGCATGAATAGACTCCTCATAGCATGGCTACCGCTCCTGCTTGCGTTCGGCACCGTTGTTCCCGCCTATGCGCAAGACAGCGAGTGGAAGACGCTTAACGACGAGGTCAAGTCGCTCTACCGACAGGGGCGCTATGACAAGGCCATCGTGGTGGCGAAGAAGGCGCTCGAAGTCGCCGAGAAGGCCCTCGGCCCGGATGATCCCGCGGTGGCCGAGAGCCTGAACGACCTCGCGGGGCTGTACTACGCTCAACGCCAGTACGCGCAGGCCGAACCGCTCTACAAGCGGGCGCTGGCGATCCAGGAGAAGGCCCACGGCCCGGATGATCCCGCGGTGGCCGAGAGCCTGAACAACCTCGCGGGGCTGTACTACGCTCAACGCCAGTACGCGCAGGCCGAGCCGCTCCTCAAGCGCGCGCTGGCGATCCGGGAGAAGGCCCTCGGCCCAGATCATCCCGATGTGGCCGCGAGTCTAGACGGTCTCGCGGTGCTGTACGGGACCCAAGGCCAGTACGCGCAGGCCGAGCCGCTGCACAAACGCGCCCTGGCGATCCGGGAGAAGGCCCTCGGCCCGGACCATCCCGGGGTGGCCGTGAGTCTGAACAACCTCGCGTGGATGTACTACAACCAAGGGGAGTACGCCGATGCGGAGCCGCCCTACCAGCGCGCGCTGGCGATCTGGGAGAAGACTCTCGGCCCGGACCATCCCCATGTGGCCAAGTGCCTTGAGAATCTCGCGGCGCTATGCAGAGCGACTGGCCGGGCGCACGAGGCCGAGGTTCTTGAGACAGGCGCTGCAGCGATCCGGGCGATCAAGCGATGAAGCCGAATGGCTGGGAAGGCGCTGTACCTGGGCGCAGCGGTCGCCACCCTGGCACGGCCACGCCAGCCGATTCCCCTCACCCCCACCCCCTCTCCCTCCAGGGAGAGGGGAGAGAAGGCGCGGCCGCCGTTCCCCTTCTTTCCCTCTCCCTCAGGGAGAGGGTGGCCGAAGGACGGGTGAGGGTGGCCGTACCCCTCACCCCCGCCCCCTCTCCCTCCAGGGAGAGGGGAGGAACGGCCGCGGCGCTACGGCGCCGGGGACGGCGTCTCGGCGATGCAGTAGAGGTGCGTGTCGGTCCGGACGAGCAGGGCGCCGTCGGTGACGGCGGGGGAAGCGGTGACCTGGCCCTCCAGCGTGTTCTCGGCCAGCCTCGCCTCCTCGCGGCCGGCGCGGAGGACCGTGGTCGTGCCCTCGCGGCCGAAGAAGTAGAGCCGCTCGCCCGCCGCGACGGGCGAGGCCATGTACGTGCCCTTGGTGGTGTGCTTCCACACCGTCTCGCCGGTGAGGGCGTCGAGGCAGGTGATGCGGCCGCGATCGCCCGCGTAGTAGATCTCGCGGCCGACGAGGAGGGGGGAGGACATGGTGGGAATCCCCTCGGTCGCCTTCCAGGCGACGTGGGTGTCGGTGACGTCGCCGCGGCCGTCGGGGCGGACGGCCCACAGTTGGCCGACCGGGCAGCCCGTGCAGAAGTAGAACAGGCCGTTGCCGTACAGCGGCCGCGGGGCCACCGAGAACCCCATCCCATGGTGCACCCGCCATATCTCCTGGCCCGTCTGTGGATCGTAGGAGATGACCCACTGGGCGCCGACGGCCACGACCTGGGTCTGGCCGCCGGCGTCGATCACGAGGGGCGTGGAGAACGACTTCTTCATGTCGGGCCGGCCCTCGAGGGGCGGGCGGTCGGTCTTCCAGGCGACGTCGCCGGTGGCGCCATCCAGGGCGGCGAGGAACTGGACGTCGGTCCCGTCGCGGACGAGGACGAGGCGGTCTCCGCAGAGGATGGGCGAACTGCCCGGCCCGACCATGTGGTCGATGGGCAGCCGCCGCGTCCAGAGGATCTTGCCGCCGGCGGCGTCGACGCAGGCGGTGCCCATCGCGCCGAAGTCAGCGTAGAGGCGGCCCGGCGCGACGACCGGCGTCGGCGTGGCGAAGGTGTTGAAGACGTGGACGGGCGGGGGCTTCTCGACCTCGAAGAGGGTGGTCTGCCAGACGATGCGGCCGTCGGCCAGGTCGAGGCAGACGGCCACGAGGGAGACGCGGTCGGCCACCCAGACGTCGTCGGGTCCCAACTTGGTCTGCCGCGTGCCCTGCTCGAGGGCGGTCGTGAGCCAGACGCGGTCGCCCAGGACGACGGGCGACGATCCGCCGCGCCCCGGGATGGCGACCTTCCAGCGGATGTTGCGGGTCTCGCTCCACTCCAGGGGCGGGGCCTTGCCGGGGGCGATGCCGTCGCCGGTGGGCCCGCGGAACTGGGGCCAGCCGGCCGCGGCCGCGGGGCGCGCGGGCTGCATGGCCGCGGGCCGCAGGGCGAGCGCGCTCCCCTTCGGGTCGCGGCTAAGGGGCGGCGCGCCTTGCGCGGCGGGGGCCTTGGCACGGGCGGGGCGGGTGACGGGGCCGCCCGAGGCCCACGCCTCGGCCGTGATGCCCAGCCGCCGCTCGGGCTTGTCGGCCGTGGCGGTCTGGCCCGTGTAGTAGTCGTGGGTGAAGCCGCGCGTGTTGTGGTAGATGGAGTTCGGGATGAGATGGTCGTCGGTCTCGTCCTCCAGGACGTAGGCCTCGCCGGTGGGCCAGTGGACGTAGCGGCGGTCGGTGTCGTTGATGTGGTTGTCGACGACGGGCAGGGGCACCTTGCCGGCGGCCTCGAAGTAGAAGAGGATGGAGTGGCCCCATTCGTGCTTAAAGACGTTTCGATGGTTCGCCGGGAGGGAGCCGATGGGGAAGCAGCAGTAGGTCTGCTCGGTACCGCGGGGGGTGGTGAGGCCGCCCGCGTCGGCGACGTCCAGCGGCCGGCCCGTGACCTGGTCGGTGCCGGCGGACTTCCAGACGACCACGACGGAATCGAACTCGCGCCCGGCGTCGGGGGCGGCGTCGTCGGGGCCGGGCGCGTAGCCGCCTTCCCCCTCCAGGCGGGTCAGGGTCCGCCGCGGGAACTTGACGGTGACGATCGGCTGCTGGAGGCCACGGGTGAGTTGCGGGACGTCCTGCTCGAAGAACCGGCGGGCCTGCGACTCGGCGCGGCGCTTCTCCTCGTCGGTCATGGCGGCGACGAGGCGGTGCTTGCCCTGGTCGTCGGAGAACTCAAAGTCGGTGGCCGCATAGACCAGGACGAGGACCTTCCAGCGGGGGCAGTCGGGGGCGGCGGGCTTGGGGGCGGCCTTCTCGGGCGCCGCGGGCTTGGGGACCTCGGCCGCCGGGCCGACGGCGGCGCCGAAGGCCGGCGCGGCCAGGGCCGCCAGCAGGACCGCCGCCGCCGCGTAGACCATCCAGGCTCTCATCATGGAGCACACCTCAAAAGCGCGACCGCGGGTCGGGCCCTCGCGGCGCGCGGGGCCCGGAGGACGGGGGGCATTGTACCGGGGAAGGACCGGGCCGCAAGGGTCGAGGAGAAAAGGTGTCAGGAACCGTTTCCAACAACGGGAAACGGTTCCTGACACCTTTTCTCCTGACACCTTTTCTCCTGACACCTTTTCTCCGGCGCGCCTACCGGTGCCACTCGGGTGCGCGGTCGCTGATCGACTCGGCAAAGGTGGCTTTGCGTCGGAGGTCGGCCGGGTCGTAGGCCGGGTTCGCGGGGTCGGGGACGACCCAGTGCGCATGCTGCCGGCCGTAGTAACTGCCGTAGAACTGGTAGTTGCTGTCCACCCATCGGCTGAGGACCATCAGTTCGCGGCCGGTGAGCATCGTCGAGTGGTCGTCCTTGGCGTTCTTCGGGTGGTCGCGGCGGGTCAGCATCTCGACGAGGACGCTCTTCGAGCAGCCCAGGCTCCTGGGGGGCAGGTAGGCGCCGTTGTAGTTGCCGCGGTCGCCCTGCCGGAAGGACGTGAACTCCGGGATGATCGGGCCGGCCAGTTCCTTGCCGGCGAGTTGCTCGTAGGACACGCTGTAGCAGGTGGTCAGGTCCCCGGTCAGCACGAGACCGCCGGCCGGGTCGGTCTTGCCGTGGCACGAGACGCACTTGGCGTCCAGGATCGGCTGGATGTCTGTGGGGTAGTGGATGACCTGCCCGGCCAGGCCGGTGCCGCCGTTCTCGACGAGGTCGCACGGCTGCGGCTGGGGGACGCTCGGGGGCCGCCGCAAGGCCAGCGGGGTCGTGGCGGAGGCGCGGGGCAGGCTGCGCCCGGACTCGCCGTGACAGCCGGTGCAGGAGCGGACCTCGCCGGGCTTGTAGTTGACGTAGGTTCGCTCGCGCTGGATTTCGCGGAAGTTCGCGTCCAACGCCTGGAAGAAGATGTCGCGGTTCGCGGGCACCTCGAAGCAGGCCGATCCGTCCTTCTCCACCGGGACGACGCCCCATTGCACGCGCGGCCAGAGGGCGGCCTTCCATTCGGAACTGCTGATCGCCGGCCCCCACCGCCGGGCGGTGGACCAGTACCGCGGGAGGGCCTCGTTGATGCGGAGCCACTTGACCTCGCCCGGCTCGACGCCGGCCATGCCCAGGGTGACATCGACGACGATGCACAGGGCCTTGCCGCTCGCGGCGTAGGCGGGCTCGGGGACGGAGCGGACCACCGGCGGGGTCTTGCGGGGGACCAGCGGGGTCGGATGCCAGCAGGACAGGTTCTCATCCTTGTGGACCGGCCAGTGGCGGCCCTCGGTGTCGATCAGATACAAGGCGTATGCGTTGGGGACGTCCTTGTAGTGGTCGGCGGCCCGGACCTTGTACGAGACCAGGAACTGCGTGTCGCTGACGGGCCAGGGATGCGTGTACAGGTGGCCGCTCCGGCCGCTCGAGTCGTGCACGTACCGGCCGTCGGCGGTCCGAAGGTGCCAGCCGGGCTCGGTGCGGCGCTGGATGAACACGTGCGGGGTCAGGTTCGTGACGGCGTAGCGGTCATCCCACTGGGTGTAGTCCTTGGCGTCGGGGTCGGGGCCGCGCTCGCGATTGGCGTGGAGGCCGTTGACCAGCATGATCGCCCCGAGGCATCCGCCCTGGGGGAAGTGGCAGGTGCCCACGCAGACGATGCGGCCGTCGTCGGCGGGCAGCGGCTGGGGGTACATGTAGATGGTCGTCGTGTCCTCGGCCAGGCCGTAGATCTCCTGGCACTTGCTTCCGTCGGGAAGCATGGTCCAGACGGTCTTGGCGACGCGGGCGCCCTTGTCGATGTACTCCCAGCGGTGGTACATGACGCGCCCGTCGCTCAGGACCACGGGGCAGAACTCGCTGACCGGGCTGTTCGAGAGCGACTCGACGTTTGAGCCGTCGGCGTCCATGCGGTGCAGCGTCGGGGCCACCAGGTGCGACGACCCGCCGCACAGGACGGTGTGCTCGCTGCGGGTGGAGGAGAAGATGATCTTTCCGTCCGGCAGGTAGCAGGGATGGATGTCATCCGTGTGCCATCCGGGGTTCCATCGCGCCACCTTCTCGGCCTCGTCGGCCGGGGGATGCGAAACCTGCCGCAAGCCCGTGCCGTCCACGCCGACTTCCCAGATGCGAAAGCCCGCGCCGGGATTCTCGCGGAAGTCGAACAGGACCTTCCGGGCGTCGAAGGACAGGCTGATCTTGCCGAGGAAGCCTTTGCCGCCCGGCAACTCGGCCGCCGTCACGACGGCACGCTCCTGCTTCGTGCGGAGGTTATAGACATAGATGCCGTTGGCCGGAACGAAGCGGTCGCCGCTGGTCCCGTTGTTGATGTCGGTGTAGTAGTGGTCGGACGAGTACGGCTTGCGTTTGACGAAGAGGATCTCGTCGAAGGCCATCGCGTCCGGCGGTAGCGGCGCCTCGGGCGGCGACCACGCGGGGACGGGCGCGGCGGCCGCCGCCTGCTGCCCCCGGGACCACTCGCTGACGCTCGACTGGTCGGCCGGGCGCCGGAGGGCGAGGTTCTTCGCCGGGTCGGCCTGGCCGAAGACCTCGACCTCCGCCAGGTGCAGCCAGTTCCGCTCCGCCAGTTGGATGCGGACGAAGCGGGCCCGGGCGCCTTTCACGGGCACCACCAGGGGCTTCTGGTCGCTCGCCCCGTAGAAGACGGTGCCGTCGTGGGCGTAGACCTTCTCGAACGCCTTGCCGTCGTCCGAGAGGCGGACCTCCAGCCGCCGCGCGCGCTCCGACGCCATGTTGCACCGGTTCCAGATGACGACGCGGTCGAGGGGCTGCGCCTGGCCCAGGTCCACCTGCCACCAGGGCCGGTCCTGGTTCTCGGTGTGGAAGCCGAAGTCGGCGCCCTTGACGCCGTCGACGCCGCCGGCGGCGTCGATGGCGGCAGGGGACGCGGCAGCCGGCGCGGGCGCGGCGAAGGCGGCGGCCGGCACAAGGCCCGCGAGGATCGCCGCCGCCAGGCACGCGACCAGGAGCCGCCCGGCACGGTTCGGATGCGCCATGGCCGTCCACCTCATGGATGGGAACGCCTGAATCATAACCCACAATCCGGCGGCGGTCTACCGGGGAATCCGGCCGGGAACCGCCCTGACGACGGCGCGCTCTCAGCGGCGGTAAAGGGCATGTCACGCATGGGAAGAACACCCCCCTCTTGCGTGACGGAGTGACCCGGGCACGCGCCCGTGCCAGGTCGGCGCTCAGCGTGGACGGTCCTGCATCCAGTCCGCACGACGGGCGAAATCCGCTTGGACTTCGGGGCGCCAGCGCCAGACGGTCTGCGTGCCGCCCGGATCATCGAACCAATGGTTCCGGGAAGGGTCTGGGCGGATGAACTTCCCGCCCCAGCCCCCCTGGTCGGGCCTTTCGGGGTCGTTCAGCCCGCGCACCGCGCTGACCAGGTGCAGGAACGAAGGCGAATCCCCCTCCTGCTGTCCCGGTTTTGACGGATCCCACCCGCTCTTCGGGTATGCACCGGCCAAGGGTCCGTGTCCTTGGCAAATGTTTGCGTTGATCCACGCCAGGTCCGCGAGCCTCGGATCAGCGCCATGCATGCCCCAGAACATGCCCATGTAATTCTTTTCCGAGAGGATGATGAACAGGCTCGGGAACGAATCGAGCAGCCAGTCCGTCGTGCTGTCCTGCTTCGCGATCAAGTAAAGGCGCAGCTTGTTCAGGAAGCGCTCCAACTCGGCCGGGCTGCGCGTTGCCCGCACCTTCCAGATGGCTTGCGCCACCTCGCGCGAACCGCCCCAGACACAAACCCAAACCGGCCGAGGATCGGGCCGGTCCACGACTCTAAGGATCGCGTCCGAAGCCTCGCTATCCTTGCCATCGCCGAGAATCTGATCGAGCGGCTTGGCGGTCGTGCCGACTTTGCTTGTGCCCCAGGCCCCATCGCGGCCCTGCCACGTGACTGAGCGCAATGTCTCAGCGGTGGGATAGCGAGGATCATGCCGCCGCAGGCTCTCATCCACCTGGTCGTAAAGGTTCATTATGTCCAGAATATTTTGTTTCATCGCTACGTTGGCAAAGGTGCCGGCCGACGCCACCAGTCCCTCAACGTCAAGGTCATTGGTGTACAGCAGAAAGCGGACCATCGACTGCACATCATCCGGGTCGCTGCACTTCTCGGGCGGGTCGCCCTTGCGGGCCCCTTTCACGGGGACGACGTCCAGCGGTGGGAAGTCCGACGAGATGACCACGCGCGGCCTTGTGGCGCTTGCGCCCGGTTCTGCAGCCAGCCCGCCGCCGGCGAGGAAGACGAGCATGGCCAGACACCCTCCGGCCGACCGGCCGACCCCGCAGAGTATACCACAGTATCCGCCGATCGGCAGATGGCGGCGCGGGCCGTAACGTGGTCTCGGATGCGCCATGGCCGTCCACCTCATGGATGGGAACGCCTGAATCATAACCCACAATCCGGCGGCGGTCTACCGGGGAATCCGGCCGGGAACCGCGCCCGCGCGAGGGGCGTCCAAGAGACGGGGACGCAGGGTCCTCCTCGGAGGCGGCGGTCATGCGAACGCGGCAAGGATGGCGGCGGGGGGCGATGGCGCTCCTGGCGGTACTCGCGTGGGCGGCCGCGGCACGGGCGGCCGAGCCCGGGGCCGGTGGCGCGGCCGGGCTGCTCGACAAGGACGCCGTCGAGCGGGTCCGGCAGAAACTCGCCTGGCACGAGCAGCGGGCCCGCGGCTGGGCCCGGATGGGCTACTTCGACGAGGCCGAGCGGGAGTGGATCGAGGCGGACCGCGTCTACCAGAGCGTGGCCCTGCGGCTCGTGCAACCGCCGGACAAGGTCCCGGTCGTGCCCTACCTGCCGGACTGGCACGCGGGCCGCGAGATCGACCTCGTGCGCTGGCACGAGACCGTCTGGCGGGGCACGGTCCAGCGGTTCGCCCTGCCGGCCCGGACGCTCGGCGACATCCGCGCGTACCCGTACGAGACGCAGGCCTCGCCCCCGATGTGGTCGCTGGTGTACACGGTCGCGCCCGAGGGACTGGACCGGGGCCGCGTGGGAATCGACCCGGCGTCGTACCAGGCGGCCGGCCACATCGTGGGGTCGACGAGTTTCATCGCGACGCTTACGGCGGATGCGCCGCCGGCCGACCTCGCGGCACCCGGGGTCCGCGTGGTCCGCACGCTCGACATGCCACGGGGCTACACGCCGTACTACCTGGGGCCGATGGGCTACAAGCGGCAGATCGCATACCTCATCGGGGAGCCCGCGCCCGGCGAGGCGCCGGCCGACGCCAACGGCGCCATGGTGCTCTACGACGGCAAGGTGGCGACCCTCGTGGACGGCCCGTGCGCCGGGCCGGCGATTGCGGCGGCGCGCGGCGGCGGGCGGCTGGACGCGCTGGCCCTCGACTCCGCGGGCTCGATCCTGTGCGCCCTCAGGAAGACGGAGACGGGCGCCGTCATCGGCACCTACATGGGCAGCGGCGAGCACTGCTTCTACATCGTCACCTTCCAGGGCAAGGACATCGTCGAGCACAAGCACAGCCTGGCCCCGGGGTGGGGGGTCCGGTTCAGCGCGGCCGAGGACAAGCCGATCACCCGCGCCCAAGCGGTGGAGTTGATGGGCTACTACTACGGCCTGCGGCACGACCTGGAGGGGAGGCGGTTCGCGCTGCTCGGCTTCTGGGGCGAGCCGCGCAAGATCGAGTTCGACGCGGCCAGGAAGGAATGGCGGCTCTCCTACAGTTGGGGCCGCGCGGAGATTTCCGGCCGCTTCGCCACGATGGTCCTGGACGAGAAGGGCCGCCTCGTGCGGATCGATGACGACACGGCCGTCCTCCGCTAAGCGGTCCGACATAAGTTTTGCGCGGTCGGTCTCCTGACCGACCGCGCCGGACGCCGGAAAATCGCGGCGGGTCAGGAGACCCGCCGCGCACAAACTTAACAAGACTTATGTCGGACCGCTTAGTAC
>CAYGZE010000175.1:0-9475 GCA_964354185.1 uncultured Anaerolineales bacterium | reverse complement strand
AAGAGGACAATTCTACTTTGCGGAAACCGGACATTATCACTTTGCGGCGACAGGCTTGCCCTCGGCCTTGTTCCGGCACCCCGTCCGGGATATGCTGGAGATGTTCCGACGCGGAGAGGCCCATGATCCAGTGCAAGGACTGCGAGTTCTGCGAAATGGCCGCCGGGGGCCAGGTCCGGCTGAAGTGCAACCCGTTCACCAACGTCAAGGAGCCGGAGTGCCTCCTGAAGTGGCAACTGCTGAGGCTGGACCTGATGACCGGGGCCTACATGGCGACCATCAAGGAGTACAAGCGGATCGCGCCGCTCCAGGAGAAACTCTATCGCCGCATGAGCCGTGAGATGGAAGACATGGACGAGGCCGACAAGTGGAAGTCGGACGAGGAAGACGAGGACGAAGGCGGCGAGACGCCCGGGCCGAAGGACGACACCGACCTGCCGCCGCTGGACGACCGCTTGTAGAGACAGCGATTACATCGTGCGCGCAAAAAGGCGCGGCGGCCGGTTTCCCCCTCCGGCCGCCGCGTGGCTGCATGCCCTCCCGGGCGAGCGGCGAATCGCCCGCGGGGGCTACTTGACTGCCTGGATGTCCGCCTGACCGCTGATCACCGTCGGCCCGTCGGTCTGCTGGAACCCCATGTACTTGACGAGGTTCATCAGTTCGGCCAGGTTCGTCATCTTCCTGGCCTCCTCGAGGCGTGCCTTGCCGGCCAGGAGTTCGGCGGCGCCAAGGACGATCTCCGTGCCGCCCTGGGGCAGCAGGACGCCCCAGCAGGTGACCGGGGCGGTGGGCACCGTCTCACCGGCCTCCTTCAGCGAGGCCGCGAGGCTCTTGCCGTTGCCGGCGAGGGTGTCGATCGTCTGCTTGACGGCCGAGGGGGTCGTCCCGCCGATGAGCCACTCGTCGGTGACGGCCACGGCCAGGGCGATGTCCTTCGCCCAGGCGCCGAGGACCTTCTCGAGGCCGGCGCCCGATGCCTCGATGCACAGCAGCGGCACGTCGTGGTAGGTCTCGTCGCGGACGTTGATCTTGGGGGCGTTCTCCTGGTTTTGGGACATGGCGGCCACGAGCATCGCCTTGGCGGCCAAGCCGTCCTTGAAGGCGGTGGCGACGGCCTTGCCGTTCTGGGCCAGGCGGACCATGATGACGACGCCCGGCGCGCCGCCGGCCTGGTCGTTCTTGACGACGGCGGCAGCGGCCTCGGGCCCGAAGGCGGCCAGGACGCCGTCCATCGTCTGTCCGGCGAACCAGCCGCGGACGAACAACTCGGCCTTGCGGAGTTGCTCGATGCCGGGGTCGCCCTGGGCGGTCAGTTTGGCCTTGGCCTCGGCCCAGATGGCGGCGGGATGGAGGACCGTCGCGATGGCGGCGGCCGAGGTGGCCGGCAGACCGGCCGGCGACGTCAGCGCCTCCGGCGCCCGGATCTCGTCCTTCGTCTCAGCGCTCACCAGGCGCCACTCGGCGTGCACCCGCCCGTCCGGGCCGGGGTACATGGCGATGGCGCCGGGCCCTTTGCGCGGGGGCACCTCGTCCCCGTAGGCCCGGAAGCGCCAGCCGGTCGGCAGGTCCTTGGTGGCCCGGCTGAAGTGCCCCTCGGTGCCCATGCAGGCGCCGCCGCCGACGATGACGTCGAGGACGCGCTCGAGTTCGTCGCCCTCGGCGGCCGACACCAGCAGGATGTCCTTGGTGAAGGCCATCCGGTCGGTCTTGCCGTTCTGCTCGACCTGGTGGACGGCCACGTCGCGATGCCGTTTGACCTCGACGCCGCCGCAGGCCTTGACCAGGCGGCGGGCCATGTCGGCGGTGGCCTCGGTCAGGATGACGCCGCGCGGCTTCTCGGCGCCCGGCAGGACCACGACGGCGCTACGGCCGCCGAGGTAGGCCTTCAGCGCCGCCTCCCGCGTCATGTCCAGGTTCGCCAGGAGCCGCTCGATCCGCTCCTGCGCCTCGTCGTACCGCTGGCTGGCGCGCCAGTCCTTGAAGGCCTGGGTCCCTTCGAGGGCGGCCCAGAATTTCGACTCGAGCAGCATCTCGCGGAGCCCCGCGGCGTTGACCGTCTCGATCACCGCCTTGGAGTCGGATGGCGCGTAGTTTGCCAGGTCCAGGGTCTCGGCGCCGGCCATCACGGCCGTCCCCAGCAGCGCCACGGCCACGGCGAGCACTTTCCAGGTCTTCATCGCGCACGGCTCCTTTCTTAGTCTCGCGAAGGCGAGTCTGTTCCCGCAGGCTTGGGTTCACCGACCAGTCCGGTCGTAAGCGGTGCTTCGAGGGCTGCGCGCCCCAGCGCGATCGGCCCTTCCCACCCGTTCGAGAAGAGGGCCAGCAGGCCGCCCAGGGGCGCGGCCGCTCCGGTTTCCTGGCCGGCCGCCGGCTGGCCGGACTTCGCCATCTCGGGCAGCGGGCCCAGGAGGTCGGCGAAGAGGGCGGTCGGGCGGATGGGCTCGCGCGGCTGCGTCTTGACGGCCACGAGGGCGATGAGCACGGCGGCGACGGCCGCGGCCACGGCGGCCGCGCTTGCCCACGACCATCGGATGACGCGCGGCTGCGAGTGTGCCGCCGGCGCCGGCGCGGACAGGATCTGCGCAGCCAGCGCCCGGTGCGTCGCCGCGCCGGGCCCGGCCACGGCGCGCAGGCCTTCCCGGATCGCGCGATCGATGGCCACGCGCTCGCGGCACAGGTCGCACGCGGCCGCGTGGGCGGCCAGGTCGCCCGGCAGCCCACCGTCGGCCGCCTGGTCCAGCGCTTCCTCGACTTGTTTGCACGGTTCGTTCATGGCGCGTCTCCGCTGGGCGTGCGTCCGAGGGCCGCCTGCCGGCGGAGCAGGAGTTCCGCTCCGCGGCGGACCTCGCCGCGCGCCCGGTAAAGCCACGTTTTCAGCGTGCCGACGGGCACGTTGAGGATTCGCCCGATCGATTCGTACGGCTCCCCCTGGGCGTAATGGAGGAGCATGGCGGCGCGGACTCGCGGCTCGAGTCGGCCGACGACCGCCCAGACGGCCGAGAGGCGCCGCCGGTCCTCTTCCTCGTCGGCCAGGGCGAGCCAGGGCTCGTCGGCCTTATCGGAGGCGGTCAGGTCGGCGGCGGAGAGGGTCGGCCGCTGCCGGCGCCAGCGTTCCAGGACGAGGTTCGTCGCGATCCGGGCCAGGTACCCCTCGAAGCGGCCGTTCGGCTCCAGGCCGGCCAGGTTCTCGAACGCGCGGGCATAGGTCTCCTGGACGACGTCGCCGGCGGTGTCGCGGCTGCGGGTCATCCGCATGGCCAGGGCCCAGACGTTGTCGAGGGTGGCCTCCACGAGTTCGCGCCGGGCGGCCTGCTCGCCGCCCGCGGCCCGTTTCACGGTCTCCCATGCCACGCCATCGCCCATCCGAAGCCCTTTCGCACGGCGAGTCCGGCACCCTTACCAATGCGCACGGTCGGCGCGGGTTTCATCTTATCCTGGCCAGGGGGGCGGACGCCAGGGGCGGCGGGCCGCCTAGGCGTCGGCCTCGGAGACGGGCAGAAGGACCGTGAAGGTCGAGCCGACGCCGACGGACGACTTGACATGGATCTCGCCGCCGGCCTGGCGGACGAGGTCGCGGGCGACGGCCAGGCCGAGGCCCGAGCCTGAGCGGCTGCGGCCGTCGCCGCTGCCCTTCGCATGGGTCGTGAAGAACGGCTCGAAGATGCGGGCCTGGTTCTCCGGCGGGATGCCGCAGCCCGTGTCCTGGACGGCGAAGGCGACGTAGCCGGACGTCTCGGCCGGGGCCACGAGGAGCGTCAGCGTGCCGCCCCGCTCCTGCATGGCCTCGCGGGCGTTGACGATGAGGTTCAGGAGCACCTGCTCGATCCGGACGGGGACGACGCGCACGGGGCTCGAGCTCGTGTAGCGGCGGAGGAGGCGGACGCTGCTCTTCTCAAGGTCCCAGGCGATGAGGTTGGCGGCCGCCTCCATCAGGCTGTCGGATGCGACGGTCTCGCTGCGGTGCGGGCCTCCGTTCGAGTAGCCCAGGAGGTTCGTGACGATGTCGGCGGCCTTGCGGCCGTACTCGACGGTCTTGGCGAGGGCCTTGTCCTTGACCTCGGCCTCGCCGCTCGCCAGGCCCTGCGAGGCGCGGCCGGTGATGACCTGGAGGAGGTTGTTGAACTCGTGGGCCATGCGGCTGGCGAGTTGGCCGACGGTGGCCAGGCGCTGGGCCTCGACCAGGGACTGCTCGAGGCACTCGATCCGCTGTTTCGCCTGTTCGAGTTCCTGCCGGAGCGACTCGGTCTCGGTGACGTGCATGAGAACACCTCCCGGCGCCGCGGCGGTGGCGGCGCCTGCCCGCGACTCGACGGGGCGGCCCTCGGGCCCCCGTCCCGTTATCGTCAAGCGGACCGTGGGCGGGACAGTGAATCCGTGGCGGGGCGGCGGCCGGCGCAGGGGCGCGGGGGGCGGGGGCGGGTCAATCCGGGATCGGGTGCGACCGGCAGAACGCGAGCACCTCGGGCCGGAGGCTCCGGGCGGCCGCGGCCGGGTCGTCGGCCGCCAGGATCCGGTCGATCCACCGGGCCACCTGCCGGACGTCGTCGGCGTCGGCCCCGCGCGTCGTGACGGCCGGCGTCCCCAGGCGGATGCCCGACGGGTCGACCGGCGACCGCGTGTCGAACGGGATCACGTTCTTGTTGATGACGATGCCCGCCTGGCCCAGCCACGCCTGGGCCTGGGCGCCGGTGATCCGGCGCGGCCCGAGGTCCACGAGGAACAGGTGCGTGTCGGTGCCACCGCTCACGAGGCGGTAGCCGAGGGCGCCCATCTGGTCGGCCATGGCCCGCGCATTGGCGACGACCCGGGCCTGGTACTGCCGGAACGCCTCCGTCATCGCCAGGGCGAAGGCGGCCGCCTTGCCCGCGATGACGTGCATCAGCGGGCCGCCCTGGAGGCCCGGGAAGATCGCGTGGTCGATCGCCTTGGCGTACGTGGCCTTCGCGATCACGAAGCCGCCGCGCGGGCCGCGCATCGTCTTGTGCGTCGTGCCGGTCACGAAGTCCGCGACGGGGACGGGGTCGGGATGCTGGCCGCCGACGACCAGGCCGGCGAAGTGGGCCATGTCCACCAGGAGTTTCGCGCCGCAGTCGGCGGCGACCTCGGCCATGCGGTCGACCTCGATGGCCCGGGGGTAGGCGCTCGCACCGGCCACGATCATCGCCGGCCGCACCTCGCGGGCCTGGCGCGCCAGGGCGTCGTAGTCGATCCGCTCGTCCTTCTCGCTGACGCCGTAGTGGACGATGGTGTACGTGCGGCCGCTGAAGTTGGTCTTCTTGCCGTGCGTCAGGTGCCCGCCGTGCGTGAGGTCCATCGACAGCAGCGTCGCCCCCGGCTCGAGGGCGGCGAAGTAGACGGCCATGTTGGCCTGGCTGCCGGCGTGCGGCTGGACGTTGATGTACTCGCACCCGAAGAGCGCCTTGCCGCGCTCGACCGCCAGCCGCTCCACCTCGTCGATCACGTCGCATCCGCCGTACCAGCGGGCCGCGGGATACCCCTCGGCGTACTTGTCGGTCAGGACGCTGCCGACGGCCTCGCGGATGGAGAGGGGGCAGAAGTTCTCGCTGGCAATCAGTTCGATCGTCTCTCGCTGGCGCCGCTCCTCGGCCAGGAGGAGGTCGGCCAGTTCCGGGTCCACCCGCTTCAGGGCTTCCAGACTCATGCGTTCTCCGTCCGTGTGCTGCGATCTCTGTGTGGGGCCGGCTGCACCTGCCCGGCGGCGGCCGCGGGGCTTCACCACGCCGCCCGAAAGGAAAGGAGGCAGATCTCGAAGTTCTGCTCATCGGCCGCGAAGGCATCCGGATCGCCCGTGGCCGTCACGACATAAACCGTCCCGCCGGCCACCAGGCCCATCTGCCGCTGGATGACCTCGCGCTGGAGGACGCGGTGGCGGAACGTGAGGACGCGCACCTGGCGGCCGTCGGCGAGGTTGCGCGGCGTCTCGGACACCAGGCGGAACCCCTGGAGGGCCTCCAGGCGCGACCGGTTGGCCGCCTCCCACTGGGCCTGCGACGCGGCGGCGCCCGCCGGCTCGACCACGACGTTCACGTTCGGCCGCACGCCCCCCGGCCCCTCGGGGCCCAGGACGAACACCTGGGGCCGGCCGCCCTGCTCGCGGACCTCCCAGCCGGGCGGCACGTTCATCGCGAACCGCTCGCGGGCGTTCACGTAGCCGAGGGCGGCCACCGACGGGGGCAGCCCGGTCCGGCAGCCGGGCAGGCCGGCCGCCGCCAGGCACGCCGCCAGGACGGCCGCCAGGGCCCGCGCTGCCGCGCTTGCGTTTCTCATGGGCGCCTCACCATACGAGGAACGTGCGGAAACAGGTCTCGATGTCGTGCTCGGCGGCCTGGAAGTCCGACGCCGAGGCCGTCGCGATCACGGCGTACGCGGTGGAGTCCGTCATCACGAGGAGCATCTTCTGGAGGAAGGGCTCGACGCCGCGCGGGTTCTTCAGCACCAGGCGCAGGGCCGGCCGCCCGTCGGCCAGCGCCGCGGGCGCCTTCTGGAGCACCTCGAGGTCGCTCTGGAGTTCCTGCGACTCCTTGACGGCCCGCTCGGCCCAGGCGTCGAGCGAGGCGTCCTCGCGCTCGACGACGAGGACGTGGACGACCGTGCGGGTGCGTTCGGCCCGGCGGTCGGCGGGGGCGGCGGGGGGCTGGTCGGCCTTCGGCGCCTCGCCCGTCTTCGGGGCCTGGGCGATCGCTTCCAGGACGACGTCGCCCGAGAGGTCACGGACGGTCCAGTCGGGCGCGAGGTCCATGGCGAACCGCAGCGCCGGCCGCACCACCTGGCGCCCCTGGGCGGCGGGGGGCACGCGGCCCTCGCATCCGGCCGCCAGCGCCGGCCCGACGGACGCCAGCGCCGCGGCGATCAGGGTCGCGGTGCGCATGCTACTTGGCCTCCGCCCGCGCGGTGGCGCGGCGATGGAGTTGGGCCTCGACGAGGGCGTCGAGGTCGCCGTCGAGGACGTCCTGGACCTTGCCCGTCTCGTAGTCGGTCCGGTGGTCCTTGACGAGGGTGTAGGGCTGGAGGACGTAGGACCGGATCTGGTTGCCCCAGGCGATCTCGCCCTTCTGGCCGTAGAGTTTGGCGAGTTCCTTGTCGCGTTCGGCCTCCTGCAAGCGCTTGAGTTTGGCCTTCAAGAGGTGCATGGCCATCTCGCGGTTCTGCCGCTGCGACCGCTCATTCTGGCACTGGACGACGATGCCCGTCGCGAGGTGCGTCAGCCGCACGGCGCTCGAGGTCTTGTTGACGTGCTGGCCGCCCGCGCCCCCGGCGCGGAAGAAGTCGATCCGCAGGTCCTCCTCGCGGACCTCGATCTCGCCCAGGTCCTCGAGTTCGGGCAGGCAGTCGACGCTGGCGAACGAGGTGTGGCGCCGGCCGGCGGCGTCGAACGGGCTGATCCGCACCAGGCGGTGGACGCCGACCTCGGCCGACAGGTGGCCGTAGGCGTAGGGCCCGACGACCTTGGCGGTGACGCTCCGGTAGCCCGCCTCGTCGCCCTCGACGCTGTCGACGAGGGTGATCTGCCAGCCGGACCGCTCGGCGTACCGCGTGTACATCCGGAGGAGCATCGCCGCCCAGTCGCACGATTCGGTGCCGCCCGCCCCGGCGTGGATCGAGAAGTAGCAGTTCTTCGGATCGTCCGGCCGCGAAAGAAGCGAGAGGAACTCGAGGCGCTCCAGCCGCGTCCCGGCCTCGGCGAGGTCGCGGCCGACCTGCTCCAGCGTGGCCCGGTCGTCCTCCTCGCTTGCCAGGTCGGCCAGGACGCCCAGGTCGTCGAGCATCCGCGCCAGGGCCATCGTCGGCTCGACGACCGCCTTCAGGCCCTTGAGTTGCTGGACGACCTTCTGCGCCGCCTCGGGGTCGTCCCAGAAGCGGGGCGCAGCCATCTTGGCCTCGATGGCCGCCAGGGCCCGCTCCTTGCCGGCGACGTCAAAGAGAGTCCCGGAGGGCGTTGAGCCGCTCCTTGAGGGCCTCCAACTGCTCGCGTGTGCCGCTGTCCATCCGTCGGACCTCGCTTGGGTGGGGAGCGTCGGGACCCCGCGTTCCCACGTTACGCGGGGGATTATAGGGGTTGGCAGCGCGGTGTCAATCGTGTTGGCAGCCGGGTGCCACTGGCGGCTTGTCCGCCAGTGCTCCGGTCCTGCCTTCATGGACGTGCCGCAGCCGCCAGTAATCTGCCCCGGAGGCAGGTTCGCGGGCCAGCCGGTAGACGCCGTGGGCCTTCTGGCCGTCGAGGCGGACGCGGACCTCGTCGGCCAGGTCGCGCCCGGCGGGGTCGGCCGGTTCGAGCCACTCCAGGAGGCCCTGGTCATGGATGCGGCACCAGCCGCGGCTGCCCGAGATCTCGCCCTCCTTCTCGAGATAGGCCAGGCGGTGGTCGCCCAGGTGATGGACGAGGCAGGGGAGCGAGGCCAGGTCGTCGGGCGGCACGGGGCACGAGAAGGTGACCAGGGCGTCGCCCGCTTCGAGCATCAGGTCGAAGTGCCAGTCCTCGGCGTCGCGGAAATGCTGCTGCACCACGAATCGGAGCATGGCTTCTCTCAACTGGCAATGCGCCAAAGGTGCCCGGGCTACGTCAGGCTAGCCGGCCCCCGTGATTGGCGGTTGGTGCGTAGTCACTGCTCAGCGCACTTGGCATCGAGGCAACCCCCTGTTCTCCTCCCCAATCATCCTGAACTGCCCCATCACGACCTGTTTCTCTATGGGGTAGTAGTAGAAGTGCTGCGCGAACTTGTTGCCAAACAGGTCCTCGTATTGGAGGAAGCCCTCGATGCTCTTGGATTCCTGCCCTTCGGTCTTGGGAATGTAGTCTTTGCGCCGCGCGGCGATCATTGCCCTGAAGTCCATTGTCGGATCGCCCGTGCATTCCTGCGCGAAAACATTGAACACATACCACGGGTACCGCACTTCGCCTGAAGGGGCAATGAAATACCTCTGGCTCTTGCGGAGCACGTGCGGCTCCTTGCCAATCTGAAGCCATAGTGACAGAATTGTCGCCGGCCCCTTGCCTCGGTTCTTCACCTTGATGCTGTGATCGGGGTCAGCAGCAGCTTCTATCAGGAGCAGAGGGAGATTGTCTGCGAATCGCATCGCCTTTGCCTCGTCCACTGCTCGTGACGCTGCCAGGGCCGCCCATGCAGCCACACCGGCCGCTATCCCTGAAAGCACAACTCCCAGTAGTGTTCCGCACCCAACCCCCGCGTTGATGAGGACCTCATATCTCTGCCCGATAACATCCATGTGGACCTCCCCCGCGATTGGCGGAATCGGACTCCCGCGGAGTATTGTGTCACATATCCCCGTTCGTCACAAGGGCGTTCTCGACGTTTGCTCTCTGCCTTCCGCCCCGTAGGGGCGCGGAGAGAGTAGCCCACGGCGCGACAACGCTCTGCATCGAGAGCTGTAGCGCGGGGGTTTATCCCCCGCGCCGCATGCCCCAAACCCCCACGGGCGCGGGGGGTAAACCCCC
>CAYGZE010000174.1:0-9497 GCA_964354185.1 uncultured Anaerolineales bacterium | reverse complement strand
TTATATATATAAAACCCTGACGAAGTATAGTAGTTGGGGTTTTTTATTTTGGGTCAGGACTATTAGTTCCATTTGCATAAGGAACTTTTCCATTCACCTGTGTATTTCTTGGTTGGTCTGTTGATGGAGCTTCAACCAAATTTTTAGTTTCAGTATCATATTTATATTTTGCCCACATATGTTTGCAATTGGCACCACCCCTCCATTCAAATACCGAATAAGAATTTGAACCACCTTTACCAAGACCAGGATTTTGTGAATTTAATCTAATTATATCTTCATACCTCATCAACGAAGCATTTGTTCTTGCAACAACCATCTTACAAAATCTTCTTGTGTTATCACCAATAAAGCTAGGTCCATATTCAGTTGAAATGTATCTATATAAGTTAATTACAGAAAACTCTTCTGATGAACCGAATTGTGTTGTGGATGAAGGAACACCCAAGTCATCATCGTTAATGTCCCAGATGTAATCTAAATTATCAATATCAGCTATTGTAAGACCCAAACTATCAATTGATATTCCAAGATTGTTTAAAGATTCAAACCATTCACAAAATTCATCTTCACTCAACATTTCTTGAACGAATGAAAATTTATAATCATCAGATAGTTTTGGATGATTAAGGACTTCTTCTAAATTAAAATTTATGTTACACATAATTAATAAGGATTTGAACTATTACCACAACCTTGGCAAGGACTTATTGTTCCGTAAGGCTCCAACCAGTTTGGTATATTACCTCTTCTATTACCATAAGGAATATAAATCCCTGTAAAGTATGCTTGAGCTGATTTTGGCATGTTATCTAAAGCATTTGGATTATTGTATGCTGGAAACATAGATGGGTGATCCAATAGATATTTAATCATTCTTCTTTTATAGAACTCTGCCATATCTAATACCGCTGAACGAAGATATTTTAATTCACTTAATTCTGCTGGTGTTGAAAACTCACTACCTTCTTTTGCAATACTTTTGTTCGTAACTTTTAAATTGATAAATGGCATCATCAAATAGAATGCATATTGTGCGACCTGTGGTTGAACAAAGTTCCTCATAAATGATTGCTCATCAGCATTCAAATTATTATTTTGAACACCATCTTTTAATCTATCATAAAAAGTTTCTCCCAATCCTTCTTGTAGAAATGTATCCTGTGCTTGAACTATCCAAGGCGTAATCTTGGTATCATCCACATTTTCTTCAATCGGTGTTTGGTCTCTTAAATAAGTTGTGGATATAAAATATACTACTGGTGTATAACTCATTATTGTTGTTGTTGAACTGGTTTATTGATTACTCTACTATCTGCTTGTTCAATAGGTTCTTGTTCTCCACTATCAGTTAATGTCCCTGATGCATCAGCAGATACATAATTCTTTAATACAATCTTTTCTGTAAATCCTATTGTTTCAAGTAATCCATTAATAGCCTCTTCCATTTGGTTTTGACGAATTGCCACATAATATACTTGGAACTCCGCCATTAGTTCTTTTCTTTCATCAGATGAACCCAACTTACCTGGTTGGAATGATACCAACTGAACCGGCATTTCGTGAGCTTGTGTGATGTTTTTCTCTACCATATCTTGCAACATAATAAATCTTTCATCTGATTGATTTAATTGAATTGGAATAAGTTCAGGTTTTTGATCTCCACCCTCTGAATAAGTTAAAATTATTTTACCTGCTCCGTCAGTTCCTTTATAGTTTCTTTGAAATTCTCTATGGAACATATTTTGTTCATCCTGTGTTGGTATTCCTGTTCCAAAGTTTAAAATAAATGAAGGAGCAAATCCTTGTCTTACCTGATTAATATGGAACTTACCTATCTGATAGTCCAAGTCAATATAGTTAATCGCTGTAGAGTAGTCAGGAATGGGATATAGATGGGTATGAGCAGGGTTTGGTTCAATAAAATAAAGTAGTTGTCTTCCAAATCTTTGACTTGGGTCAAACTTTTTAATGTATTCAGGTTTGTTCTCTTCTTTTTTTATGTTTGCCCAATCCCTTGAATACCAATAGTAATCTTCATCATCTTCACTATCTTTAAGTCCAATTCTAATTGTGTGTATCGGAATATAAGTTATATCAAAAGATGTCCCTTCTCTATTCCATATCACCTCAAGACAAAATCCATTATAGATATGAAAATCTTTTGAAATATATAAGAACAATCTTTCAAGGTTATTCTTTTTTGCCCATTGTTCTAATCTTGGATCTAATAATTTATTATATCCAAAACCTGCGGACATCTTGGTTTTCTTGTTTATAATCGCCTTATTCAAGGGACTACCATAGTTATTATATAATTCCAATAACATTAACGGATATTGATTATCAACACCAAATGTGATGAATTTATAGTCCCCCTTCTTTTCAAACTTATAGATCGGAGCTTGATACGCCTCATTGAAAGTAAAAATCTTTACTGGCAATCCTTTTTTGTTTAATTCGTTATCTTCCATAATTAGTTAAATACATATTGTGTTTGACCTGTTGCAACATAAACTGGTCTTGCTGTTGGTGATGTTCCATAGATTGTTGCCAATCCACTTTCAACAACATCGTTTATTGTTAATGCAGATAATGATAATGTATTACCTGTGTTTTGATATACCTTATAATCATATTGTCCTTCAACAAGAGCATATGGAGTTAAATTAATGGGAAAATAGTTATATCTGTTTGCATTCGTGGTAGTATCCCCTGTTAAAAACAAAAGAGTTTCGTCCTTCAATTCTTTCCCATACAATTGTAATATATAGGTTGTTGCACTATAAGGAAATGTTGTGTTTTCCAAAAGTGTAAATGGGACAAGAGTGCTTTGGTAGTTGCTAATTGTTATCATCATACCTAAATATTTTTTTATTTTTTTTGTTTATATTCATTGCAGAACAGAAAAGAATGCTTATCTTTGTAAGACAAACAACTTAAAACTATATAAAAATTATGATTAACAGACACAATTACGGACCAAAACATTTTGAAACAATTAAAGATACTTTTTGTTTTATGTATAATGGTTTTATAAAAACTAACAGACACATCTTGCGTAAAGGTTTAGATTATACCACAACAAACGCACAATATTTAGATAATGGAGATTTGTATTTTCAATTATACGATGAAGATGGTTGGATTGGTAATTATGTTATCTACAAACAATTTTTATCAGGAATTAAAATTATTAAATAAAATAATTTTGGCAGAACAGAAATAAATCACTATCTTTGTAAAACAAACAACTTAAAACTATATAAACAAAATGGGATACTCACTTTACATTTACCTAAACACATTCGTAGAACAAGACAAAGTTTCTATTGAAGGAATTACATTACCTCAATTTCGCAAAGACATCACAATAACTCAAACCATTCTTGACCTTTGTGGTTGGGAGTTTGGAGAAGAGTTTGCAGAAGAGTTTGATTATGACTCTGGTGACCTTAATAAAGAAAATGTATTACGACTTTATAATCGCTGGTGTGAGATTAACGATGAAGAAATAGAGCAAGAGTTTGTTGATATAATCAACAACGCTGAATTTGGATTTAGACACGGTAATCAATATTTCACTTTTTTCCAAAGTTATTAAATCTTTGGCAGATTAAAACTTTATCCGTATCTTTGTAAAACAAATAAAAACAAAAACAATGAAGACAATAAACGATTTTACAGAAAAAGAAATTAACACATTAGTTGATTATTGCCAACCTGAATATTGTAGTTGGGTTGCAGAATGGATGGAAAAAAATAATGTGATTGTAATTAACAAAAATAATGTATTAAACTACATCTATGATGAGTTTAGTAATCCTGAAAATTACATAGAAGAAATTTTAGAAAATTAGGCAGAACAGAAAAGAATCCGTATCTTTGTAAGACAAACAACCTAAAACTATATAAACGATGAAAAATGCCGACTACATCAAAAACAATTACAAATTATCAACCATAGCTCGTTTGAAAGATTTTGGTTATCATACATTAGAAAGTAT
Organism: uncultured Anaerolineales bacterium; assembly: GCA_964354185.1. Classification (GTDB taxonomy): domain Bacteria; phylum Planctomycetota; class Phycisphaerae; order FEN-1346; family FEN-1346; genus CAYGZE01. Next base: position 5,490 of record CAYGZE010000174.1, on the reverse strand, counting down.
CAATATTGACCCCGATATGACTGATGCGTTAAAATTCTGTAAAGAAACGGGTCAAGAAAATCAAGAAACTCTTTTTTCAATCATCCAAGAAATTCAACAAGAGCATGATGATATGATGAATAATGAATATCCTAATTGAATTTAATAATAACTTAAAACTATAAACGATGACCGAACTAATGATGAAAAACTCCCTTATTCGTGGGACAATGCATATGTTAAACAACGATTCAAGAATGGAAAACAGAGGAATTTGTTATCAATTCTTAATGGATGTAACGAACGCAACAACAGAAGATGATATAATACCATTACTTCGTGGTAAAAGTTTATCAGAGTTGGATAATATCAATTTATCGGTAGCATCTTTATTGAAAGCAACCTTCACAAGAAACTATGAATCATCTTTAACCGTAGAGGGATATAAAGAATACGGAACATATAAGGGTGATTAAATAACAAAACCCCCAACTTAATCAAGAAGGGGGTTTATATAGAAAGAAGACCCACAATTGGTCTTTAGAAAAGTTGGATTACAATACTGTAATTGTTGTTCCAACCAAAGTTCCAGCCATTAAGAAGACACCGTTTGCAGATTTCCAAGAAATAGATTGGGATAAACCATTCATATCTCCAAGTAATGTTCCAACATTTGCCTCACCAGCAGATGCTCTACCACTTGATTCAAGACCACAATAGTAGTAATCTCCCGCATTTGATTTAATAACTGCGAAAAGTGGAGCCCTTCCGAGTTCAACCATTCTATTCCTAACCTCACAGTCAAGACCAATTAATTTTATTGATAATGTAGATTCGTAGAAAACAGTTCCGTTTTCACGACTATAAGAACCTGCCTGAATTAATCCTGCGTGTTCAATATCTTGTTCAAAACTATAAACCGTAAGACCTGTTGTTGTAATACCTGTGATTATACCACAAGCATTTTGTGCATAAACCACATTATCAACATATTCTCCAATCCATACTTTCTCTACTCCACCTATTGATGAACAACCTAAAACGTAGCCATCCGTTAAATTACAAGTAAAAGCCATAATATGTAAATTTTATTTTTTGTTTATTTTTATAAAGGGGACTTTCACCCCTTAAGTTTTTTTAGTTTGTTATATTATAACTTGAAATATACAACGTAATCCCAGAATGCCGCATTTACACCTTGCTTCCATTTAGAAGCCATTCTTACTTCTTGGTTATCAAGTGAATACCACAATTCAAAGTTCTCATAGTCATTTAACAAGTCAGTTCCAAAATAAAGATTGGATTTAGAAGAGATGAAGAACTTGTTTGTTCCGTTCAATCCTTTAACCGCAATTAATCTTACATTTGTTCCTGGAACCATTTGGGAGAAATTCTCGCCTTGGTCTTCAGCTCCTGTGTATGCGAACAAGTTAGCATTTCTTAAGGCTGTAGCATAAGTTCTATAGAAGTCATACCCACAATATAAGTATAAGTCATCCATATCAATTATGTTAGCTGGAATCACATTCACAGCGTTATCAACAGCAGCTACGATATTACCTGCAGTAATAGCTGTAATTGATCCAGTGTTTCCAACAACCGTAGAAGCTGAATAAGTGCTGTTAGCCAATTTGATGAAACCATTACAAAGGTTTAAGTTTCCTGATCCAGATACTGTATCACCTTGCCAAATTAAGTTATCAATCAATGAACTGATTTGTGAAACTTTCTCTTCAGCATAGATTTGTTCAAATGGAATCTCTGTGTTATATGAACCTGGATTCATTAACGCTTGTGTGTAGTATTGTTCCAAAGTGTCCAAACAGATACTTTCATTAACCTTTAACGGACATACATTTAATGTTTGTTGTGTAAGGATGGTTGTTCCTGTGTTAGTAAATCCACAACCTCCTGCTTGAGCAATCAAGTTGGAAGATAATAGATTTATAGATGCTGCTGATTTTACATCGGGTTGAACAGTTAAGTATCTAACTGAACGTCCTGATAAAATCATTTTCTTGATTAATGCCATACGTTCTTGATCTACATATGCCGTTAAGCCTGCTACGTTTAAACTCATTTTTAATTAGTTTTATTTAGTTTATTTTTATTTTTGTCCGAAAAACTTTAATTTATCTTGTTTCTCTGCTGTTTTTGAAAAGTGCGAACTCTTCTTTGTTATTGTTTCTGCTGATGGTTCAGCTGAAAACTTATTGAACTTTTCAGTCAATTCGTCTTTTTCTTCTTTAAGTTTTGAAATTGTTGATTTTAACTCACCAACTAATGTTGTTAAAGTTGAAACTGCTTCAAACATTTCTTTCATTTCTGATTCTCTTCTTGTTTCTTCAGTTTCAAGTTCATTAATAAGTCCTTCAGCATCCACATAGATAATTAAACCATCTATTGTTTCGTGTCTTCCTTCAGGGGCGTTAATAAAAGCGTCTCCACTCTTAACCTCAACCTTATCACCAATCGCTAATGCATCACCAGCAACCATAACTTTAACTTCGGTTCCATCTTTCAATTTTGTTTCAATGACTTTCATCATCTTTTCTTTTCCATCACCACCAATTTTTTCTTCAATAGCTCCTGAATCTTTTTGTTCTTTTTCCGTCATATCTGCCATCTTTTCTTCGGCTCTATATTCGTTTATGTCTTTTACTTGACCAGCGGCAACAGTAATGGTTTTACCATTGTCCAATAGATAATCACCATCTTCCAATGTTGCTTCTTCACCTTGAAGAATCTTAACTACTTTTTCACCTACTTTTAGTCCATCACCTAAACAACGAATGGTTACACCATTTGCGGAGTTGTAATCAGCAGACATTTTTTCTTGTGCAAAAAGTTCTCTAATTTTTGAAATAATGTTTGTTTTTTTGTTCATAATCTAACTTTAATTATATTTGTTTATTTTTTGTTTAATACATTAGTTTTTTGGGTTAATTTCTTTTGTAAAACCTATTATCTTTTTAAGTGATTTTCCAAAATCTACAATCCTATCTGTTAGTCCTTTTCCTTTTATCCATTTAATTTTTTCATCAATACTTGTGTATTCAATCCAAATTAATATTGAGGCAAAAAACTTTGTAAAAGCCCAATCAAACCAAATGTAATTTCTTGTTATTTCATTCACGATAAATTTATCAATTAAATACACACAGATTAAAACCAAGAAGTAGAACAATGTTTTTCTACAAAATCCAATTCTTGTTTTTCTTGATGTTATTATTTCACCCTTTTGTCTTGCATACCATCTTCCAACAAAAGTATCAATAACCATAAATAAGGTAATAATTAACGCTAATGGTAATAAAGGACTTATAAAAGCCGTAAAAATCATTAAGAAGTTTTTCATTTTATATTAAGTAATTTTTTTATTTTTTCTTCAATTAAATCCTCATCAACATAATCTGTAAGTGTTGATTCTATTTCCATTAAAAGATTATCAACCATATCTTCCTCATATCTTTCAATAAAATAACCTTCAAGTGAAAATCCGTTATATTCCCCTTTTTTAATCTTATCCCAAACCTCATCGTTTTCAACATAGAATGTTGCAACCCAAGACCCTTCAGGTAGATCGGGGAATATTTTTGATGAATTTCTTTCTCCAACTATATATGATTCCATCATATAAATTCCATCCCTCTTTTGTTTTGAATCGTGATTGGTATTAACCTTATGTATTTTGTTTTCTTTAAAATACTTTCTCATCATCTTTTCAATTGTTTCAGGTCTAAACTTAACATAGTATTTACCCAAATCAGGATTGTATCTTAATATTGGAGTTTCAGCCAACATTACAGGAGCTGTAACCATTCTCTTTTCATAATCAATTTCTTGAAATTCTTGTTTTTCAAATGGGGTCATTCTTAATTCATTATTAATCTTTTCCATTTTTCTAATTGCCCATTCAATACCTTCAGTTCCTCCCCAAGCATCCCACATAATTCCTCCACATCCCTCATCATAAGGGACATCTTTATGTTGCTGGTGTCTTTTAAATGATGCCATACGAGCGATTGTATCAACTGAAATACTTCTTCCATTACACAATTGGTTTGCCCTTGTCCAACCGACTTGAGTTCCACAATTTAATTTGGGGGTGATTTCTTTATATTTGATTGCTCTACAAGCATTTTCTTTTACTGATGTTGGATAATCGTTATAAGAACTTTCTAACTTTTTGAATATCTTCCATTCTATATCCGTTGCCGGTTTATCAACAAAGGATAATGCATCCATTCCTTCATTCATATCTTCTTCATCAAAATCCAAATAAAGTATTGGTTCTTGTGTATTAAAATTGAATTTACTCATCATAAGTTTAAATATCTGTCTATCCATTTTGTTAAATTGTTAAAATCTTGTTGAATTTTCTATTCGTTGAACTCTTCTTTGTGCATCAGTTATATCTGATTCTACCACATATGCTCTAACAGGTTGAACTTGTTCGTTCTTTGGATATACCAATTCAAATACCTGTCCTTGATTTGTTGCTGGTAGATTGGGCATTAATGATTTACCACCACCTGCCTGATTGATTGCCGATAACACAGGTAGAAATCTACTTGTGCTTGTTGAATTAATAACTGATTCTCCTGGTGCCAATTGTGCTGATACTGAATCAACTTGTCCTGATCCCGTGCCAGGAACTACACCACCTGTTGCCGCTTGAAATGTTGTTGCCCCAATTACTCCAATCTGAACTGCGGCAAATACTCCTGCCAATGCGGCAGCAATACCTTTGATAACTAAACCACCTGGTGTGTTTGCAAATGTTGATATAACAGCCTTAACCCCATCAAGAGTTGCTGATGCTATACTAAACGCTTTATTAAGATTAAATGATTTTTTTGCAAGAGCCCTTTCTTCATTTGCTTGTTGTTCGTCCGCTTGTTTTGTTTTATTATCATATTCTTTTTGAGTAATTAATCCTTGAGCTAAACTTGCGGATAACATATCATCTCTTTTTTGATATTCGTCATTTAAAAATCCCGTTCTTTGAAGTGCTCCCAATTCTGCAGCATCTGTTACTGCGGCCTCAAACCCATTATAAATAATTGTAATTTGTTCTAATACATCTTCAATTTTACCAATTCTATTATTTAATATTTCTTCATCTGTCTTTGCCGTTGCCTCAATTAAACCATTAAAATATTCTGTATCTGCGGTTTCTTTTGTAACCAAATATTCTTCATATAAGTTTTCACTCCCTTTATTAATGTCTTTTTCTACACCTAATCTAATTTCTTCTTGTTGTTTTGCTAAAGTTGTTGCACTGGTTTTAAGTTTTTCAGCAAGAACTAAATCTCCTTTTTCAGTTGCAATGGCAGCAGCATCATTTAAACTTTTAACCTCATCTATTAGTTCTTGTCGTAGGGTTATTATATAACTAACTTTTTGGGTTTCTGCATCTAATACTGCAACAGCTTCTAACTTGTTATCATCAGCCAATCTTTTTTTATTGATTTCTAATTGTCTATAATATTCTGCATCAGCAACTTC
>CAYGZE010000173.1:0-9508 GCA_964354185.1 uncultured Anaerolineales bacterium | reverse complement strand
TGGCTAGATAACAGTGCGCCCCTGACGGGGCTGCCAGAAAAAACAGTCACACCCATCAGCGCGCCGGGGCGGCCGGGCCGATGCCGTAGAGGTGGCCGAGGGCGCGGATGAAGATCCGCCCGCCCGAGATCGCCGGCGAGGCGCGGCACTCCTCGCCCAGGTCGTTCGTGCCCGCCACCTCGAACCGGGGACCGGCCTTGACGACGTGGGTCCGGCCCGTGTCGTCGAGGAAGTACAGATAGCCGGCGGCGGCGACCGGGCTGGCGCTGTGGTGCTTCCCGAGGCGCTCCATCCAGAGGCGCTCGCCCGTCCCGGCCTCGAGGCAACTGGCCGTGCCGTCGTCGGCGACGACGTAGAAGTACCTGCCCCACGCAATGGGGGACGGGACGTAGGCCACGCCCTTCGTGTGATGCCAGAGGATGTGCGTCTTCGTCACGTTGCCTTCGCCGTCGGGCCGGATGCCGAGGATGTGGTGCTCGGGGTAGCCGCCCGTCACCATCAGCACGCCGTCGGCGTGGACGAGGCTGGCGACGAACTGCTCCGTGGGGCCGTCCACGATCCAGAACGGCTTGCCCGTCGCGGGATCGTACGACGCCACGCACTTCGAGCCGCTGAGGACCAACTGGTCCTTCCCCGCCAGGTGGAAGATCACCGGCGGGCAGTACGAGCGGATCCTGTTCGGGCGGTCGGCGCGCCACCGCTCCTCGCCGGTCGCTTGGTCGAGCGCCACGATATACGCGTCGCCGTCCTGGTCGCCGTTCAGGATCACCAGGTCCTTGTAGAGGGCGGGCGACGAGCAGAACCCGTGCTGGGCAAAGAACGGGCCCGGGGACCTGCTCCACACCTGGTTCCCCTCGAAGTCGTAGCAGGCGACCTGCATGACCTTGTCGTTCTGGAAGGCCGCCCAGACGCGCCGGCCGTCGGTCACCGGCGTGCTGCTCGCGTAACTGTTGAGGTCGTTGATCTTCTCCAGGGGAGCCCTGACGACCACGCGGTCCCAGAGGACCTTGCCGTCGCGCGCGTCGAGGCACAGGAGCATCCGCTTCCCCTCGTCGCGCAGGGCCGTGGTCACGAACACGCGGTCGCCCCAGACGATGGGGGACGCGTGGCCCTTGCCCGGAATCGGCGCCTTCCAGGCGACGTTCTCGGCGGGGCCCCACCGCAGGGGCAGGTCCGTCTCGAGCGAGGTGCCGTCGCGCCGGGGCCCGCGCCAGCCGGGCCACTCCTCGGCCGCCGCCACGCCCGCCAGGACGGCGGCCGCGGCGAGCGCCAGCGCCAGTCTCTTGAGCATCGGACAGCCCTCGCGTCGTCCGCAGATGGCCGGGCCGCGGCAGCCGCTACCGCACCAGGCGCAGCGACGTCAGGCCCCGGGCCGGCAGGTCCATCGTGACCTCGCCCTTCTCGATCGGCAGTTGCTGCCCGACGTCGCGCTCCAGGAGGTCCGTCCGCCAGGCCTCCTTGAAACCGCTCACGCCGATGGTGGTGGGCCCGGGGCGGTCGGCCGTCTCCCAGATCCGCAGGATGAGGCCGAGCGCCGCGTCGCCGTCGGCCGGCTTCAGGCAGGTGGCGATGGCCCGCTTCGGGTCGAGCGTGATGTAGGCGCCGCCGCTGCTCCGCTTCCCCAACTGCGCGCGGGCGGCCAGGAACGGGTACGCGGCCGCGCGGCTCCAGGCGAATGCGTCCGGCCCGTTGTAGGGCCCCTCGTAGCCGCGAACCGCGTAGCGGAACCGGAACTGCGTCACGCCCCCCTGGTCCTGGGCGACCTCGCGGTAGTTCTGGTCGTTGCCGAGGACCTCGAACGTCACCTGGCCCAGGTCCAGCCGCAGCGCGAACGCGTCCAGCGGCGCGATGGTCACGCCCGGCCCGCCGGGCGTCGACACGTCGACGAAACCCTGGACGGCCAGGCGGCGCGTGTCGGCCCCCTGCACCAGGTTCCCCTGGGGCTGGGCGCGGGGGCGGATGACCGCGCCCGTGGTCTCGACCCGCAGGTCCGCCCGGTCGCCCATCACCGGGAAGACGTGGCAGAGGCGCTCCTCGCGGTCGGCCGCCGGCTTCTGGACGCGCACGTCGAAGTCCACGCGGTCCATGCGCTCGTAGACCGTGACGAAGGTCGTGACGTACATGCCCTCGGTGTTCCCCGTGATCCGCAGCCGCGCCAGGACGGCGCCTTCGGCCACCACTTCGGACTTGACGTTCTGGAGGGTGTGCTCGCGGCCGTCGAAGTACACGGTCTGGCAGAACGACCGGCCCGCCTTCTTCTGGACCAGGTCGCCCTTCGTGGCCTTGTGGACGAGGCTGGCGAGGCCGCCGGTCTTCGGGTCCACGGCGAGTTTGTAGTAGGGGCTCTCCAGTTCCATCTCGGCCGCGCGCAGGTACTTGCTCTTGGCCGGCGGTTCCGCCGTCGTCGGCCGCAACTGGTACGGCGAGAGGGAGAAAGGCGGCATGGTGTGCGGCGCGAAGTACACGTAGCGCCCGCCGTCCTCCTCGACGATCTGGGACGAGACGGCGCTGTGGCCCGAGATCACGTCCGCGTTGCCCACGGGGGCCTCGAGCCGGACCACTTCCCTGCGCGAGACGCTCAGGGGGTTGAAGAGGATGAGGTCCTGGTTGCTCGGCTCGATGCCGAGGGCGACCCAGGCGCGGTCCTGGATCTTCTGGGCCAGGCGGCCGAGTTCCTGGTTCCAGCCGCGCCGCAGGTCGGCGTTGTGCCGCTTGTTCCGCGCGTCCGTGCCGTTCCAGGCGTGGTCGGCCAGCATCGCCAGGCACCACTCGGCCCGCTGGAGATCGGGCTTCATCTCGATCCGGACCTCCGGCGCCTTCAGGGTCGTCGCCGCCAGGAGCGCCTCGGCCGCCAGGAACATCCGCTCGTTTTCCCGCATGTCGGCCACCGTCTTGGCCAGGCACACGGGCCAGAGGTCCCAGGCGTGTCCGAAGCAGCCGCGGACGACGGGCAGGAACGGGCTCTTGTCCTGCACCGCGTCAACGGCCTTGCAGAACTGGGGGAGCGCGGCATTGACGAGTTTCGGATGGGGGTCGTCCTGGGCGTTGTAGCGGATGATGCTCTCGGCGAAGCCGCGGGCCTGCCCGCCCGAGCCCGGGCTGATGTCGCCGTGCGTGCCGCTCGCCAGAATCGCCTTGACGGCGTACGTCGCGCCCAGCGACCGGAATCGCGGCAGCCACTCCTTCACCACGAGGTCGCTGTCGCGCAGGACCGCCGCCCCCTGCGTGTACGACCACTTGCCGCTCGCCCACCGGTCCATGACCACGCGCACGCGGCTGCCGTCGGGCCCTTCCCACAGGAACAGGGGCGGGCACCGGAGGTCGCCGAAGGTCGAGTCGTAGGCGTAGAACGGGTTCGAGAGCCACCGGATGCCGCAGCCGGCCAGGATGGTGGCCATGCCCCACGGCATCGAGGGCTCCTCGATGTGCTCGGCCACGTCGATCGGGATGCCCCAGTCCCGCTCGAGCCGCCGGGCCGGGTAGAACGTGCGGACGGCGCCCTCGACGCTCTGAAACCCCCACAGCGAGTTGCACAGGAAGGGGCTGACGAAGACGCGCCCCTCCTTGATCCGCTTGATGAGTTCGTCCTTGCGGGCCGGGTAGCGCTCCACGAAGCACAGCGCTTCCTGGGTGACCGCCATGTTGTAGCGGTCCTGGTTCTCGGGCTTCTCCGCGTCGGTGCGGTTCATCTCGTCGAGGTGGCCCTTGACGACGTCGGCGAAGGCCTTGCGCGTCTCCTGCTCCGTCAGGCCCCACGTGTAGTCCGGGCAGTTGTCGTTGGCAATGTAGACGGTCCACTCGGCCGTGTCGTCCGGGACCGGCGCGGGGGCCGCCAGCAGCGGCGCGCCCAGGACGAGCAGGATGCCCGCCATCGCCACCAGGGTCCCGTTCATGATCGCCTCCTTCCCTCTCCTAAACCACGCGCGGCATGGGAAGGGACGGCGAATCAGAGCGGCGGGTTCCGGCGGCGAGGGGCGGGCGCCTAGCGGGCGCCGATGCAGTACAGGAACCGCATGCCGCGCAGGTAGATCCGCCCCTCCGACACGGCCGGCGAGGCGTGGTTCGGATCGCCCAGGTCGCTCGTGGCCACGATCTTGCCATCGGGACCGGCCTGGATGACGTAACTCTTGCCGGCGGTCGCGCAGTAGATGCGGCCCTCGGGCGTGACGATGGGGCTGGCCCACTCCGACGCGCCCGCCAGCGCGCGGCTGTAGACCTCGCCGCCCGTCGCCAGGTCCATGCAGACGAGGTTGTGGCCGGAGAGGCGGTAAACGTGGCCGCCGACGATGACGGGCGACGAGAGGTCGCTCTGGGCCGCGTCGGACTTCCACTTCAGGTGCGTGGCCGTCACGTCGCCCTGGCCGGCGGGGTCGACCGCCATGCCGCCGCCCCCGCGCCCGCTGTCCATGTAGACCAGGCTTCCGCCGTACACCGGCGACGCCGTCTCGCCGTTGCCCTTGCACCACCACAGCATCTTGCCGTCGGCCGGGTCGATGCCCTGGAGGGCGACCGAGGCGCTGACGATGAGTTGCACCCGCCCGGTCACCGATATCAGGAGGGGCGTCGAATGGGCGAAGACCACGTCCGGGCGCTTCTGCTCCCAGCGGACGTCGCCCGTCGCCTTGTCGTACGCGATGAGGCTCGAGGTTTTCTTGTTCTGGTCGGCGATATAGAGGAGCGTGTCCTCGTACAGGATCGGGCTGGCGCCGACCGTCACGTCGAAGTTCTGCCCGGGCAGGTCCTTGCGCCAGACGATCTTGCCCTCCATGTCGAGGCACGCGACGACGGCCGTGCCGAACACCGCCCAGACGTGCTTGCCGTCGGTCACGGGCGTCGGGCCGCCCAGGCCTCCCTTCGGCTCGGCCCCCGTCCACGGGCCGGGCGGGACGGGCGTGTCCCACAAGGGCTTGCCGTCGCGCTTGCTGAAGCACAGGACGTGCTGCTCCCGGTTCTCCATCCCGGCGGCGGTCAGGAACAGGCGGTCGCCGACGATGACGGGCGAGGACCACGGGTTGTGGCTCTTGGCGAGCGGCGTCTTCCAGAGGACGTTCTCGTTGGCCGCGCCGCCCCACTGGATCGGCAGGCCCTTCTCGTCGGTGATGCCGCAGCCGGTGGGACCGCGGAAGCGGGGCCAGTCGCCCGCCGCCGCCCGGGCCGGCGCCGACGCCGACACCAGCGCCGCCAGCGCGAGGACCCCAAGGACCGCCGCCCGTCCGCCGACGCCTCGCACCATGTCCGCTCCCTCTCTTCGCGCGTCCTGGAGACTTGGGCGCTCACCCTAGCGGGCCGCGCCCGCCGGGTCAAGCGCCGCGCGGCCGCATCGCAAGAGGGTGCACAGGCGTTAAGCGTTGCCCGGCCCCTGCCCGCCTGCTAGAATCCTCCGCAGCATGTAGGGTGAGTGCTTGCACCCACGCGGTTTCTGTCGTAGGGACACGGCATGCCGTGTCCGGTCGTTGCGCCGGGTGCCACTGGCGGCTTGCCCGCCAGTGCTTTGCATGGGCGCGCCGGGGTTGCCAGCCGTAGGGTGGGTGCTTGCACCCACGCGGCCCCTGCGCGCTACCATCCGCGCGAGGGCGATGCCCGGGGGCCCAGATCGTGGGACGACCGCGAATCCTCGTCAGCGCCGGCGAGACCTCCGGCGACCTCCACGGGGCGAACCTCGTCCGGGCCCTGCGCCGCCTCGAGCCCGGGGCCGACATCGCCGCCCTCGGCGGTCCCCGCATGGCGGCGGCCGGGGCCCACCTGGTGGCCGACACGGTCGAGTTGGGCATCATCGGCCTCGCGCCCCTCGCCGCCACCTTCTGGCGATACCTCGACCTCCTGAGCCGCGCCGACCGCCTTCTGGCCGCCTGGCGGCCGGACGTGGTCGTCACCATCGACAACCCCGGCTTCCACTTTCTCCTGGCGAGCCGGGTGCGCGCGCGGCAAATCCCCCTCCTCTGGTACGTCCCGCCGCAACTCTGGGCCTGGGCCCCGTGGCGCGTCGGCAAACTCAAGCGCCGCTTCTCGCACGTCGCCTGCATCTTCCCGCACGAGGAGCGGTTCTTCCGCGAGCGCGGCGTGCCCGTGACGTTCGTCGGGAACCCGGTGGTCGATCACCTGCGGGCCTTCGTCCTCGACCGCGCGTTTCTCGCGTCCCTGCGCGAGCGGCCGGGCGAGCGCCTCATCGCGCTCCTCCCCGGCAGCCGGCGGCAGGAGGTCGGGCCGATCCTCGGCAAGCAACTCGCCGTCGCCCGCGCCCTGCGGGAGCGGCACGGCCCCTCGCGCCTCGTCCTCGCCCTGGCCGCCGAGGAGCACCGCCCGTGGGCCCGCGACGCCCTGGCCGCCGGGGGCCTGGAGGTCCGCACCGTCGTCGGCCGCACCCACGAGGTCCAGGCGGCGGCCGACCTCGCCCTGGTCGCCTCGGGCACCGCCACGCTCGAACTCGCCTGCTACGAGACGCCCATGGTCGTCTTCTACAACATCTCCCCGACCCAGTGGCACCTCCTGGGCCGGTGGCTCATCACGGCGCCGTACCTGAGCCTCCCCAACGCCCTGGCGGGCCGCGCCATCGTGCCGGAGTTCATGCTGGACACGGCCCCGAAGTCGGAGGTGATCGAGAGCGCGTCGCGGCTGCTGGTGGACGCCGCCGCGCGCGAGGAGGTCAAGAAGGCCCTGGCCGAGGTCCACCGCGGGATAGATTTGCCGGGCGCCAGCGAGAACGCGGCCCGTGTGGTGCTCGACCTCGTCGGCACCCGCCCGCCCCCCCTCGGCCCTTGGCGCCCCGGCTTCGGCCTCTAGCGGCCGCCGCGGCCCCGCGGCTTCGGATCCCGCGACGGAGGGCCACCAAGCCCCGGGCGGCCCGGCGACGGCTTCTACGGCTTCTTCGGCTGGCTGGGCAGGCGGACGAGCCACGCCTCGTTCTCGCCCTCGGGGTTCGTGCCGTGGCCCACAATCGAGCGGCCGTCCGGCGAAATCGCGTAGGCCTGCGTCAGTTTCCAGCCGCTCAGGTCAAGCCCATATTCCTCCGTCAGGACCTGCTGGAGAAGCCGCATGCCGTTCGTCTCGTCCCAAATGAACGCATCGCCCATGCCATACGGGTTGCTGGTCTCGCTGGCGCCGACGACGATGGACCCGTCGCCCGAGACGCCATAGGCCATGCTGATCGTGTTGCCGCCCGGCAGGTCGCCCAGGCCGATCATGCCGGTGCCACGCTGCCAGCGGAAGGCCTCAAAAAGCGTGCCCGTGCGGGCGTAGCCGACAACCGTGTCGCCGTCGGCGGAGACGGCGGCGGCCTCCGTCCACGTGGACGCGCCCAGTTGGCCGAGGCCCTCCATGCCGCCCTCCGGAGTCCAGCGGAAGGCCTCCCAGCCGGTCGTGCTGTTGCTCATGCCGACGACGACGTCGCCATCGGCCGAGACGGCCGCCGCGTGGCTCTCGAAGATCGGGCCGCCCAGCGTGCCCAGCGCCTCCATGCCGCCGCGCGGCGTCCAGCGGAAGGCCAGCCAGCCCAGGACGGAACTGCTGCTGCCGACGATGACGCGGCCGTCACGATCCACGCCCATGCCGCGGCTGGTGATCTGGGGTCCCGGCAACGCGCCCAGGGCCACGAGGCCCTCGCGCGGGGTCCAGCGGAAGGCCTCGTCGCCGTTGTCCGACCGGCCGGTGCCGACGACGACGCGTCCGTCGCCGGACACGCCGTGGGCGGAACTCTCGAAGGCGGCGTCGCTCCCGCCGTCCCAACCCGGCAGGTCGCCGAGCCCTTCGATGCCCGTGCGGGGCGTCCAACGCCAGGCCTCCAGGTAGCCGTCCTCGGACCGCCCGCCGATGCCGACCACAACGCCGCCGTCGTCGGACACGGCAAAGGGCGTGGTCCACCAGAAATGGCCCTCGCCGAACCCCAGGGGCTGAAACACCGCCCGCCCATCGGCCCCGTCAGGACGGTGGCTCGCAGGCGGGTCCGCGGGACGGGTGGGACCCGCGCGGCCACGATCCGCACCGGCCAACACGGCCACACCCAGAAGAATGCATGCCATCGATACGACCAGGGCCCATCGCTTCATGACGGCACCTCCCTCGCTGTGACCCCGAAAGGGCCACGCACCCCCCGCCCCCTGCCCCCCGCCTCAGGAAACCTTCTCTCGCTGCACTATAAGGGCAGCCCCGGAAACAAGCCATTTCAAACCCGGCCGATCCGCACGGAATCCTGACGCCGCCACAGGCCCCCAGGCGGCGCCTGCTCCCCCCTCGGCCCCTTCCGCCACGGCTTCGGTCTCTAGACCCGGAAACGGTGTCAGGAACCGTTTCCAGCCGGGGGAAACGGTTCCTGACACCGTTTCCTGACACCGTTTCCGCACAGGTGGTGTCCTGTGTGTCGCAGCGTGCCGCAGGCGGCAGTGAGGCCGCCGGGAAGGTTCCTGTCCACGGAACTCAGTTTCTTGGCTTGGCAGAGGGCTTCATGCGTTTGACTCGCCCCTTTTCCTGGGGTATAGTACGGGGTATGGGGAGGGTATGCGGGGGCCTTTCCGGCTCACGTCCGCGGGCATGGCCTGTGCCTCGATCCGGAGAGGGTGACGCCGTCGGCATGACTCGTTAGAGGTGCCGCCGGTCCTCGGGCGCAAGCGAGTTGCGCCGGCTCGGCCCTTCCTGCAGAAGGAGGGCGGCCATGAAGTCCACTTCCCCAGGCGGTTCAATCCCTCGGTCCTCGGTGTTGGGAGACGTTGGCAGGGGCGTCCCTGCGCGGCTGCGTCGAGCCGCCCGAACGGCGGCAGGGCGGGCGGCGGCACAGGCCCTCGTCCTGGCAGGGCTCTTCGCCCTTGCGGGTCAGGCGTCGGCGGGGCTGATCCTGTTCGATACGGACACCGGCACGGTCAGCGGATCGCTCGGAGCGGGAACAGGCGCCTGGACCGTCTCGATTGATCCCCTGGCACACATCTGCCGCTGGACCTTCAGCGGCGACCTGGTTGTCGACGACGACACCGCCATCGTGGCGACGGGGCACAACATGGTTTCCCTGCTGGCCACGAATAACGTCCTGATCGGGGCCAACGTGTCTTTCGACGTCGCGGGGCGCCCGGACAGTCCGGGACCAGGCGGCGGCAGCGGGGGCACCGGGGGGATCGGCGGCCTGGCGGGCGGCGGGGGTGCCGGGGGGGCAGGCGGCGGCGGCGGCGACGGTGGCGACGCGTGGCACGGCGGCGATGACGGCCAGGCCGGCACTGCGGGTCAGGGGGGGGCAGCCTTCCCCGGGGGCGGCGGCGCAGGGAGCGATGGAGCCGCCGGCACCGGCCAGGGCGGTGGCGGGGGCGCCGGCGCGGGCCCGACTGATGGGGTGGCAGCGGGAGGGGCTCCAGGGACAGGCGGCAACTCCGGGTCCGGCGGAGGCTGGGGCGCAAATGGCCACCACGCCGGACCCGCCGGTGCAGGAAGCCAAGGCTTGGCCGGTTTTGCCGGATCGCCTGCTGGCGGAGGGGGCCATCCCGCCTCCGGGTTCGATCTGGCGGGCGGAAGCGGAGGCGGGGGCGGGAGT
>CAYGZE010000172.1:0-9513 GCA_964354185.1 uncultured Anaerolineales bacterium | reverse complement strand
CGGAACCATGAACCAGATCGCCGTCATCCACGCCGGCGCGATCGGCGACCTCGTGCAGACGCTGCCGACCCTGCGGGCCGTCCGCGCCCGGTGGCCCGCCGCGCGCGTGACGTTCGTCGGACACCCCGCGCGGGCGGTCCTCGCGCTCCTGGCGGGCGCGTGCGACGCTTGGACGGACCTGGAGACGTGCGGCCTCGCGAGTTCCCTGGGCGATGAGGCGCCCCCGCCGCCCCTCGCGCGGGCCGACCTCGTGCTGGACTTCCTGACCCGTGGCGCGCTCGCGGCCCGCGCGGGCGGCCGCGGCCCGCCGCGCGTGGTCTCGCTCGCCCCCCTGCCGCCCGCGGGCTGGGCCCGACCGGCGGCCGAGTGGATCTTCGAGGAGGCCGCGCGGCACCTCGACCTCCCCAGCGTGCCGCTCGTCCCCGAGATTCCCGTCGCCCAGGATGCCCTCGAGGCCGGTCGCCGACTCCTCGCCGATGCCGGCATCGCCGGCCGCTTCGTGGCGATCCATCCCGGGAGCGGCTCCGCGCGGAAGAACTGGCCGGCGGACCGCTTCGCGGAGGTGGCCGCCCGCGTCCGCCGCGATGGCGGCGAGCGGGCCGTCGCGTGGCTCCTCGGACCGGCCGAACTGGAGCGCGGCCCGGCGCCCGCCGTCGGGCCCGGCGACTCGTGCTGCGCGAGCGAACCGCGCTGCTTCGCAGAGCAGGACGCGGTCCTCGCCGACCTCCCGCTCGACCGCGTCGCGGCGATCCTCGGACTGGCCGACGCCTACCTCGGCAACGACTCCGGCGTCACGCAGGTCGCGGCGGCGGTCCGCCGGCCCGACGGCCGCGCGACCCCCGTCGTCGCCCTCTTCGGCCCGACCGACGCGCGGGTCTGGGCCCCGCAGGGCCCCCACGTGCGCGTCATCCGCTCGCCCGACGGCACGCTTGCCGCGCTCGGCGCGCAAGAGGTCTGCGACGCGCTGCGGGACGCCCTCAACGGCGGGCGGGAGTCCCCGAAGTAAGACGCGCGGCGGACCCGCGAGGCCCGCCGCGCGCCAGGTTGTCGAGAGCCCGCGCTACTCCTTCTTTTCGGCGGGGGGCGCGGCCTGGCCGCCCTGCCCCGGGTTCTGCTTCTGCATCACCTCCTGCTGCTTCTGCATGTACCACGCGATGCGCTTGCCGCCTTCCTTGCCGACGGTGACCGCATTGCGGACCTCGGACTGCGGGACGCTGACCGCGATGCGAATCGTGCGTCCGTCCAGGCGTCCGCTCATGGTCACGAGGTCGCCGGGCGGCGGCGGGGCCCAGACATCCATCCCCTCGGCCTTGGCCGCCTCCTTGACCTCCGGCGGCAGGTTGGCTGCCATCATCTGAGGGACGAGCGACATGGCCATATGCATGTAATTGCCAAGCGACAGGACGGCCGCGCCGGACGCGTCCTTCGGCAGGCGCCCGAGGGCGGCCGCCACCTTCGGATCGGCCGCCAGGCGGGGCCCCTGGCCGCGCGCCGCCTTGATCGCCTGGGCCATGCGGTCCGCGCCGCCGATGGCGACCACCGCCGTCCGGTCGGCGACGCCCATGCGGACCACCATGCCCTCGGGCCCGTACAAGAGGGCCATGAGGTCGGCGACCTGGGCCTTCGCCTCGGGCGGCGCGTCGGGCGGCAGTTCCATCGTCGCCTTGAGGTGCATCACGTCCACGGGAATGCCCTCGATGGTCTCAGCCGCCGTCTTCCACTCGACGTCCATCCGTGGGGTGGGGACGCCGGGAGGCCCGCCCATGCTGCCCATGAAGGCCGACATGAGACTCTTCGTCGCGTCCATTTGCTCGGCCATGAGTTTGGTGTAGGCGGCGGGGTCCTTGACGGCGATGATCTCGGCCATGCGGTACATCCCCTGGCCCGTGGGGGCGGCTTCCAGCATGAAGGCCACCTCGCCGCCCATGATGTCACCCCACTTCTCGAAGGAGTCCCACAACTTGTCTGCGCCCTTGCGGGTCTCCTCGTCCTGGCCTTCGAGGATGGCGTCGATCAACGGCCGCAGGAGGGCCTTATAGGGCGGCATCGCCTTGGCGGGGTCCATCCGGCCCCAGCCGGCAAAGAGCAGGCGGTCGGAGGCGGGCAGGCAGGCCGCAAGCCCCTCCACGGGACGCCCCGCCTGGGCCAGGGCGAGGAGCGACGAGCCCTCGGCCAGATCGACCGCCACGTCGGCAGCGATGCCCTCGGCCTTCACGTCGGCCGCCACGACGACGCGGCCCGCTTGGCCCGCGACGCCGGCCATCCAGTCGAACACCTTCTTGGCGGCGGGCGGAGCGGGCGGGCCGCCGGGGGCGCCGCGCGTCTGCTTCTCGATCAGGTCCTTGAGCGCGACGGCGAGCGGCTTCGGTTCGACGCGCAGCCAGAGGGTGCGGCCGGCGATCTGCGCGCTCTCGGCGTCGGTCAGGGTGATCCGCTTGGGCGCGGCGGCGAACCACTTCAGGGGCTCGACCTTCCGGCTGTAGGCCGCCCACGGCCCCGTCTTCTTCACGTAGCCGGCGCCCGCCGCACCAGGCGCCTGGGCCTTGGCGGGAGGGGGCGGCCCCGCCACCTTGACGATGTCGCCCTCGAGGCGTTCGCCCTGGAGTTTCGTCTCGTCCTTGAGGCGCAGGAGCAGGACCAGTTCGGCTTTGCCTTCGGCGAGGCGGAGGGCGGCGACGACCGGGCCGCCGGTATCGAAGAGGCCGGCGGGCACCCCGCCCTCGAGCGACTTCACGAGGTCGATGTCCCCCGCGTCGGGCCCCGCGAGGGCCCGGAGGGCCGCCTGGAGTTCCGACACGCTCCGGACGGCGCCGACGAGACACGCGTCGTCCGGCGCCTGGGCGACCGCCCACGCGGGTTCGGTCTCCTTCACCGACGGCACGCACCCCACGAGTGGCAGGCACGCGACAGCCACGGCCAGCAGAAGCGTCTTCGGAGCCATGTCGGTTCCTCCTTTGCCCAGGTCCAGACCCCGTCCGGCCGGCCCCCGCGGAGGCGGCGCGGCTACTCGATCAGGTATTAACGCGACCGGTCCATCCGTGCACTTCTTTTCGGTCGGTCTCTCCACCCCTTACTTACGGAGCCGCCCCGGAAGGTTACAGGCTGCCCAGGATTTCCCGCCCTGGAGCACCGCCGGAAAGTACGCCACCTCGTCCCCGGCCTCCTCCGCCCGCGGCGCGGCTACTCGATGACGACGGCGGTGCCGTAGGCCAGAATCTCGGCGGTTCCGCCCATGATCTCTGCCGTCGTAAAGCGCATGCCGAGGATCGCGTTGGCGCCCAGCGCCTCGGCGCTAGCGACCATGCGGTCGATGGCCTGCTCCCGCGATTCCGCCAGCAGTTTCGTATACTCGACGACCTCGCCGCCGATGATGTTCCGGAAGACCGCCTTCAGGTCCTGGCCGATGTGGCGGGCGCGGACCGTGTTGCCGCGCACCAGGCCCAGCACCTGCTTGACGGTCTTGCCGGGCACGCCGTCCGTGGTGACGATGATCATCGGTCGATCTCCTTCGAGTAGCGGTCCACCTTCCGGACCGTGAGGCGTTCGCGCAGGAGCGAGACGAACAGGACCACCAGGCCGAACACCAGGGCGCACGTGCCGATCTTGACGGCCAGCGCCACGGCCGGGTCGCGGATGAGGTCCTCGATGAACTGGAACGCGCCGTACGAGAGGAGCAGGATGGCGCCCAGGGAGAGCAGGATCCAGCCGATCCCGCGCTCGAGCCGATTATAGACGCCGGCCCAGTACCGTTCCAGTTCGGCGTCCGAGGGTTCCTTGAACTTCAGCATGGCCAGGTCCTCCTTGAGCGACTTCAGGCCTTCCAGTTCGCGCCGGCACGCCTCGCACGTGGCCAGGTGATCCTCGAGGCGCCGGCGCTCCTCGGCCGCCAGTTCGCCGTCCACGTAGCCGCTCAGAAGCGGGTTGAAACGTTCACAACTCATGACTCCTCCCCTGTCAGGTGCCCGCGCAGCGCCTGGCGCGCGTTGTGCAGGCGGGACATGACCGTGCCGATGGGGATGTGGAGGGCATCGGCCATCTGGCGGTAGGACATCCCCTCGAAGTGGCTCATCAGGACGACCCCGCGGTGGTGGAGGGGCAGCCGCATGATGGCGTGCCACAGCCGGTCGCGCTGCTCGCTGCGCTCGGCCAGGAGGACCGGGTCCGAGTCGCCGTGCCCGTCGGCGTGGCCCTCCGCCAGGGCCACGGTCTTGCGGCGGGCGCGTGACTTGAGGCGCCCCAGGCAGACGTTCCGCAGGATGGTCGCGTACCACGGGTAGAAGGGCGACGCGAGGTCGAACCGCCTGATGTGCCGCCACGCCCGCACGAACGCCTCCTGAGAGGCGTCGAGGGCGTCCTCGTAGCAGCCCAGGAGGACGTAGGCCGTGCCCGAGGCGGCGCCGGCGTACTTGCGGACGAGGGGAGCGAACGCCTCCTTCTCGCCCTGTTGGCACCGCCGTATCAATATGGCCTCGGATTCATCCATACGCGCCGTGGCCCCCACGTCCGCACCCGAGTATACTGCGGCCCGGGCGGCGCTATTCACGAAATCCGGCCCGCCCGGCGCGTGCGTGTTTGGCGTGCGCGTAACGAGGGTGCCACTGGCTGCTTGCAGCCAGTGTGATTCCGAGCGGCACTGGCGGACAAGCCGCCAGTGGCACCCGCCTATGGAAACTTGCCAAGCACGCCAAACACGAATCCCTGCGTCCAAGAGCGCCCGGCCTTGGCTGCCGGGTCCCGCGCGGGGCTTTTGCTTGACACCCCCTCGCGCGGACCCCTATACTCGCGGCGTCGAGACCGGAGACGGGATGAAACTCGGCGTCATCTCCGACACCCACGATAACCTGACGGCCATCGCGGCGGCCATGCGCCGGTTCCAGGCGGCCGGGGTCGAGGCGCTCGTCCACGCGGGCGACTTCGTCTCGCCCTTCGCCCTCAAGCGCATCCTCCAGGCCCGCCTGCCCGTCCACGCCGTCTTCGGCAACAACGACGGCGAACGCGTGGGCCTCACGGCCCTCCTGCCCGACCTGGCCGACGGCCCCAGGCACCTGCAACTCGGCGGCAAGAAGATCTGCCTCGTGCACGACCGGTCGCGCCTGTCGTACGATCATTTCGAGGCGGCCGACGTCGTCATCTTCGGCCACACGCACGAGACGCTCGTCGAGCACCGCGAGGGCAGGCTCATCCTGAACCCCGGCGAGGCGTGCGGCTGGCTGACGGGCCGTTGCACCGTCGCGATGCTGGACACCGACCGGCTCGCGGCCGACGTGGAAGAGGTCTACGAGCAGGCGAGGGCGTGACCATGAACCGAGCGATGCGGCTGGCTCAAGTGGCGGCGGCCTGCCTGGCCATCACCGGATGCTACGGCCAAGTCCAGCGCACCCTGAAGATCGAGTCCGAGCCCCCGGGCGCCCTGGTGTGGCTCAACGACAACGAGATCGGCCGCACCCCCATCACCGTCCCCTTCACCTGGTACGGGACCTACGGCGTCCGCCTCGAGTACCCCGGCTACAAGCCGCTGGTCTCGACGGCCGAGGTCCGGGCCCCCTGCTACCAGTGGATCCCCATCGACCTGGCCTACGAGACGTTCGTGCCGGGCATCCGGTACGACACGCACGAGTTCAAGTACGCCCTGAGGAAGGCCGAGCCGGTGGACCCGGAGGCGTTGCGGCAGCGGGCCGAGGGGTTCCGGCGCGACGCCAAGACGCCCCAGCCGTAGCCCGCTGCCCGTGTTCCCCGCCGACCCCGAAGCAGGAGAAGCGGTGCAGTACGAGCACACCCAGCCCGGGCACGTCACCCGCCTCTCGCTGCTGGCGCCCGCCGTCCTGATGCTGGTCATCCTCCTGGCCGTGCCCCAGAGCGCGCCCTTGCCGGTTCAGGCCACCCTCATCATCATCGGCGCGATGGGCCTGTGCCTCCTGGGCGCGTGGCTCTTCTGGTCGCTGACGGTCGCGGTGGACGACGCGCGGCTGGAGATCCGCTTCGGGCCGGGCCTGATCCGGACGCGATGGCCCCTAAACGACATTGCGTCGTGCCGGCCCGTGCGGACCTGGTTCTGGCACGGCTGGGGCGTCCACTGGACGTTCGACGGGTGGCTGTACAACGTGTCCGGCTTCGGGGCCGTCGAGGTCACGCTGCGGTCCGGCCGCCGGTTCCGCATCGGCACCGACGAGCCGATGGCGCTGGCCGAGGCAATCCAGAAGGCCGCCGGCCTGACGCCCGCGCCGTAGGGCTGCGGCGGCACGGTCTTGTGGAACCGCAAAGGGCGCAAAGAACGCAGAGAGAGGCTTCTTAAGGGACAGAGGAAAGACCACGGCACGGGGCACGTGCGGCGCAGGCACACGCCGCCTCCGCCTGCGGCCGTCGCTGTTGCTCTCATCCTTCCTTTGCGTCCTTTGCGCTCTTTGCGGTTCAACCAGGTTTCCGCAAGCCGAAAGGGCTGACCCGATGCCGCGCTTCGGCGCCCACCTCTCGATCGCCGGGGGAATGGACCGCGCCGTCGCGCGGGCCGTCGAGGTCGGCGCCGAGTGCCTGCAACTGTTCGTCAAGTCGCCGAGTCAGTGGCGCTTCGCCCCGCTCGCCGACGCCGAGGTCCGCCGCTTCCAGGCCGCCGCCAAGGGGGCCGACCTCCGGCCCCTGGTCGGCCACGCGTCGTACCTCGTGAACCTGGCGAGCCCCGATGACCGCCTCCTGGAGCGGTCGCGGCGGTGCCTGCTGGCGGAGTGGGACCGGGCCGAGCGGCTCGGCCTGGTGGGCCTGGTGGTCCATCCCGGGGCGCACATGGGGGCGGGCGAGGCGGCGGGCCTCGAGCGGATCGCGCGGTCCCTCGACTGGCTCCACGCGCGGCGGCCGCGCCACGCCTCGCGGATTCTCCTCGAGACGACCGCCGGCGCGGGGACCGTCCTGGGCGGTCGCTTCGAGCACCTGGGGCACCTCGTGCGGGCGACCGAGGCGGGCGCGCGGCTGGGCCTGGCCATCGACACGTGCCACCTCTGGGCCGCGGGGTACGACCTCCGGACCCGCGCCGCCCTCGACGAGACGCTGGCGCGCCTCGACGAAGCGGTCGGCCTGGCGCGCCTGGCCGTCGTCCACACGAACGACGCCCGGGGCGAGCGCGGAAGCGGCCTCGACCGGCACGAGCACATCGGCCGGGGGAAACTCGGGCGCGAGGCCTTCCGGGCGCTCGTCCGCCATCCGGCCCTGGCCTCGCTCCCCTTCATCCTGGAGACGCCCAAGGAGGACGCGCGCGGCCGCCGGATGGACCCCGTGAACCTGCGGACCTTGCGGCGCCTGGCGGCGGGATAGCAGTAGCCTCCCGGGGTCAGGTGGCCTTGAGCCACAGCCGTCCCAGGGACCCCCCGTCCAGTTCGATCACTTTGTCCGCGGCTTGTTTGATATGGTAGGCCTTGTGGAAACAGGCGACCTCGACATGCTTGCCCAGATCCCGGACCGCGTTGGCGGCCTTCGCGAAGTCCCCATCGCTGGATACCAGCACGGCGGTGTCGTAGGCGTTGTGGAACGCCATGGAAAGCATGTCGACCGCGATGGCAATGTCCACGCCCTTCTCAACAAACGTGTTTCCCCGAGGCTCAAGGCGGCCCAGGCGAATGTCAAAGTAGGGAATGCGGCGCAGGGTCTGGAAGAACCGCTGCTGGTTGGCCGCTCGCTCGGAGTCCTGCCTGGCCGGGACGGGGGCATTGTAGTAATAGGTCCGGACCAGTTTCCGGTCGTTGACAAGCCACTGGACAAACCGCTGGAAATCGAGATCGGTTCGGCCAAGATTGGCCTTGAGCCCATGATACAGGTTGCTGCCGTCGATGAAGATGCTGACGCGCTCCATGGCTCCTCCCCCAAAAAACGCCGAGGGCTGCGAAGCAGCCCTCGGGAGGTCATAGACCCACCGGCCCGAAGGGCCGACGGGGCAGTCATCTTATGGTAGTATAGGGCATATCGGCCCGAAGTCAACTCGCCATCCAGTTTTCCGCGGTTCCTGAGTCAGGGGCCCCAGCGTCGGCACGGAACCCCCCACGGCGCGCCCGCCTGCCTCCCGAACCTATCCGAGCCGCCGCCATGAGTCAATCCCGAAGCGTCCCCTGAGGCGGCCGGCCGGCCCAGCCCTACTCGCCGCCCGTCTCCGGTTCGTCGACCGTCGGCGGGGCGTCCTGGACGGGCGGCGGCCGGTTGCCCGCGAGGCCCTTCTCGGCCGCGGGTTTCTCGGGGATCGCGTAGACGACGGTGATGGGCGCCTTCAGGTCGTCCGTCACGTTGAAGCCGCCCAGGGCGGGCTCGAACTGCCAGCCCCACGTCTGCCACGCCGCCTTCGACACGCGGTAGCGGTAGAGGACGCGCGTCCGGAACGGGAGCCAGGCGTCGTACTTCTTCTCATAGTACCATTGCTCGATGCGCCAGGTGATCTCGTCGCCCTTGCGGCCGACGAAGTCGCGGTCGAGCGCGAGTTCCATGAGGGCGACGGCCTTGTCGGCGGTGCCGCGCAAGGCAAGGTCGCGGATCCGGTTCTCGTGGCGCTTGACCTCGTAGATGTGGCGCCGGATCGCCTTCGCGTCCTCCTCGGACACGGTGCCGCCCGCCTCCAGGCCCAGGTCCTCCGTGCGGTACTCCTCGGGGATGAGGGCGTCGTATTCCGAGAGTTTCGGCGCCATGTCGACGCCTTCGAGGCGGCCCCAGGGGGTCAGGAGGACGAGGTCCCACGTCCCCATCCGCAGGTTCGGCGCCTCGAACGCCCCCGTCTTCGGGTCCACCTTCACGGGCACCTTGGTGTCGGACGCGCGTTCCCACAGGAAGGCCGACAGGACGCGGTCGGGCGGGGTGAGCGTGCCGCGGATCGTCCGGACGGGGGCCGGCTTGGCGGCGGGGGCCTTTGCCTCGCGGGGCTTGGCGGGCGGCTCGTCGAATGGCGAGGCCGGGGCGGCGGCCCGTGCCGCGCCTGCCGCCGCGACGGCCGCGGCCGCCCACACCGCCAGGATGCCCGCCGCGCGGCGTTTCATGTGATTTCTCCCCGCCCCGCCGGCCGATGCCATAGACGAGCGAGGGCCCTGTCTCCTTCGACCCGCACGGCGCCGGACGACACCGCGCGCACGCGATCGGGCCGTCCGGGCCGCCGCCATTGGACCGCGCCCGACGGACGCTCGCAACCGGAAAGCGGGCCCGGGGGCGGAATGGCGCGTTTCGGCCCATGGGCCTTGACGCGGGCCTTTCGGACGACTATAGTCCGCGCTCCTGCGCGGTCCAGGCCAACGTCCGCGGAGAGGGTGCCATGGCCAAAAGCAAGCAGCACCGGGCCTTCTTCGAGATCCTGGCCAAGGAGCGGGGCCTGGAGTCGGTGAAGCCGGTCGGTTTGGCGAAGCCCGCCCCGGTGGTGCAACCGCCCGCCGGGCCGCGGATGGTGAAGCCGGCGCCGGCCGCCGAGGCGCGGCCGCAGCCGGTCGCCGGGGCCTCCCCGGCGGGGCTGCTGGCCGGCGGACGGGTGACGCTGACCTACTACCAGTTGGCGGTGGC
>CAYGZE010000171.1:0-9540 GCA_964354185.1 uncultured Anaerolineales bacterium | reverse complement strand
TCGTCGAGGCGCGGCGGCGCGGCCTGCCGGTCCAGAAGTACGCGGAGTTCCTGGGCGCCCTGATGCAGATCCGCCAGGGCATCGCCGTCAGCGGCACGCACGGCAAGAGCACGACGACCGCCATGGTCAGCCACGCCCTGGCCCATGCGGGCCTCGACCCGAGTTACGTGATCGGGGCCGAGGTGCCGCAACTGGGCGGCGGCTCGCACGTCGGCCGGGGGCCGCACCTCGTGGTCGAGGCCTGCGAGTACGACCGCTCGTTCCTGAACTACCGGGCCCGGGCGGCCGCCATCCTGAACGTCGAGGAGGACCACCTCGACTATTACCGCGACCTGGCGGAGATTCGCGGGGCCTTCGCCGACTTCGCGGCGGGGATCGCGGCCGACGGCCTCCTGGTCGTGAGCGGGGCCGACCTCGGGGCACGCGAAGCGGCGGCCGCGGCGCGGGCACGCGTCGTCACGTTCGGCATCGGCGGCCAGTGGGACTGGCGGGCCGAGCACCTGGAGGCCGACCGCGGGCGGTTCGCCTTCGAGGCCTACCGGTCCGGCGAGTCGTACGCGGCGGTGCGCCTGCGCCTGGCCGGGAGGCACCACGTCCTCAACGCCTTGGCCGCGCTGGCGCTCTCGGACTGGGCGGGGGCGCCGGCGGACGCGATCGCCGAGGCGCTAGGGTCCTTCGAGGGCGTCGAGCGGCGGATGCAGGTCCTGGGCGCGGCCGGCGGGGTCACGGTGGTGGACGACTACGCCCACCATCCGACGGAGATCCAGGCGACCCTGAAGGCCGCCCGCGACCGCTTCGAGCCGAAGCGCCTGTGGGTCGTCTTCCAGCCGCACCAGCACAGCCGCACGCGCTTCCTGTTGAAAGACTTTGCGCGGGCCCTGACGGTGGCCGATAAGATCATCGTCCCGGACATCTACTTCGTCCGCGACAGCGAGAACGAGCGCCAGGCCGTCTCCAGCAGCGACCTGGTCGGCGAGGTCCAGGCGCTGGGCGCGGACGCCCTGTACATCAAGGACTTCGGCTCCATCCAGCGGTACCTGCTGGAGAGCCTGGCGGCAGGCGATGTGCTGATGACGATGGGCGCGGGCGACGTGTACCGCGTGGCCGGGCCGGTCCTGGCCGGGCTGGGCGGGCAGGGCCTCGGGCGGACCGGCGGTGCCGCCGTTCCGGGAGCAGGGCAAGAGGACGCTCGATGAAGATATTCAAGGGACTCGAGGCGATCACCCAGGAGGGCTATTCCCTGGCGCCGCTGACGACGTTCGGCGTCGGCGGCCCGGCCGAATACTTCCTCCGCCCGCGGACCGAAGACGAACTCCAGGACGTGCTCTGCCGCGCCGAGGCCGCCGCACTCCCGGTCCGGGCGCTGGGGCGCGGGTCGAACATCCTTGTCAGGGACGAGGGCGTCAAGGGGGCCGTCGTTCAACTCGACCCGGAGGCGTTCGGCCGGATCGCAGTCGAGGAGGACCTCGTGCGGGCCGGGGCGGCGGCCGCGCTCCAGGACGTCGTCCGCACGGCCGCGCGCGAGGGCCTGTCGGGCGTCGAGTGCCTGGTCGGCATCCCGGGCTCGGTCGGCGGCGCCGTCCGGATGAACGCCGGCGGTGCGTTCGGCGACATGGGGCAGACCGTCGAGCGCGTCAAGGTGATCGACGTCCACGGCAACGCCTTCTGGCGCGAGAAGGACGACCTCGCCTTCGGATACCGGACGAGCAACATCTCGGCCCGCTTCGTCCTGGAGGCCGAACTGCGCCTCATGCCGGACGACAAGAAGGCGATCCTCGACCGTATGAAGAAGATGTGGATCGCCAAGCGCAACAGCCAGCCCCTGAACCGCGCCAGCGCGGGCTGCGTCTTCAAGAACCCGCGCGGCATGGCCGCCGGCCTTCTCATCGACGAGGCGGGCCTCAAGGGCGCCACCGTCGGCGGCGCGATGGTCTCGCGCAAGCACGCTAACTACATCGTCGTCAAGGACAAGGCCGCCGTGACGGCCGCCGACATCCTCGCCCTCATCGAACTCATCCAGAAGACCGTCAAGGAACGGGCCGACGTGTACCTCGAACCGGAGATCCAGATCTGGCCATGAGCACACGAGCGGCGGAGGCGCAGGCCGACATGTCCCTGGTGCCGGGCACCCTCGCGATCGGCGTCCTGATGGGCGGCAGTTCGCGCGAGCGGCCGGTCAGCCTCCAGAGCGGACGGGCCGTCGTCGAGGCCCTCGAGGGGCTGAGCCACACGGTCCGCCCGTGCGACGTGAGGCCGGGCGACCTGACCCGGGACCGCCTGCGCGGCATCGACGTGGCGTTCCTGGCGCTGCACGGCGAATGGGGCGAGGACGGCCAGGCCCAGGCCGAACTGGAGCGCCTCGGTGTGGCCTACACGTTCAGCGGCCCGGAGGCGAGCCGCCTGGCCATGGACAAGGTCAGCGCCAAGCACCGGTTCTTCCGCGACGGGGTCCCGACGCCGCCGTTCCGCGTGGCGCGGCGCGGCGACGCGCACGCCCTGCGCGACGCGCGGCTGCACCTCGGGCCCGACCTGGTCGTCAAGCCCGTGGCCGAGGGGTCGAGCCTCGGCGTCTCGCTGTGTGACACGCCGGAGGCGCTCGCGCGGGCGGCTGAGGAGGTCTGGGCCGGGTACGATCAGGCCCTCATCGAGCGGCGCGTCCGCGGGCGCGAGTTCACCGTCGGCATCCTGGGCGAGTCGGCCCTGCCGCTGATTGAAATCCGCACACCCGGCGGCTGGTACGACTTCCATTTCAAGTACGAGTCGGACCGCACGGAATACGTGTTCGAGCACGGCCTGGACGACCGGGCCGCCTCGCGCGTGGTCGAAGTGACCCTGGCGGCCCACCGGTCGCTCGGCTGCCGCGACCTCTCGCGCGTCGACGTCATGTTGCCGGACTCGGGCGAGCCGCAGGTCCTGGAGGTCAACACGATCCCCGGCTTCACGAGCCACAGCCTGGTGCCGAAGGCGGCCGCCCGCGCGGGGATTCCCTTCGGACGCCTGTGCGAGCGGATCCTCGCGATGGCGCTCGAGCGGGCCGCCGCGGACAGGGGCTGAGCCGCGCCTGGACAAGGAGAGGCTGCCTTGGCAAGAACCCAGAAGGACGGGAGTACGCGGGGCGGCGGCAAGCCGAGCCTCCGGCGCCGCCTGCTCAAGGCCTGGCTCGCGCTCGTGGTGCTGGGCGCGGCCGCGTTTGGGCTCTTCTACGGCTTCGGGCGGCTGGATACGCACGTTCGCGCGATGCCGATGTACCAGATGACGCGGGAGTCGCTGCGCCTCGTCGAGGGCCCGTCCTGGATGACGCCCGCGATCCTGGCCGACCTGGACGTCCGGGACCGGCTGCCCGAGCGGTTCAGCCTTCTGGACCCGGACGTCTGCCTGCGCGTGGCCCGGGCGTACGAGGAGGTCGCGTGGGTCGAGCGCGTGGAGCGCGTCGAGAAGCGCGACCCGCGCGTCAGCCCCGGCGATCCGCCGCTGGAGGTCCGCCTGAGGTTCCGGTGCCCCGCGGCGTTCGTCGAGGGGGAGCGGGGGGCGTACCTGGTGGACGCCCAGGGCGTGCGGCTGCCGGGCGTGTACCCCTCGGCGCCGCGCCTGGGCCAGGCGACGCTCCTGGTGATCCGCGGGGTCCACGCGGCGCCGCCGCAGCCCGGCCGCGAGTGGCTCGGCGGCAGCGTCCTGGCCGGCGTCCGCGTGGCCGAAGCCGTCTCGCCTCAGCGGGACGTTTACCAGGTCACGACGATCGACGTGGAGAACTTCGGCGGCCGCAAGAACCCGCGCGACACCGAGATCGCCCTCTACACCAAGAACGGCACCCGCATCAAGTGGGGCAAGGCGCCGTCGGCCGAGGCCGAGTTGCTCCAGGAGAAGACCCTCGCCGAGAAGGTCGCCTACCTGAACTACGTCTACGAGCGGCTGGGCGGGCGCGTGGACGGCGTCCTCGACTACATCGACGTGCCGAACGAGACGATCCGCCGCCGCGCGACCTCCCTGACGACCCGCCTGCGGAGTTGACGATGGCCGACCTGCCTGACGGCCGGCAGTCAGGTCCCGCCACGCCGGGCGAGGCCGCCGCGCCGGCCGCTCAGGCGGCACGCGGGGGCGGCTGGGTCCTCCTGCCACTGGCCTGGTGCGCGTGGCTCCTTGTGTGGCTCATTCCCTCGTTCCTCCTGGGTCCGCGCGTCGCCATCGTCTCGGCGTGGCTGGAGGCGGAGACGGCGCCGGCAGCCCTCGTGGCGGCCGCGGTGTTCTTCCTGGTGGCGATCTGGCCCTTCTGGCCCGCGCTGGTGCGTTCGGAGGACGGTCGCACGCCCGCCGCCTGGTGGTTCCGCTCGGCCCTGGAACTCGCGATCCTCTTGGCCCTGGCGGTCCCGTTCGCGCGGGTGGCGTGGTCGGTCGGCGGCCGCGCGTTCGACGCGGGGCCGCTCGCGGCAGCGTCGGCCGGCGTGGCGGCGATGGCGATGGGCCTCCGCGTGGCCGCCGCGCGGTGGCCGGCCGCGGGGCGGTGGATCATGGCCCTGGCGATGCTCGCCTGCGCCGCGCCCGTCGTCCTCCACTACGCCGCGGCCGAGGCGATGGGCGCGGCGCTGCCGCGAGTCCTGGAAGTGAGCCCGATGGTCGGCCTCGCGCGGCTTGCGCTGGAGGGCTGGCCGGCGGACCCGTGGCGGACGGCCGCCGACGTGTGGCTCTGGCCCGCCGCGGGAATCGCGGTCGCCGCCGTCGCGCTCCTGGCGACGCGCGGTCGCCGCGCCGGTCCGGACGTCCGCTGAAGAGCGCGGCGGATAAACCCCCGCGCTCCAGATAGCCGAACCAGACGAAGCGAGTGTTCTCTGCGGTCACTTTCGCTCTGACCACTCAGCTTCTAGGTGGCGGCCAAGAAAGGCAAGTGCTTCGGCTCGTGCCGATGCAGACGCTTTCCTGTTGACGCTCTCGCTGCCGCCCAGATCGTACACCAGCCTGCTTATTGAATGGCGGACCGTCGTCGGATAATCATCAGCTTTCAAGATACTCACCGCGTGACCCGCGCCATCGTAGATGAGGTGGCGAGCCTCGAATGGATGGCCTGCTGCCCGCAGGCGTGCGATAATAGCTTCTCCCATTTGACGCGATGGCCACAACTGATCGTCACCACCAGAAATGAGAAGGACGTGGCCCATGATCTGTTCAACTGGGATGGCTGCGCGCGCGACCGCGTCCCCATCTTGTAGCGACTTAAGACAGAGTGGAGTGTTGCGCCATGGGGTACCGAACATCCACGACGATAAGACGCCAACGGCCGACCGCGGCGGCCACCACGCCAAGGGCGATCGCATCGCCGGCAAAGCCAGCCCTCCGAAGGTCCATGCCGGCCGCCCAATAATGGTGGCAATTCCGCTGTCAGGTCCCCACAGGACGGAGCTAGGCGCTACCGCCACGACCACACGTACTTGAGAGAACTTTGATGCTGCGAGTAACGCCAACTCCGCCCCTCGCGATGCGCCAATGATTGCCACGGGGCTCGCCGCGCTCGCAATCATGCGCTGCAGCCAGCGGATCGCAGAAGCGACGTATTCCAGTCGAATTCCGACCAGCTTCTTCGGAAGCCCCGGCCATCGGAAATAAGCCAGCGCCAAGGCTGCGTAACCTTCGGCACACAATTGCGCTGCCACATCACCCGACCAGCCGAGCCCACCCCCCGAGCCGCCGAGAACAATGATCGCTCCGCGGATGTCGTCGGCTGCCGGCCGGAAGAAACGGCCGACAATCCCGCCAGAGTTAACCTCGTTCTGGATCACTGCGTTATCGTTGCTCATCGGCTGCGGCAGCCATGAGGAGGGTGGCGACCATCAGGCACGTGCGGACCATGGGCGACCTCCTGCAGCGTGAGTGACGCACGCCGCGCAGCGCCGCGGCACAAGGATCGGCGGCCCGGTTCAGGAGCCGGGGCGCTGCGGCGGCCTACTCGCGGCAAGGCTGTTCGCCGTCGCCGGGCCCCGCCTTGTTCTCTCCGGGCGGCCGCGTCTTCCACCGCCGATGAACCCACAGGTACTGGTCGGGCGCCAGCCGCACGAGTTTCTCGATCCCCGCCGTGTAGCGCTGCGTGATCGCCAGCGCGCCGTCCAGCCCCCGCGGGAACTCCTGGGGGTAGATGGCGTCGGTCATGACAATGCGGTACCGGAACCGGTCCCCGACGCGGTAGGCGCCGCCGACGAAGATCGGGACGTTCTCCTCCATCGCCAGGTAGGCGATGCTCTTGTAGGCGGAGGCCTTGCGCCCGAAGAAGTTGACGAAGAAGCCGCGCCGCCCCGCGTCCTGGTCGGCGATGAAGCCGATCGGCACCCCTTGCCGCAGCCGCGCGATCACGGCGTCGGTCATCCCCTCCTTGAAGAGGATCTTCTGGCCGGTGCGCTCGCGCAGGCGCAGGATGTAGTCGTTCAGGTAGGGGTTGTCGAGCGGCCGCGCGATCGACGTCGGCGGGAACCCCATGGCCGCCATCGCGTAGCCGACCATCTCCCAGTTGCCGAAGTGGCCCGTCACCAGGAGGCACGGCCGCTTGCCCGCGACGTATTGGAACGGTTCGAGGCAGCCGCCGATGTCGACGTAGCGCAGGAAACTGTTGAACTGCATGAGGCGCGGCAGGCAGAGCACCTCGGCGCCGACCATGATGAGGTGCTCGCACGAGCGGCGGGCCGTGCGGCGCAGCGTCGCCTCGTCGATGCCCGGGAAACTCGCGCGCAGGTTCTCGATCGCCCGCTCGCGGTGCCGACGGTCCAAGAGGTACAGCAGCCGCCCGGCCACCCGGGCCGTCCTCAGGTTCAGGTCGATCGGGAAGCACTGGAGGGCCATCTCAGCGAGCCGCAGTGCCACGTATTGGAGCAGCCAGACCGTTTTCTGGACCAGGTTGCCCATAAGGCTCCCGCGCGGGGCAGGCGCTCGCCTCGTCGGGCGGCGATTGTAGGCTGCCGGGCCACGGCCTGTCAAGGAAGCCGCTCGCCATTGCCCGCCGACGGGCGACGCCCTACAATCGCGCCCGCGAGAGGCAGCCTGGAAGCGGAGACGGCCGTGCCCGACGCCGAGGCGAGGCTATCGGACTTCGACTACGACCTGCCGCCCGACCGGGTCGCGCAGGAGCCCGTGCGGCCGCGCGACGCCTCGCGCCTCCTGGTGCTCGACCGGCGGACCGGCGGCGTCGTCCACCGCCGGTTCCGCGACCTGCCGGACCTTCTGCGAGCCGGGGACCTGGTGGTCCTCAACGACACGCGGGTCATCCCGGCGGCGTTCACGGCGCGGCGGGCGACGGGCTCGCGGATCGAGGGGTGTTTCCTGCGGCTGCTGGCGGGCGGCGTGTGGGAGGTGCTGCTGGCGGGCCGCGGCCGGATTCGCGAGGGTGAGAGGCTGGCCCTCCTCGGCGCCGATGGCCGCGACGCGGGCGCCCTGGAACTCGTCCGCCGGGCCGAGCCGGGCGTCTGGCACGTGCGCGAGACCTCCGGGGGCGATCCGCTCCGGGTGCTCGCCGGCGTGGGGCGGCCGCCGCTGCCGCCCTACATTCGCCGCACCGGGCCGGACGACCCGCGCGCGTCGGCCGACCGCGAGGCCTACCAGACGATCTACGCGCGGCACGACGGGGCCGTAGCGGCCCCGACCGCGGGCCTGCATTTCACGGAGCGGGTCCTTGACGACCTCCAGCGCAAGGGCGTCGAGCGCGTCTCGGTGACGCTGCACGTCGGCCTGGGGACGTTCCAGCCGATCCGGACCGAGTCGCTGACCGACCACCGCATGCACGAGGAGTGGTTCGCGGTGCCGGGCGAGGCGGCCGAGCGGATCACGCGGGCCCGGGCCGAGGGCCGGCGCGTCATCGCCGTGGGGACGACCGTCGTGCGGGCCCTTGAATCGGCCGCCGCGGAGGGCGGCGTCCGCGCGGCGCACGAAAGGACGAGCGTCTTCATCTACCCGCCCTACGCGTTCCGCGCCGTGGACGGCATGGTCACCAACTTCCACCTGCCGCGCACGACGCTCCTGGCGATGGTGTGCGCGCTGGCCGGGCGCGAGCACGTCCTGGCGGCGTACGAGGAAGCCAAGCGCGAGGGCTACCGCTTCTACAGTTACGGCGACGCCATGCTGATCCTGTAGCGCCGTCTCCAAGAAGGTACTCGGACTCCCATGCGCCGGGTGCCACTGGCGGCTTGTCCGCCAGTGCCGTCCGCAACCTGGCTGCGGGTAGGCAGGTTGCACGGCCTGCAAGCAGGCCGTGGCACCCGTGTTGCGGGCACGCCGGGCACGTACTCAGGCGTCGTCGATGTTGAGGTAGAGGTCGCGGGCGATGCGGCGGATGCGGCGCCGGGCGGCAAGTTCGGTCAACTCCTCGGCGTTCCGCGCCGCCAGCGGGTTGATCTCGACGCGGACCGCGGGCTCGCACTTCTCGTCGCGCGGCACCTGGACGCCCGCCTGCTCGAGCATGGCGGCGGCCAGGCGGACCATGTCGCGCTCCGCCGTCGCGGGGCTGTCCTCGCCCTCGGCGTTCTTGACCGGGCTGAACTCGACCGCCCGGTCGATCTCGAGGACGACGGGGCGCTGGGCCATCGGCAGCGCGTCGAAGACGAACGTCTCGAACTTGGCGCCGTTGGGCTCCTCGGGCTCCAGAGGCCGGCCGTCGGCGTCCACGCACGCGATCTTCTTCTCGGCCCGGTGGAAGGGCAGGGCGAAGCGGCCACCCTCGTTCAGCCGCTCGACGAACTGCCGCGCCAGAATGTGGATGGCGATGCTGCCGGCCTCGAAGCGGAGCGTCCCGTCGGGGTTCCTCGCCTCGGCCAGCACGTCGGGCAGGTCGCTGTACTCCACCACGTGGAGCCGCCCGCGGCTCAGGCAGAACACGCCGATCCGCTCCTTGGGCCCGCGCTTCCGGGCCATCTTGCTCGACATGTCGCTCTCGGCGGCGACGTGGTGCCCGATGAAGACGGGGTCCACCGGCGGCACGAGGGGGTTATCGACCTGGAAGTAGCTGATCTGCTCGATGCCGCGCGAGGCCATGTCGGCCAGCATGCCGCTCCGCGCCAGCGCGCGGACCGAGCCGCCGTGGCCGTCGGGGCTCCACGCCAGTTCGGCCCGCTCCGCCAGGATCAGTTTCCCGTTGAAGTCGACGGCGGGCATGCGGCCCTGGATGAAGAAGCGGACCTCGCTCCGTGGCAGGCCGAAGTAGTTGTGGGCCTCGAAGAAGTCCCGCGTCTGGCGGTCGTTGGCGCGGCTGGTCATGACGTACCAGGGGATCGACGCCCCCCACGCCCGCCGGGCCGCCAGAATGCCGTCCGCGAAGACCTGGAACAGCGGCCGCCGCGACACCGGCCCGATCGGGAACGATCCCTTCGGCCCCTCGTACCCCAGGCGGGTGCCCTGGCCGCCCGCCACCACGAAGGCCGCCACCTTGCCGGCGGCGATGACCTCCTCGCCCAGGGCCTGCATGCGGCGGCGCGCGGCGTGGTCGGCCTCGGTCTTCGGCAGGGGGATGAACGGGGCGGGCTCCAGGTCCGGCGGCAACGCGACCGGACGCCGGTGGACCACGTGCTCCTCGAT
>CAYGZE010000170.1:8221-9551 GCA_964354185.1 uncultured Anaerolineales bacterium | reverse complement strand
TGACCTCGGCCTCGCCGTAGAAGACGAGGCTGAGGATGCCCACGACGAGCGAGACGACGCCGCCCGCCACGATGTTGATGATCTGCATGACGGCCAGGTACTGGGCCGGCCGCACGTCCCGCGGCGGCGCGTCGGGCAGCAGTTTGCTCGCGTAGATGATCTCCAGGATGCCCAGGACGATGGGGTAGGCGCCGATGGGGGCGCAGCACGCGGTCACCACGCCCGCGAGCAGGCCGCCGCCCAGGCCCAGCCCGAGGAGGACGTTCAGGATGCCGTCCACGAGGCACATGATGGCGATGGCCTGGACCTTGCCGGGCTTGGGCGGAGCGCCCGGCGCGGGCGCGGGGGGAAGCAGGCTCTGGCTCATGGCACCTCCTGCGGTGACTCGCGCGGCCGCGCTCCCCTTCGGGTCGCGGCTAACCGGGTCGCGGCTAACCGGGTCGTGGCCAAGTTGTGCTACGCGGCCGCACGCCGCGCGAAGGGCCGCCGGCCGCAAGCATCCTGGCACGGCGCGGCCGGCGGGTCAACCAAATTGCCGGCGGGCCCGCAGGGTGCGCCGGCGCGGGTTGCGTTGTAGTACGAAGCTGCGTCCTTGACTGGACAGGCCCGGGCCGCCACAATGGAGACGGATGCCACGGCCCGCCCTGCGCCGGCGGGCACCGGCCGCGCAAAGAGGCGCGGGCCCCCTCCGGGATGGGCCGTGGCCACATCTCCTTGTAAGGCCGAGGCGAGCGAACCGTGAAAGGCAAGACCATCCGGCTGGCCGTCCTGCTGGGCGCCGCGGCCGTCCTGGCGGTGGTGCTCCTCGTGCGGCACCTCGGCCCGTCGGAGGACCGGATGATCCGGGACGTCCAGTCGGGCGACACGCAGGACCGGGTCCGGGCCATCCGCGACCTGGCGGACGCCGGGTCGCCGGCCGCGGCCGAGACCCTCGCGCGCCTGGCGGCCGATCCGGACACGCGGGTGGCCGTCGAGGCCGTCTCGGCCGTCGGGCGCTTGCGCCGCAAGGACCTGCTGCCGGTAATGGAGAACGCCTCGTCCGACGAGCGCCCGGAGGTCCGCGAGGCGACGCTCGTGGCGCTGGGCCGGATAGGCGACCCGAAGAGCGCCCACCTCCTCTTGAACCGGCTGGAGCAGGACCCGTCGACGGACGTGCAGGCGGCGGCGGCCGACGCGCTGGGGCGGGTCCGCAGCGTCGCCAGCGTGGAGACGCTGCTCGCGCAGCTGGACAGCCCGTCGGAGCGGGTCCGCCGCAGCGCCGCCGCGGCCATCGTCCGGATCTGGCAGATCGATCACGGCTTCGTCGCCACCGACCCGCCCGACAAACGCC
>CAYGZE010000170.1:0-8121 GCA_964354185.1 uncultured Anaerolineales bacterium | reverse complement strand
AACACGAACTACGGCATGAACTCGCTGGCCCGGGGGGACCTGTCGATCACCCCCGGCCGGCGGGTCATCCTCTGCCTCGACTACACGAAGGTCGTCGCACGGGGGGCGACCGACTCGTATCCCGACGACTGGCGCGGCGAGGGGTGGGGCACCGACGCGGGCCTCCTGGTGTTCGCGCGGCACGATCGGCGGACGAACGTCCTCTTCACGGACGGGAGCGTCGACATCCTGGACCCGCGGGACTTCGACCCGATCGGCCTGGCCTCCGTCGCCGCCTACTGGGACCCCGACGCCGGACGCTAGACCGCATCCGGCCGCTCCGATCCGGTCCGGGGGGCGCGGCGTGCACGGCGCGCGGCAGCGTTCAGGAACCGGACGGCGTAGGCGCACGACACCCGCACCCGCAGCAGCCGCCGGGCCCGCGGCGGGCGGGCGCCCTTGCCGCCGGCGCGGCCGCCTGCCCCCCGCCGGACCTGGTAGCCCCCGATCTTGAAGTGGTAGTCGCCCAGCGTGCCCGAGAGCGTCCCGTCCCGCCGCGTCGACCAGCGGACGTGCCGCCGGCGGCGGTGGATGGCGATGACGACCTGGATCTCGTCGGGGCCCACGCCCGCCACGTCGGCCGCCGTCAGCCCGACGATGCCGTCGCGCCCGCCGTAGTCCGGGTGCGAGTGGAACTCGCCGATGTACGCGTGCTTGTGCCGCGGGAACCGGTTGACGATGTCCTGGATCACCCGGTTCGGGCGCTCGCACAGGCTGACGCCGGAGAACGTCCGCTCCGCCGTCTGGTACGCGATGGCGCCTTCCACCCGGGTGCCGCCGGCCCGCGCGCGTCCGACCAGGAGGCCGTAGCACTCGCGCCGGTACACCTCGGCCGACGCCAGGATCATGCCGACCAGCGCCGGCTCGGACAGGTACATCTGCTTCATGGCTTCTTACCGGGCGTCGGCGGGGGCTGGAGGAGCGACCTCAGCCACTCGCCGTAGCGGTTGACGAGACCTTGCGTGCGAGCCGCATCCTCCAGGCACTTGACGCGGCCGCTCAGGATGTGACCGCCGCCCGCGCCGGCGCCCAGAGGCTCCATCGTCATGCGAAAATCCAGGTGCAGATGACGCCGGTTGTCGCCGAACTGCATCTTCACCTGCCCCGCCGTCCCCTGCCACACCGTGTCGCGGCCGTACTGGCGGACCCATCGATAGGCCGGCACCTGATCCTCTTTGAGCCAGCCGTACTTGGCCCGCTCGGGGATCTCCAGGCAGACGTACTCGAAGTCCGGGTCGGCCTCGCCGATCGGCGCGGCCGTCCGGCGAAAGAGGAGGACCTGGACCTTGCGGTCGCGGGCGAACTGGTACGTCGCCGTGTCGTAGGCGACCGTCTCGTCGGGTTTGCCGGCGGCATAGCGGACCGCGGCCTGAGGCCCGCCGCACCCCGCCGCCAGGCCCGCCGCCAGCGCCAGACCCAGAAGCGGGCACGCCCCCCTTGCCGTTCCATCGCCCATCGCCAGACCCTCTTGCCGGCGCCTCGGCAGCCGGCCCGGCCCTTCCGGGCCCGCCCGCCGCCCCCTTGCCCCGGGCGTCCGAGGACGTGTTCCGCGTGCTTGGCAAGGGCCCATCGGCGGGTGCCACCCTGGCAGGGCAAGCCTGCCGTGGCTTGACCGCTACCGGCTTGTCCGCCAGTGCCGCCCGGGCTGCCCGCGGACGCGCCTATAGACACTACTTCGCCGCGCCCGTCAAGGGCAAATCCGCGCGGCCTCCGGCCCGGCCGGGAGGTCGCGAACGCCCTCCCCCCCTCCCCCGGTTCGCCGCTTGCGTTTGCGGACGCGCGACGCTAGGGTTCTCCTTCCGGCGAGGCGCCCCCGCGCCGGCGGCTGCGGCGCGCCAGGATGGCTCAAGGCGACCGCGCCGCCGGGCCGATACGAGGGGGGGTCGCTCGGCCACGCCCAAGTTGTCTCACCGAGGTCGCGCAGGCGGCGGAGGGTACCCGCACGCCCAAGGGAGACCGCCATGTGCGGAATCGTCGGCTACATCGGCCACAAGCAGGCCTACCCCATCCTGATGGAGGGCCTGAAGCGCCTGGAGTACCGCGGCTATGACTCGGCCGGCATCGCCCTTCAGCAGGACCATGACGGGCGCCTGTTCCTCCGCAAGACGCGCGGCCGCATCAGCGCCCTGGAGGCGCTTCTGGAGGGCGAGGATCTCGGCGGCACCCTGGGCATCGCCCACACCCGCTGGGCCACCCACGGCGAACCGAACGACGTCAACGCCCACCCGCACACCGACACCTCGGGCAAACTGGCCGTCGTCCACAACGGCATCATCGAGAACTGGTCGGCCCTGCGGCAACTGCTGGAAAGCAAGGGCGTCAAGTTCCGGAGCGAGACCGACACGGAGGTCCTGGCGCACCTGTTTGCGATGTACTACGAGGGCGACCTCGAGAAGGCCGTCCAGGAGGGCCTCGCGGAGGTGCGCGGCGCGTACGGCATCGCCGTGATCCACGCCGACGAGCCGGACGTCCTGGTGGCCGCCCGGAACGGGTCGCCCCTCATCGTCGGCGTCGGCGAGGACGAGTACATCGTCGCCAGCGACGCCTCGGCCATCATCGAGCATACGACTAACGTGATTTATCTTGAAGATAACGAGATGGCCACCATCCGCCGCGACGGCATCAAGACCTCGACCGTCGACGCCATCCCCACCCACAAGGAGATCCAGCAGGTCGAGTGGTCGCTCGCCGAGATCGAAAAGAAGGGCTACCCGCACTTCATGCTCAAGGAGATCATGGAGCAGCCGGACAGCCTGGCCGACACCCTGCGCGGGCGGCTCGACCCGGAGGCGGGCGAGGTGATCCTGGGCGGCATCCAGGCGTTCGCCAGGCAACTGACGCACGCGCGGCGGGTGATCCTGACGGGGTGCGGCACGGCGTGGCACGCCTGCCTCGTGGGGGAGTTCCTCTTTGAGGACATGGCCCGCGTCCCGACCGAGGTCGAGTACGCCAGCGAGTTCCGCTACCGCAATCCCATCGTCGACGACGGCACCGTCGTCATCGCCATCAGCCAGAGCGGCGAGACGGCCGACACCCTGGCCGCCGTCCGCGAGGCCCGCATGAAGGGCGCCCTGGTGCTGGGCGTCGTCAACGTCGTCGGCTCGACCATCGCCCGCGAGACCGACGCCGGCGTCTACCTCCACTGCGGGCCCGAGATCGGCGTGGCCTCCACGAAGGCCTTCACGAGCCAACTGGAGGTCCTGACGATGATGTCCCTCTTCCTCGGCCGCCGCAAGCACCTCGCCCCGTACCACGCCCGCGAGATCCTCCAGGGGCTCCAGGCCGTCCCCGACCGG
The DNA here is from genome assembly GCA_964354185.1 of uncultured Anaerolineales bacterium. GTDB lineage: Bacteria > Planctomycetota > Phycisphaerae > FEN-1346 > FEN-1346 > CAYGZE01. Next base: position 4,786 of record CAYGZE010000170.1, on the reverse strand, counting down.
GTGCGGGCCGTCCTCGCCCTGGACGAGGCCGTCCAGCAGGCCGCCGACCGGTACAAGGCGTGCCCGAACTGGCTGTACCTCGGGCGCGGCTACAACTACCCGGTGGCGCTGGAGGGGGCGCTGAAACTCAAAGAAATCAGTTATGTCCATGCGGAGGGTCTGCCCGCCGCCGAGATGAAGCACGGGCCCATCGCGCTGATCACCGAGGAGATGCCGGTCGTGTTCCTCGCCAACCGCGGCCTCCAGTACGAGAAGGTCCTCTCGAACATGGAGGAGGTCCGCAGCCGCGGGGGCCAGGTCATCGCCGTCGCCACCGAGGGCGACACGGAGATCCGGCGCCTCGCCAAGCACGTCCTCTACGTCCCCGACGTGCCCGAGCCGTTCCAGCCGCTCCTGAACGTCGTCCCGCTCCAACTCCTCGCCTACCACGTGGCGGTGCTGCGCGGCTGCGCGGTCGACAAGCCCCGCAACCTCGCCAAGAGCGTGACGGTGGAGTGAGGAAGTGCCTGAGTACCTTAGTACCTGAGTACCTGAGTAAAGGCCAAAGCAAGAAAGGCGCGACAGGGCTTCCGCCGCGCCTGTGTTTTGTGGGTGCCGTTACTCAGGCACTCAGGTACTCAGGCACTTAGGCACTCGTCTCCCAGGTACTCAGGTACTTCCTCTCATCCCGCCTGGATCTTCTCCAGAACGTCCGTGGGGATGTCGAAGTTGGCGTGGACCTTCTGCACGTCGTCGTGGTCTTCGAGGGCTTCCATGAGGGAGAGGACCTTGCGGGCGGCGGCCTCGTCGAGGGGGACGAAGTTCTGCGGCCGCTGGGCGACCTCGGCCCGCTCCACGGGGACGCCGGCGGCGGCCAGGGCGGCCTTGACGGCCTCGAACGTCTCGGGCGGCGTGATGACCTCGAAGGCCCCCTCGGTCTCGGTCAGGTCCTCGGCGCCGGCCCCGAGGGCGAGGTCCATGAGTTTCTCCTCGTCCGAGAAGCCGGTCACGGTGAGGACGCCTTTCAGCGAGAACATCCAGCCGACGCATCCGGGCTGGCCCATGTGGCCGCCGTGGCGCTCGAAGATCTTGGTGATCTCGCTGGCGGTGCGGTTGCGGTTGTCGGTCACGACGTCCACCAGGACGGCGACGCCGCCGGGAGCGTAGGCCTCGTAGAGGATCTGCTCGATCACGGCGCCGGCGAGGTCGCCGGTGCCCTTCTTGATGGCGCGGTCGATGGAGTCCTTCGGCATGTTGACGGCCCGCGCCTCGTCCATGGCGTAGCGGAGGGTGAGGTTGGTGGCGGGGTCGCCGCCGCCGGTCCTCGCCGCCAGGGTGAGGGCCCGGGCGCACTTGGAGAACGCCTGGCCGCGCTTGGCGTCTGCCGCGCCCTTCTTCCGCTTGATGGTCGCCCAATGGGAATGGCCTGACATGGTCGTCTGCTCCCTGTGACCTCGGTTACGGTTTCCTGGTTTCGGGCATGTCCGTGCCCTGCTGGTCGGCGGGCGCCAGGGGCGCCACGTCGGGGGCTTTGCCTGCGCGGAGGCTGTCGACCTTCTGCTGGAGGCGCTGGAGTTGGCCGGCGTCGGCCTGCGCGCCGCGGGCCTTGGCGATGCCGACGGCCTTCTCCCAGGCGCGGGAGGCGTCGCCCTGGCGGCTCAGGCGCCAATAGACGTCGCCGAGGTGGTCCCAGAGGACGGCGTCCAGGTCGGGGGCCCCCTCGACGGCGGCTTCGAGGGCCTTGACGGCCTCCTCGAGCCGGCCGCGCTTGTAGAGGACCCAGCCGAGACTGTCCAGGTAGGCGGGGCTCCTCGGCTCCGCCGCCAGGGCCTGGCGGATCATCTGTTCGGCCCGGCCCAGGTGGACGCCGCGATCGGCCCACAGGTACCCCAGGTCGTTGTTCGAGCCGGCGTGGTTCGGGTCCTTCTGGAGGATCCGGAGCAGTTCCTTCTCGGCGTCGGCGGCGTCGCCCATCTCGCTGTAGAAGCCGGCCAGCAGGTACCGCCACCGGACGTTCTCGGGCTCGGCGGCCAGGAGCGCCTTTACCTCGGCGACGGCGTCCTGGAAGTCCTTGAGGCCGGCCAGCGAGCAGGCCAGGAGGACCCGCAGGCCGGCGTTGCCGGGGACCTCTTCGAGGACGTCGCGGGCGAGTTTCACGGCCTCGTCGAAGCGTTTCTGGCGGAAGCGGACCTCGGCCAGGAGGGTGCGCGGCCCGGTGGCCCGGGAGTCGAGGATGACGGCCTGGGCGACGGTCCGGTCGGCCGCGTCGAGGTCGCCCCGCGCCAGGTACACGGCCGCCAATTGGCAGTAGACCTCCGCGTCGGGGCCCGTCTGGGCGACCCAGCCCTTCAGCGCGTCCTCGGCCTCCTGGGACTTGCCGTCGCGCTGGAGCGCGTCGGCCAGGAGGGCGAGGGCGGCCTTGTCCTTGCGGTTCCCCTCGACGGCGAGGCGGTAGGACCGGATCGCCTCGGGCAGCCGGTTCAGGCGGTCCAGCAGGAGGCCCATCTGCCGGTGAAACGCCGGCAGGGTGAGGCCCGCGTCGAGGGCGGCCTGGTAGACGGCCAAGGCGTCTTCGAGGCGGCCGGCGCCGATCAGGAGGTCGGCCTTGCGCGAGTAGGCGATGGCGGCCTGCGGCCGGGCGGCGATGGCCTGGTCGTAGAGGAGGACGGCGTCGCCGCGCCGCTTGAGGTTCTCGGCCAGCATGCCCACCAGGACGAGCGACCCGTACGACTTGGCGTCGCCGGTGACGAGGCGCTGGGCGTCGGCGTAGACCTTGGCCGGCCGGGGCAGCGCGTCGATGAGGCGGGCCGCCCGGATCAGCAGGGCCGTCTCGGTGCCGCCGGCATCCAGGCCGTGGGCCAGCGCCTCGAGGGCGTCCACCGGGCGGTCCTTCTTCATATGCATTTCCGACAGTTTGACGGTGGCGGCGACGGCGGTGCCGGGCGCCTTGTCGCCCAGGGCCGCCAGGGCCCGGTACTCGGCCTCGGCGGCGTCGTCGCGGCCGAGGCCCTCGTAGACGGCGGCCAGTTGGAACGCCGCCATGACGCGGTCGGGATGCTCGCGGCGGATGGCCTGAAGGTCGGGGACGACGCCCTCGGGGTTCCCCTCGGCGCGGTAGGTCTCGGCCAGTTGCTGGTAGCCGGCGCCCCCCTCGGGATGGACCTCGATCATCCGCCGCGCCGTCGCGCGGGCCTCGGCGTAGTCCTTCCGGGCGAGGTAGGCGCGGCAGAGCATGGCGAGGACCTCGGGCTGATCGGGCCGGTCGGCCAGCGCCTCGCGAAGGATCGCGACCGCCTTCGCGCCCTCGCCGCGCAGCAGGTACAGGTTGCCCAGCACCTGCTTGAGTTGGACCTGGCCGCGGTAGATCATGTAGATCTCAGGATATCGCTGGAAGAACGGCTCGGGCTGGGCCAGGCGCTCGAGGAGGCCCTCGTAGCAGGCGATGGCCCCGTCGGCGTCGCCGGTCTCCTGGGCGGCCCGGGCCTGGTACCAGAGGCCCAGCAGGTAGTAGGGCGAGCCCTTGGGGGCGCTGGCGAGCAGGGACTTCAGGTACCCGCCGGCGCCCTTCGGGTCGCCCAGGGCGGTGGCGAAGCGGGCGCGATGGAACAGGAAGGCCGGCTCGTCGCCCGCGAGGGCCAGGGCCTTGTCCATCGCCTCCACCGCCCCGCTGACGTTGCCGACCTCGTAGAGCGCCAGGCCCAGGTGGTACCACACGTGGGCCGCCTCGGGCGCCAGGGCGGCCGCCTGGCGGAACGCCTCGATCGCCTCGACGCGGTTCCCGTCGTCGGCCAGGAGGCGTCCGCGGAGGTAGTGGCGCAGGGCCGCGGCCAGGGGATCGTCGGTGTGCTCGATCACGGGCGGCGGGGGCAGGCACGGGCGCGCCGGCGGCACGGCCGCGGGCGCCTCGCTCACCTCGGCGGCGCTCGCCGCGCCGCGCGGGGCCCCGGCCGCGCATGCCGCGACCAGCGCCGCGCCCAGAAGGGTCCACCGGATTGCCGTGCTGCCCATGCCACACCCCTCAGGCGGCTGCGACCGGCGGCGGGCCCGGCACGCGCCGCCGCCGGCCCCGGGCCGCCCTAATGGATGACCTTGTTCAGCGGGTACACGATGATGCCGCTCGCGCCGGCCCGCTTGAGGCGCGGCACGAGTTCCCGTTCCGTTTTGCCGGGGAGGATGACCTCGACGGCGACCCAGGCGGCATCGGCCAGGTTCGAGATGGTCGGGCTCTTCTCGGCCGGCAGAAGCGCCAGAACCTCCTTCAGGGCCGCCGTGGGCACGTTCATCTTGAGGCCGACCTTGTCCTTCGCCTCGATGGCGCCCTGGAGGAGGAGGGTCAGGCTCTCGATCTTGGCGCGTTTCCACTCATCCTGCCAGGCGGCCTTGTTGGCGATGAGCTGGGTGTTGGAGGTGATGACGGTCTCGACGGCCCGCAGGCGGTTGGCCCGGAGCGACGAGCCCGTCTCCGTCACGTCGACGATCGCGTCCACCAGCCGCGCCTTCACCTCCGTCGCGCCCCACGAGAACTCGACCTTGACCCCCACGCCGCGCGCCCGGAAGAACGCCTCGGTCACCCGCACGAGTTCCGTGGCCACCAGGCCGCCCTCGAGGTCCTCGGGCCTGCGGACGGGGCTCTCCTCGGGGACGGCCAGGACCCAGCGCACGGGGACCATCCGCGCCTTGGCGTAGACGAGGTCGGCGACGACGTGAACGTCGGAGGCGTTCTCGGCGATCCAGTCGCTCCCGGTGAGGCCGGCGTCGAGGACGCCGTCCTCGACGTAGCGGCTCATCTCCTGGGCGCGGAACATGA
>CAYGZE010000169.1:8325-9591 GCA_964354185.1 uncultured Anaerolineales bacterium | reverse complement strand
GTGCAGCCCGACATGGTCTTCGCGGCCGGCGACCTGTCGGACCCGCACGGGACGCACCGGCTGTGCCTGGAGGCCGCGCGGCTCGCCCTGGAGCACGACGAGGCCGCCGGCCGCACGGCGCCGGTCCTCTGGCTCTACCGCGGGGCCTGGGAGGAGTGGCCGCCCGGCGAGATCGACATGGCCGTCCCCCTCTCGCCCGACGAACTGCGGCGCAAGCGCTTCGCCATCTTCCGCCACCAGAGCCAGAAGGACCGGGCCATGTTCCCCGGCCCCTACGACACCCGCGAGTTCTGGCAGCGGGCCGAGGAGCGGAACATGGCCACCGCCAAACTCTACGACGCCCTGGGCCTGCCGGAGTACCATGCCATCGAGGCCTTCGCCCGCTGGCCCCTGACCCGCGCGGCCAACGCCGCCGCCCAACTCGAGCGCGAGTAGACTCGGCGGCCACGGCCGGCATCGGCGTCCGATGCCCGAACCCGGGCGGCCCCGTCACGACCCCGCGTGCCTGCCTGCCGGGCATGTCCCGTGCGAATGGGCCTTGCTGGGGCAGGCAAAGGCAGTCCCCCTCCTCCGAACCCGATCCCAGTGGAATCTTCAAGAAAAGGGGATTTTAACCTTGACAATCGCTACTCCGCATTGCACTATAGTGGATAGAGTAGTAGCGAGGAGGGCGCGGCGATGCGAACCTGGGTGTCACAACTCCGCAAGGGGGTCGTCGAGCTATGCGTCGTCGGTGCCTTGGCCGATGGCGAGGCCTACGGCTACCAGATCCTCCAGCGCCTCCGCAAGGCCGAGCGCCTGGCCATCACGGAGAGCACGGTCTATCCGATCCTCGTGCGCCTGGCGAAGGAGGGCCTCGTGGAGGTCCGCGTCGCCCCGTCGCCCGCGGGCCCGCCGCGGCGCTACTACCGCCTCACGACCCCGGGCCGAGGCCGGCTCGAGGGAATGCGCCGCCATTGGGATGAACTGAACGTGGCCGTCAACGACCTGCTGTCAGGAGACCTGAAATGACCGACGAACGAGCACGACTCGGCGCCGATGCGCGCCAGCGCGTGGACAGGTATCTGGATGCAATCGACCGGGCCCTCGCCTCGGCCGGAGTGCCGCGCGACGAGCGGGTCAGCATCGCGGACGACGTCGAGGCCCAGGTCCTCGAGATGCTGGCCGCCGCGAAGGTGACGGATCCGAGCGCCGCCGACGTGGAAGCGGTCCTGGCGAAACTCGATCCGCCCGAGGCGTACGCGCAGGAATCCGCGGCCCCGCCGC
>CAYGZE010000169.1:2812-8225 GCA_964354185.1 uncultured Anaerolineales bacterium | reverse complement strand
GCCGCCCGCCCCGCCCGCGCCGCCGGTGCGTCCGCACCTGTCGCGGGCGGCCCTCGTGGGCGCCTTGTGGGGCGCGACGTTCCTGGTCCCGCTGGCCGCCCTGGTGATGCCTTACTTCGGCTTGGTATCCGCGCACGACGCCCGCCGCGAGGCCGAGATGGCCGCCGCCCAGGCCGCTCGTCTACAGGCAGAGTCGGACGCTCATGGAACCACCGCCGATCCTCTGGGTGAGGGCCCCGCCGAGGAAGGGACCCTGCCCTCCGCGGCCGTATCGGCGCCTTCCGACTCAGGCCCGAGCGAAACTCGGGTCAAGGCCGCCGGTGTCGCCGGCGTCATCGTGGTGGTGCTCCTGATCCCGCTGTTCCTCCTGGGCTTTACGGCGCCGCTGGGGACGACGGTCCTGGGCATCGTGGCGATCTACCACATCCGCCGGGCTGCGGGGCGCCTGTACGGCCTCGGCCTGGCGCTCGCGGACGCGCTGGTCTTCCCGCTGCTGCTGCTCGACGCCCTCATGCTGGTCCCCTGTGCGGTCCTGGCCGCCCACCGGGACGGGGGCGGCGGGGCAGCGCTGGTGGTGGCGCTGGTCCTCGTGGTCGTTGTCGACGGGGTCATCTTCTGGCTGGTCCGCCGCGCGACGGCCCGGCGGGCGCCGCGGGCCACGGCCGCGGCGACGGTCTGCCGGGCACCGTAGGGACAAGTGCCCGATGGCCCCTGCCCAACCGGGATCCGGCGCCCGCGAGGCCGTCGCCCCGGAGGTCGCTTCCTTATCGTCCCGTCCGCGGTAGAATGGCGACCGCACTCTCGGCGTCAGAGGTCCGGCGAACCGGCCTTCCCGGCGCCGCTTGGGAGGGCCGTCATGAAAACCGTCCATCTCGTCGGCAACGCCCACCTGGACCCCGTGTGGCTGTGGCGGCGGTCGGAGGGCGTCGACGCCGTCCTCGCCACCGCCCGCAGCGCCTGCGACCGGCTCGACGAGGTCCCCGAGTTCGTCTTCACGTGCTCGGGCTCGTGGTTCCACGGCCAGGTAGAGCGGATCGACCCGCCGCTGTTCGAGCGCGTCCGCCGCTTCGTCGCCGCGGGCCGCTGGCAACTCGTCGGCGGCATGGTCATCCAGCCCGACTGCAACCTGCCGAGCGCGGAGAGTTTCGCGCGGCAACTGGCGACGGGCCAGGCGTACTACCGCCGCGCGTTCGGCCGCACGACCACCGTCGGCTACAACGTCGACTCGTTCGGCCACACGGCCTACCTGCCGCGCTTCCTGCGCGAGGCGGGGATCGACGCCTACTGCTTCATGCGCCCCGGGCCGCACGAGAGGGACCTGCCGGGGGCCCTCTTCCGCTGGCGCAGCCCCGACGGGCACGAGGTGGCGGCCTTCCGCATCGTGGGCCCCTACTGCACGCACGCGGCCGACATCCGGGCCCACGTCCAGGCCGCCATCGAGGCCACGCCCGAGGGCGTCGATCACACGATGTGCTTCTTCGGCGTCGGCGACCACGGCGGCGGGCCCACGCGCGAGCAGATCGCGTGGCTCCGCGTGAACGCGGGCGCGTTTGCGGGCGCGCGGCTCGTCTTCTCGCACCCGCGGGCGTTCTTCGACGCCGTGGCCGGGTGCCTGGACGTGATGCCCGTCGTGACGGGCGAACTCCAGCACCACGCCATCGGCTGCTACAGCGTGGAGCGGCGGATCAAGGTCCCGATGCGCCGGGCCGAGTCACGCCTGGTCCAGGCCGCGCGGGCCGCCGCCCTCCTGCCCCAGGCCGCGCCCGCCGACGCCGCCGAGACCCTCGCCCGCGCGTGGGACGCCGTCCTCTTCAACCAGTTCCACGACATGCTGGACGGCACGTGCCTCGACGAGGCGAGCGCGGCCGTCGCGGGCGAACTCGCGGCCGCCGAGGCCGCCGCCGACGATCTCCTCACCCGCATCACCCGCCGCGCCTTCCGCGACCGCGCCAGGCCCGGCGAGCACCAGGTCGTCCTCGTCAACCCGTCGGCCGAGGCGTTCGACGGGTACGTCGCCCACGAGCCCTGGCAGCCGCCCGAGCCGCTCCTCGTGCTGGACGAGCGCGGCGCGGCCGTGCCGCACCAGCAGATCGAGCGCCGCTCGAAGTGCGGCGGCGGGCGCGTGCTGGCGCGCGTCGCCATTCCCGCGGGCGGGTCGCGCGTCCTCCGCCTCGTCCGTGCCGAGGGGGACGCCGCGGCCCCGCCCGCGCCGGACGGGACCTTGAGCATGGACGAATCGCAACTTGCCAATGAGTTCCTGGCCGTCCAGGTCGCCCCCGACGGCCTCTACCTGGGCGACTGGGTCGTCTCGCTCGACGTGCACGACGACCCGTCCGACACGTGGTCGCACTCCTGCGGGAACCGCTTCGACGGCGCGCGGCTCGGGTCGTTCAAGTGGGCCCGCGGGTGGCAGGCCGTCGAGTCGGGGCCCCTGCGGGCGGCGCTCTTGGGCCGGGGCGAGTTCGGCCACTCGCGCGTCTGGTGCCGCGCGATGGTCACGCGCGGCGAGCCGACGCTGCATCTGCGGCTCTCGGTCGTCTGGGCCCAGGCCCAGCGGCTCCTGCGGCTGCACCTCGCGGCACCGGAGCGGCTCCTTCGGCGGACGGACCTCGTGAGCGGCGGGCCGCTTGCGCGGCCGGTCGACGGGCTGGAGTATCCGCTGAACGGGGCCCTCGCGGTGGCCGACTCGCGGCGGCACTTCGCCGTCGTCGCCCCGGAGGTCTTCAGCGTAAGCGTCGACCCGGAGGGCGTCAGCCTGACGCTCCTCCGGTCGCCCTTCTCAGCCCACCACGACCCCTTCCCGGCCGAGGAACGGCCCGACCATCACGTCACCGACCAGGGCTGGCACGACTTTGACGTGGTCCTCTGGCCCGACGCGCCGGCCGACCTGGCGGTGCCAGCGCACCTCGCGCGCCAGATGCTGATGCCCCCCATCGCGTGGGACCTGACGGGCTGACGGCCCTGCCCGGGCTATTGATCCCGGTAAAAGCAATGCTCACGTTTGTCATTCTGAGGAGCGGCTTGAGCCGCGACGAAGAATCTCGCTTTTCGGCCGGAACACGGCGAGATTCTTCGGCCCCGCAAACGGGGCCTCAGAATGACATCCCTTGCTCGGGATGAACGTTACTTACGCCGGAGTCAATAGATGTACTTCCTCAGCAGCGCCAGGCCCTTCGCGCAGATCTCGGGCGCCTGCTCCGGGTTCCGCTCGACCTCCAGGACGACGTAGCCCTTGAACCCCGCCTTGCGGAAGATGCCCACAATCCGCTTCACATCGACATAGGCGTGCTCGCCATCGGGCTTGTACTTGAAGACCTTCAGGTGGGCGTTGGCCATCGGGGCGGCGAACCGCTCGGTCATCGCGTAGAGGGCGTTGATGGAAGTCTCGGGCCGCTCGGGATAGTCGGCGATGAAGTTCGTCGGGTCCGGGTTCGTCCGCAGGTTCGGGCTTCCCACCGCGCGGAGGATCGCCAGGATGCCGTCCGCGTCGGGGTTGACGGTCGAGTGGTTCTCGATCGCGAGCACCACGCCGCGCTTCTCGGCCACGGGCATCACCTCGCGGTAGGCGTCGACGACGCGCGCGGCCTCCAGGAAGGGGTCCTCGCCCGGCGTGTGCCAGCCGGTGAAGGAGTTCATCACCGCCAGATCCGCGTCGGCGGTGTAGCCGATCCAGCGCTTGACGTTCTCGATCTCCGCGAGGCGCCCCTGGGCCGTCGGGCACGCGAAGTCGTTCTTCGCGATGACGGCCGAGATCCCCAGGCCCATCCGCTTCGCCTGCCGCGCGATCGCCTTCAGGTGCCTGCCCGGCGCCTTCGGGTCCAGGTAGTCCGGGAAGACCTCGAACCCGTCGGCCCCCAGGCGTTTGACCTCCTTGGCGAAGGCCGCGTAGTCCATCTTCCACGACTCGAAGAACGCCCGGTAACTCCACGCGCTGATGGATGCTTTCATGACCACGTCTCCCTTTCGCTGGCGGACCCGCGTCGTGCGGCGCCGGCGGGCTGCCCGCCCGCGCCGCTCGGCCGCGTACGTGTCTGGCGTGCCGGACAACCCCCCATGGGCGGGTGCCACTGGCTGCTCGCAGGCAGTGTGCTTCCGGCCGACACTGGCGGACAAGCCGCCAGTGGCACCCCCGTTACGGGCACGCCAGACACGCCCCTGCCACCGGCGGGCAGTGTACCAGCCCGGGCCCCCGCCCCTCCACCCATTTCCCGGCCGCGCGGCGGCGCAGAGCGGGCGCGGTTCGCGCTCGCAACCGCCCGGCCCGCGCGGTAGGCTCGTATGGGGCGCCGGAGCGGCCCGCGCGGGCGCCGACCCTGACGGCGCGGGCCCCGGCTGCCGGTCCCCTTCGCGAAAGGAAACGCCATGCCATCCTGCCGCTGCGACGGGTCCGGCAGCGCCGACGCGCCGAACGTCCTCTCGTGGACCGCGGGCGACGCGTACCTGCCGCTCCTTCAGGGGCCGCCCGCGACGCGCGGCATGCGGAGCGGCCGCGTCGACCTCGGGCCCGGCGACCAGATCGGCCGCCACGACACCGGCGACCACGAGGAGGTGCTGGTCGTCATCGAAGGGTGCGGCGTGGCCGAGTTGGCCGGACGCGACCCCGCCCGCATCCGGGCCGGGCAGGTCCTCTACGTTCCGCCGCACACCGCGCACAACATCCACAACCTGACTTGCCCGCGCCTGCGGTACGTCTACGTGGTCGCGCCCGTCCCGGCCGACGGCAGACCCGCTGCCGCGCGCGGCCACTGAGCCGCCCCGCGGTCGCGCGCCGTTAAACCTTGACGCCCCCCGGGCCCCTCCTATAATCGCTTCCCTGCCTGCGCCGATCCCGGCGCAAGGAACGCGAACCATGAACGTCAGTTGCCGATGGCTGGCCGAGTACGTGCAGGCCGACCTCGCGCCAAGGGACCTGGCCGACGTCCTGACGCGCATCGGCCTCAACGTCGACGGCATCACCGACCTCGGCGGCGGCGACGCGTGCCTCCTGGTGGAGGTCACGAGCAACCGGTCCGACTGCCTCGGCCACATCGGCGTCGCCCGCGAGGTTGCTGCCGCCCTCGGCCTTCCGCTCCGCCTGCCCGATGTCGCGCTCGACGAACTCCCGGACGCCGTCGGCGCCTTCACGCGGGTCGAGGTGCCCGAGCCCGACCTCTGCCCGCTCTACACCGCCCGGATCGTCCGCGGCGTCCGGGTGGGGCCGAGCCCCGCGTGGCTGGCCGCGCGGCTCGAAGCGGTCGGCGTGCGGCCCGTCAACAACCTCGTCGACGTGACGAACTACGTGATGATGGAGTGCGGCCAACCGCTCCACGCCTTCGACCACGGGCGCCTGGCCGAGGGCCGCATCGTCGTCCGCCGCGCGGCCGAGGGCGAGAAGTTCGTCGCCATCGACCATTCGGAGCACACCCTCTCGCGC
>CAYGZE010000169.1:0-2712 GCA_964354185.1 uncultured Anaerolineales bacterium | reverse complement strand
TCCGCGTCCGCGTCCCCTCGTGGCGCCGGGCCGACGTCACGCGCGAGGCCGACCTCATCGAGGAGGTCGCCCGCCATCACGGCTACGACAAGATTCCCGAGAGCCCGAGCATCCCCGTGACCTACGCGCCGCCGACCCGCGCGGAGCGGGTCCGCGACCTGGCCGGCCGCGTCCTCACCGCCGCGGGCTACTTCGAGGCGGCCACGTTCTCCTTCACCACGGCCGACCATGCCGCGCGGTTCGCCCCGCCGGCGCTGGGCGGAGCGCGGGGGCCGGCGGGCCCGCCGGCCGCGCCGCTGGTCTGCCGCGGGACGACGCTCGCCCTGCGCGAGTCGGTCGTGCCGGGGCTGCTCGAGTCGCTCGCACGGAACCGCAACGTGGGCGAGGCGGACGCCCGCCTGTTCGAGATCGCGCACCGCTTCATCCCGCGCCCCGGGCAAGACCTGCCGCAAGAGAACACCATGCTGGCCCTGGCCTCCGGCGACGAGTTCGGGGACGCCAAGGGCGTCCTGGAAGCGCTCCTGGGCGCGCTCGGGTTGGGCGGCCGCGCCGCGTTCGTTCGGACCGACCGCTACGGCGACCTCGACGCCGCCCAGGCGGCCGAGGTCCGCCTCGACGGCGAGCCGCTGGGGTTCCTCGGCCGCGCGAGCGGCAAGGCGGCCCGCGCGTTCGGCCTCGACGAGCCGCCCCTGGTCGCGGAGGTCCTCTTCGACCGCCTCATCGAGGTTGCCGACCTCGCGCCGACCTATCGGCCGCTCCCCCAGTTCCCGGCCATCGTGCGCGACCTGGCGCTGGTCGTCGACGAGGCCGTCGCCTGGGCCGACTTGGAGCGGGCCGTCGCCGGCGCCGGCGTCGCGGAACTCGTCGGCACCGAGGCCCTGAGCGTGTATCGCGGCAAGCAGGTCCCGGAAGGAAAGAAGAGCGTGGCCCTGCGCCTGCACCTCAGGAGCGACTCAGGCACCCTCACCCGCGAGCAGGCCGACGCGATGACCGCCACGGTGCTCTCGGCCCTCACGTCCGCCGTCGGGGCCGTCCTGCGGGCCTGATCCGCCGGGTGCCACTGGCGGCTTGTCCGCCAGTGCCGCCCGAAATCGCACTGGGCTTCCCGCCGGCAGGCAGCCGTCGGGCGGTCGCCGCAGCACCCACGCGGTCTCTGGAAAACCGCGGCGGGTCCGGAGACCCGCCGCGCAAAGTTACGTAGTTATGTTACTGGCCCCTCACCCGTTCAGCGTCCACCCCTCGCGATACGTCTTCTTGATGAACGGGTCGGCCTCGGGGCAGTTCGTGGCCTTGAGGTTCGGGGCGTCCCACTCCAGTTTCTTCCCCACCCGGTACGCCACCAGGGCCAGGAGGTTGTGCTCGACGAGCGCGCCCGAGTAGTCGAAGTTGCAGAGGGTCTTCTTGTCGGTCTTGCAGGCGTCGATCCACTCCTTGTGGTGGCCCTTGGAGGGCGGGATGAGGTCCTTCGCCGCGGGCGACTTGTACTGGGTCATGTCGCCGCTCGTGGGCATCAGGATGCGGTAGCCGTAGTCGCACACCAGGTACCCCTTGTCGCCGGCGAAGATGGCGCCCTGGAACATCTTCTCGCGGTTGAAGACCTCCGACGGGACGCCCGGCTTCTTGCCGCCGTCGTGCCAGGCCACCTTCACCGCCGGCCGCCAGTCGTTGGCCGGGTGGTCCCAGTCGGCCTCCAGCCACTGCGGGCACGTGTCCTTGCTGACGGGCGTCCCCTCGGCCTTGCAGGTCGTGGGGAACCGCAGGTCGTAGGCCCAGTAAGCGATGTCCATGAGATGGCTGCCCATGTCGCCGATCTGGCCGCTGCCGAAGTCCCAGAACCGGTTCCACGCCAGGCATCCGCCCATGTAGCCGGAGTTGTAGGGATGCATGGGCGACGGGCCGATCCAGAGGTCCCAGTTGAGGTGCTGCGGCGGGTCGCCGGCGGCGGACAGGTAGTCGCCCCCCTCGGGCGTGCGGCTGCACCAGACGTGGACGCTCTTGGGGGCGCCGATGGCCCCGGCCCGCACGAGTTCGACGACGCGGCGGAAGTTGTTTTCCGCGTGGATCTGCGTGCCCATCTGGGTGGCCACCTTGTCCTTCTGCTTGAGGTACGCCTCCCGCACGGTCCGGGCCTCGTGGACCGAGTTGGCCAGCGGCTTCTCGCAGTAGACGCTCTTGCCGCGGTTCAGCGCCCAGGTGTTGACGAACGCGTGGGTGTGGTCCGTCGTGGAGCAGACGACGGCGTCGATGTCCTTCTGGTCGAGGCACTTCCGCCAGTCGTCGTACTTCTTGGCGTCGGGGAAGCCCTTGGCGGCGTTGGCGAGGTTCTGGGCGTTGACGTCGCACAGGGCGACGATGTTCTCGCTCTTGACGTCGCCCAGGTTCGACCCGCCGCGGCCCCCGACGCCGATGACGGCGATGTGGAGTTTGTCGTTGGGCGACTGGCCCGCCCGCAGGATGCCGGACTTGAGGATCACGAGGCCCGCCCCCGCCACCGCCCCGGCTTTCAGGAACTCGCGACGATTCGTGCGCACCGCCATCGGACACCTCCTCGATTGCGCCATGGACCGAACGTGCGGCCGCGGCCGCTTGGCGCGCCCGCGCCGCTCGCACCCAATCTAGCCCCCCGCGCCGGGCGTGTCAACAAGGTCCTGGGCGAGGTGTCGCCGCAAAGTGATAATGTCCGGTTTCCGCAAAGTAGAATTGTCCTCTTTT
>CAYGZE010000168.1:3709-9614 GCA_964354185.1 uncultured Anaerolineales bacterium | reverse complement strand
CCGCGCCAAGACCCGCTTGACGTTCGCCCCACTCTGTGCGCTACTAGGAATCGGAGCGGCGGCCGGGAGGCCCAGCGCGCGTTCGCGCGGTGGGTCTCCTGACCCACCGCGCCGGGCGCATGCCGCGTTGTGCGTGCAGGGCTGCCGGGAGGGCCCGTGGAAAACCGCCGCGTCGCCGAGGTCTTCGAGCAGATCGCCGACATCCTGGAGATCCAGGGCGAGAACCCGTTCCGCATCCGGTCCTACCGCGCCGCCGCCCGGGCCGTGGCCGACCTGCCCGAGCGGCTGGAGGACCTCCAGACCGATGGCCGCGACTTCACGGACCTGCCCGGCATCGGCGAGTCGCTGGCGGCGAAGATCCACGAGATTCTCGAGAGCGGCACGTGCGCGATGCTCGAGGACCTCCGCCGCCAGTTGCCGCCCCACCTGCCGGACCTCCTCGGCGTCAAGGGCCTGGGTCCGAAGAAGGTCAAGGCGCTCTACGAGCGCCTGGGCATCGCGAGTCTCGAGGACCTGAAGGCAGCCGCCGAGGCCGGGAAGATCCGCGACCTCCCCGGCATGGGCGCCAAGACCGAGGAGAACGTCCTCCACGGCCTGGCCACCCTGGCCGCCGAGCAGGGCCGCATCAGCATCCAGGCCGCCGCCGAGCAGATGGACGCCCTGGGCCGGCACCTGGAGGGCATCCGCGCCATTCGCCGCTGGGCCCCCGCCGGCAGCCTGCGCCGGCGCCGCGAGACCATCGGCGACCTCGACGTCCTGGTGGTGGCCTCCGACCGGCAGGGCGCGGCCGAGGCGATCCTGGCCTACGGGCCCATCCGCGAGACCGTCGGCCGCGGCGAGGAAAAGGTCTCGGTGCGCCTGGAGGGCGGCGTCCAGGTCGACTTCCGCTTCGTCGACGAGGACGCCTTCGGCGCCGCCCAGATGTACTTCACCGGCTCCAAGGCCCACAACATCGTCCTGCGGAAGCGCGCCCAGAAGGCCGGGCTGAAACTGAGCGAGTACGGCCTCTTCCGCGGGAAGCGCCGCATCGCCGGCCGCTCCGAGGAGGAGGTGTTCCGGGCCCTGGGCCTCGACTGGGTCCCGCCGGAACTGCGGGAGGACCGCGGCGAGGTCGACGCCGCCGCGGCCCACGCCCTGCCGCGCCTCCTGGAGCCGCGCGACGTCAAGGGCGACCTCCACGTCCACACCGACGCGACCGACGGGGCCGACACGATCGAGGCGATGGCCCAGGCCGCCCGCGCGCGCGGCTACAAGTACCTGGCGATCACGGACCATTCGCGCGCGGTCACGGTCGCCCACGGCCTCGACGAGGCCCGCCTCCGGCGCCACGCCGACCGCATCCGCGAGGTCGACGCCGCGATGAAGGGCTTCCGCCTGCTGGCGGGCATCGAGGTCGATATCCTGAAGGACGGCCGCCTCGCCCTCCCGGAGAAGGTCCTGGCGGGGCTCGACTGGGTCGTCGCGAGCGTCCACAGCGCGTTCGCGCTCGAGGAGGCCGCGATGACCGACCGCATCCTGGCGGCCGTGCGGTCGGGCGTGGTCCACTGCCTCGGCCACCCGTTCGGGCGCCTGATCGGGCGGCGCGACCCCATCCGCTTCGACGCCGACCGCGTCTTCGCGGCCTGCCGCGAGGCGAACGTCTCCTTGGAGATCAGCGCCCACCCGGACCGCCTCGACCTGCCGGACGTCTACTGCAAGCGCGCCCGCGACCTGGGCGCGACGATGGTCATCTCGACCGACGCCCACCGCCGGGCCGACCTCGACCTCATGGTCTACGGCGTCGGCGTGGCCCGCCGCGGCTGGCTCGGCAAGGCCGACGTCCTGAACACGCTCGGGACGGCGGCGTTCCTGAAACGCATCCGGAGAGGGTAGCGCCGTGAGCCGACCGAAAGACGCCTCCGACATGACAAGAGCCCAGGCCGAGAAGCGCGCGGATGCCCTGCGCCGCCAGATCGAGCACCACAACTACCGCTACCACGTTCTCGATGACCCCGAGGTCTCCGACGCCGAGTACGACGAACTCGTCCGGGAACTCCGCGCGATCGAGGAGCGCTTCCCCGACCTGGTGACGCCCGACTCGCCCACCCAGCGCGTAGGCGGCACCCCGCGCGACGGATTCGCGACGGTCCGCCACGAGACGCCCATGCGGAGCCTCCTCTCCATCTTCTCCGAGGAGGAGATGCAGCGGTTCCACGAGACGTGCTCGAAGGAACTCGGGCGCGAGCGGGTCGCGCTGGTGGCCGAGCCGAAGTACGACGGCGTCAGCGTCGAACTCGTCTACGAAGGGGGCCGCCTGGTCTCGGCCGCGACGCGCGGCGACGGCGCCACGGGCGAGGACGTGACCGCCAACGTGCGGACCATCGCGGCCGTGCCCCTGCGCCTCCGCGAGGGCAAGGCGAAGGCGCCCGAGCGGCTGGTCGTCCGCGGCGAGGTGCTTCTCTTCAAGAAGGACTTCGAGAGACTCAACGCCGCGTGCGAGGCGGCGGGCGAGAAGGTCTTTGCCAACCCGCGGAACGCCGCCGCGGGGAGCCTGCGGCAACTCGACCCGCAGGTCACCGCGCGGCGGCCCCTGAGCATCTTCTTCTGGGAGATGGCGCCCTCGTCGTCCTGGCGGCCGCCCACCCAAGGCGAGTGCCTGGCGGCCATGCGGTCGCTGGGCCTCAAGACGTGCCCCGAGTCGCGCCGCGTCGAGACGGTCGACGAGGCCGTCCGCTGGCACCACGACCTGGAGCGCCGCCGCGACGACCTGCCGTACGAGGTCGACGGGTGCGTCTTCAAGGTGGACGACCTGGCGGACCACGAGCGGCTGGGCGTGCGGGCGGCCAACCCGCGGTGGGCGGTGGCCTACAAGTTCGCCCCGCGCATGCGCACCAGCCGCATTCTGCGGATCGAGGCTCAGGTCGGCCGCACGGGCGCCGTGACGCCCGTGGCGCTCCTGGAGCCCGTCGAGATCGGCGGCGTCACGGTCACCCACGTCTCGCTCCACAACCAGGACGAGATCGACCGCAAGGACATCCGCGTGGGCGACACGGTCCTGGTCGAGCGGGCGGGCGACGTGATCCCGCACGTCGTCCAGGTCGTCACGGAGAAGCGCGAAGGCCGGCCGCACAAGTACCACCTTCCCGACCAGTGTCCGGTGTGCGGCGCGAAGACCGTCAAGCCCGAGGGCGAGGCCATCACCCGCTGCACGAACAACTCGTGCCCCGCCCAACTCAAGGAGAGCCTCAAGCACTTCGGCTCGAAGCAGGCCCTCCAGATCGACGGCCTGGGCGACAAGATCGTCGACCAACTCGTCGATCGCGGCCTGGTGAAGGACGTGGCCGACCTCTATGACCTCGGGGTCGAGGGGCTGGCCGACCTCGAGCGGATGGCCGAGAAGAGCGCGGGGAACCTGGTGGGCGAGATCGCGCGGAGCAAGTCAGCACCCCTCGACCGCGTGATCCAGGGCCTGGGCATCCGCCAGGTCGGCAGCGCCACGGCCGCCACGCTGGCCGCCGAGTTCGGGTCGCTGGGCGCGCTGGCCGAGGCGGACGAGGAGCGGCTCCTGGCGGTGCCCGACGTCGGGCCCGAGGTCGCCGCCAGTATCCTCAACTGGTTCGCCAACGAGAAGAACCGGCGCCTGCTCGAGAAACTGAAGCGCCACGGGATCGACCCCCGGCAGCCTGTCCGCCGCGCCGCCGCGCCCGCCCAGGGTCCCCTGGCAGGGAAGACGGTCGTTGTCACGGGGGAACTGGCCTCGATGACCCGCCAGGAGGCCGAGGACGCCGTCCGCCGCGCGGGCGGGAAGCCCACCGCCAGCGTCTCGAAGAAGACCGACCTCCTCGTCGCCGGGTCCGAGCCCGGCGGCACCAAGATGCGGGCCGCCGAGAAGCACGGCACCCGCATCATCGACGAGGCCGAGTTCCTGCGGCTCGTGGGGAAGCCGTAGGGGGCCGGCGGAGCCGCTTAGGGCAGGCCAGCCAGGGGGGGACGGGGGCCGCCGCGGGCCGCCGAAAACATCCTAACTCTTTGTCTCGCCTTGGTTTACGCCAATTCCGCCCGTCCGTCATTCCCCGGCCGCCTTTCCGGTTTTTCTGATAACTCCCCCTCGGCACTGTTGCTATAATGACGCCCAACGCATATCTTTCGGGGTCTTGTCCCATGGCACGCAGCATCCTGGAATCGGGATGGAGCATCGGCAGCCCCTTCGGCCTGACGGTCCGGGTGCACCCCAGTTGGCTGGTGGTCTTCGTGCTCCTCCTGCTGAGCCTGTCCATGCAGGTGCTGCCGCTGATGAACTTGGCGGGCGGCGGCCCGTGGTGGCAGGGGGTGGAGACGGCCTCGCGGTATGCGGCCTACGAGCGGCAGTTCCCCGGGGCGACGCCGGAGGAGGTCGACCACGTCCTCGGCATCCAGCGGTGGCCGGCGTGGCAGTACTGGGCCCTGGGCCTCCTGGGGACGCTGGGCCTCTTTCTGTGCGTCCTGGCGCACGAATTGAGCCACAGCCTGGTGGCGCGGGCGTCGGGGATGCGCGTCGAGGGGATCACGCTGTTCGTCTTCGGGGGCGTGTCGCGGCTGGGCGAGGAGCCGCCCAGCGCCGCCGTGGAGTTCCGGGTGGCCATCGCGGGGCCGGCGGTGAGCCTTCTGATCGGCGGCGCGTGCCTGGGCCTGTACTGGGGGCTGGGGACGGCCATGGCCTCGCAGGGGCGGGCGCTCCTGTTCTACTTCGGGTTCGTCAACACGGTGTTGGCGGCGTTCAACCTGCTGCCGGGGTTCCCGCTGGACGGGGGTCGGGTTCTGCGGTCTCTCCTGTGGCGGCACTACGCCGACCTGCACCGCGCGACGTCGGTGGCATCGTGGTGGGGGAAGGCCTTCGGGGCCCTCTTCATCGGCGTGGGAATCGTGGAGTTCGCGGTGACGTCGTCGCTGGCGTCGCTCTGGTTCGTCTTCATCGGGTTCTTCCTGCGCTACGCGGCGGGTGCGGCCTACCAGCAGATGGCCATTCGCGAGGCCTTCGCCGGCCAGACCGTCCGCGACCTTCTCCAGGAGCAGGTCGTGGCGGTCGATCCCGACCTCGCCCTGGACCGCCTGGTGGACGACTACTTCTACCGGTACCGGTTCCGGAGTTTCCCGGTCCTGGAGGCGGGGCTGCTGGTGGGGATGGTGGGCATCAAGGACGTCCAGGCGGTCCCGCGGATCGCGTGGACGGCCACGCGCGTGCGCGACGCCATGCACGCCGTGGCCGACGAGCACGTCGTCCGGCCCGAGGACGACCTGCTGAGCGTCCTCAGGAAGATGACGAGCGCGGACAAGGGGTACCTGCCCGTCGCGGTGGACGGGCGGCTGGCGGGCATCGTCACGCGGCACGACATCATGGACCTGCTCCAGGTCCGCATGGAACTGGGGCCGGCCCGAGCGCCCGCGCAGACCGCGGCGCTGCCGCCCCCACCGGGGCCTTCGCCGGGCGGGTGACACGCCGGCGCGTCGGCATTGAGCGTGCGAGTGCGGGTGCCATGCTTTCGCTTGCGAAAGCATGCGCTCCGTCACGCTGTGGCATGCTTTCCCAACGGCGGGAAAGCATGGCACCCACAGCCGCCGGCCGCGGGGCGGGCCGGACAGCAGGGGGGAGTCGTTGATGGAGACGGCGGGACACGAAGCCGACTTCTGGAAGGCCGCCGAGGGCGGGGCCGTCGACTGCTTCCTCTGCGCCCACCGGTGCCACGTCGGGCCGGGGAAGCGCGGCGTCTGCCAGGTCCGCGAGAACGTGGGCGGGCGGCTGGTCTCGCTCGTCTACGGCCGCATCATCACCGCGCACGCCGACCCGATCGAGAAGAAGCCGCTGTTCCACTTCCTGCCGGGGTCGCGGGCCTACTCCATCGCGACGGTGGGGTGCAACTTCCAGTGCGGCTTCTGCCAGAACTGGCAG
>CAYGZE010000168.1:0-3699 GCA_964354185.1 uncultured Anaerolineales bacterium | reverse complement strand
CGTGGCCGAGGCCCGCCGCCAGGGGTGCGCGTCGGTCTCCTATACGTACACCGAGCCGACGATCTTCTTCGAGTTCGCGCGCGACGTGGGCCGCCTGGCCCGCGAGGCGGGCCTCCGCAACTCGTTCGTGACGAACGGCTACGCGACGGCCGAGGCGATCGACGCGATGGTCGGCTGGCTCGACGCGGCCAACGTCGACCTGAAGGCGTGGCAGGACGATTTCTACCGCAAGGTGTGCAAGGCCCGCCTCGAGCCCGTGAAGGAGGCGATCTGCCGCATGCACGCCTCCGGCATCTGGGTCGAGGTGACGACGCTCCTCGTGACCGGCCAGAACGACGCGCCGGCCGACCTGGAGGGGATCGCGGGGTTCCTGGCCTCGGTCTCGCCGGACCTGCCGTGGCACGTGAGCCGGTACCATCCGGACTACCAGATGCACGAGCCGCCGCCGACGCCCCTGGCGACGATCGAGCGGGCGGTCGAGATCGGCCGCGCGGCCGGACTGAGATATGTCTATGCGGGGAACGTCTCCGGCATGGAGGACACGCTATGCCCGTCCTGCGGGGCGACGGTGATCGCCCGGGCCGGGTTCGGCGTTTCCGCCCTGCGCCTGGACGGGGCGGCGTGCGGGGCCTGCGGGGCCCGCGTGCCGGTCGTCCTGGCCTGAAGGGGCCGCGGCGCGGCGCCGCAGCGTGGGCGTGAAAGGAGAATCGAGATGGCCAAGAAGCGTACGCGGGTGGGTTTCGTTGGCCTGGGCCTCATGGGCGCGCCCATGGCGCAGAACCTCCTGAGGGCGGGTTTCCCCGTCTCGGTCTGGAACCGGACGGCGGAGAAGATGGAGCCGCTGGCCGCCGCCGGCGCCGCCAAGGCCGCCACGCCCGCCGCCGCCGCCCGGCGCGCCGACTTCGTCGTCATCATGGTCGCCGACGACCAGGCTCTGGACAGCGTCATCTTCGGCGAGGAAGGCCTGGCGCGCGGCCTGAAGCGCGGCGCCACCCTCATCAACTGCTCGACCACCAGCCCCGGCATCTCGTACCGCGCCGCCACCGCCCTGCGGAGCCTCGCGGTCCATTACCTCGAGGCCCCCGTCCTGGGCGGCACCCAGGCCGCGCGCGAGGGGCGGCTGCAACTCCTGGTCGGCGGGCCCCAGGTCGACTTCGAGAAGGCCAAGCCCGTCCTCCAGGCCCTCGGCAAGGACGTCCACTACATCGGCGAGGTCGGCAAGGGCGCGACGCTCAACCTCGCCTTCAACCTCCTCCTGGCCGCCATGGGCCAGGCCTTCGCCGAGTTCTTCATCCTCCTGCGCAAGGCGGGCATCCCCTTCGAGACCGCCATGGAGGTGCTGCACGTCGGGCCGCTCGATTCGCCGACCTTCCGCCTGGCCGAGCAGGCCGTCGTCAACGCGGGCGGCCGGCCCAACTTCTACCTCAAGCACATGCTCAAGGACGCCAACCTCGTGGGGGACCTGGCGCGGCAATACGACGTGCCGGCGCCGGCGGCGTCGGCCGCGCGGCAGGTCCTCGTGGCCGCCAAGAACCAGGGCCGCGGCGACGACGACGCCACCGCCGTCATCGAGGTCATGGCCGCCTGGGCCGGCGTCACGATGCGCGGCTGATCCGGCCGCCGCACCGGGAGGACCCATGCGGCAGACGGCGATGCGGCCGCTCGGGCTGCCCGTCGGCATCCTGACGGCCGCCATCCTGGTCCTGGCGGTCCTCGCGCTGGTGACGGAGGACGCCGCGCCCCTGCCGGGCCAAGGCGCCTGGCCGCCCCTGGCCGCCGCCGGGGCCGCCGCCGTCGCCGCGGCCGCCGGCCTCTTCTGTGCGCGGAGCCAGGCGTGGCCCGGGCGGCTGTTCCTCGTGGCCGTCCAGGGCTTCCTCCTGGCGGCACTGGCGGTGCTGGCGGCCGAGGGGCCCGGAGCGCCCGCGGCGTGGTACCTCGGCGCCGCCGCCGGCGCGTCGCTCCTCGCCGGCGCGGCCGTCATCCACCACGAGGAGCGGTTCCTGTGCGCCCGTCCCGCCGCCGGCCCGGCGGCGAAGGTGGCCGGCCTGCCGAAGTGCGCGGCCTGCTCGACGCCCCTGGCGTCGCGATCGCGCGTCCTGCCGTGGGCGCTGCTGGCCGTCGGCGACGTCCTGGCCGGCTTCGGCGCCTACGGCCTGTGGCGCTACGCGGCAACGCACGAGGTCATGCAGATAGAGAGTATGCTGCACCTGATGGCGGCGGCGATCGTCGGGGCCGCGCTCGTGGGCTGGTGGCTCGCCGTCCGCCGGTTCTGGTGGCAGTGCCCGGGATGCGGGAACCAGGGGCGGCCGCGGACGGCGGTCCGCGCGCCGGCGGCACCAGCCGAGGGGGTGAGCGGCCGGGGCTTCGGGCGGCTCGAGGCACCCGACCCCGCAGAGGTGTGCCCGGCGTGCGGCGGCCCGTCCCGCTCCGAGGCGGGCCTGATGCGCGGCGTGGCGTGGGTCGCGTCCCTTGCGGGCGCGGGCGGCGTCGGGGCAGGGGCCTGGCACATCGTCGCCGGGATCGAGAGCGGCCGGCCCGCGGGCTACCTCGTGGGCGCCCTCTTGGCGGGCGGCGGAGCGGTGCTGATCGGCATCGGCGTCCGCTACTATGCCGCGCGCCGCACCGCACGCCGCTGTGACCTGTGCGCCCGGTGCTTCGTTGCCGCGCCGCGCGGCGAGACCACGTCTTCCGCCGAGGCGGCGGCTTCCGGCGGTTCCCAGTCGAAGGCCGGCCAGTAGGCCGCCCAGACGCCTGGCGCAATCCGGTGGGCATCGGGGCCGGGCTCCAGTTTGCCGCTTTCCTCCTTGAACACCACCAGGGCCACACGCGTCGGCGGACCGGTGAGGAACCCGCAAGAGTACCACTTCAGCCACTCTAGGACCACGGCGTCGCGGTACCTGGTCACCTGCCACGGGTCGAGGGATCGGACGCTGGGCGGCCATTCGGCCTCCGAGGAATCGGCGTGGGACTCCTGCGCATGGGGCTCCTTCGCCCGTTGACGGATCGCTTCCCAATCGGCCGTGGCCCGCATCCGGTCGCGGAACCCGTAGAGGTAGGCCGCCCGGTCGTCCGGCATCGGCGCCTTCAGCGAATGGTACAGCACGCTGAAGCGAACAGGACTGGACGGAACGAAAGGGAGGACGGCCAGGGCCACCAGGGCGAGCCCGAGGCCGCGACCCAGCCAGCCCAGCCGCCGCCAGGACCTCACAAGACGCACGACCAGGACGGGGAGCGACACCGCGCACGCGGCCAACACGGCGAGAACGATCCAGGTGGCACAGTCCTCGGAGCCAAGCCGGCCGCCAAGGTAGCCCATGAGAGGGAAAGCCGCTGCCGATATCGGCACGAATGCGAGCGCGCCCAGGGCCAGCGCGGCATCCCAGGCCCAGTGCACGCGCTTGCGGGGGGTGGCGGGTGCCTGAGAGGGTGCGGCCGGTTGGGCGCCTGAGGGCGGCGCGCTTCGCGAGGCCATCTGCGACATGGCGCTCCCTCCGGGCCCCGCCGAGGCCGGGCCATTCCATCGCTGCTGCACGACATCACTTTATACGAACGGGGCGGCACGACGGGCAGGACCTGCCCACTGGCGGTGGTGCGGCGGCGCGCGGCGGGTGCGGAGACCCGCCACGCTATTCGCGCGGCATCGACCGTCGAGGCGCGCCGCGCGGCTGCCTACTCGGACTTCTCCTTGTCCTTCTTCTT
>CAYGZE010000167.1:0-9641 GCA_964354185.1 uncultured Anaerolineales bacterium | reverse complement strand
GCAAGCGGCTCTGGTGCGCCGACCGGGCGTCGCGGACGCTCTTCGCCGTGGACCCAGCCACCGGCGAGGTGGTCAAGCGCCTGCCGCTGCCAGGGCAGCACGCCGCGGGCCTCGACTGGGATGACGGGTTCCTGTGGCACGTCGACGGCCGGACGCGGAAGGTCTACCGGCTGAGCGCGGAGGACGGCAAGCCGGCCGCCGAGTTTGCCGCGCCGGGGGGCGATCCGCCCGGCGTCGTCCGCGTCGGCGACACGCTCCTCGTGGGCGACTGGGGCGACGGCGTCGTCTACACGCTGGCGGCCGGGGACGGGCACGTCGTGAAGACCCAGTGGTCGCCGCTCGTGCACCCGTGGGACATGGCGACCGACGGCCGGCGGGTCTGGTTCGCCGATGGCACGGGCGCCGAGGCCGTGGCCGTCGACCTGGAGCGCTGGCAGGCGATCACCGCAGTGCCCCTGCCGACGCGGCAGCCGACCGGCCTGGCGCTGGACGCCGACACGCTCTGGGTGGCCGGCATGAACGAGGACCGGATCTGGCGCGTGGCGATCGGCGGCGGCAAGGCCTGCCACGTCATCCGCCGCGAGGTCCGCCGCCACGTCCGCGTGGTCACGGAAGTCAACGACGGCCCCGACGCCATGCGCGAGATGCGGTGCTGCTTCGTCCTGCCCGTCGACAAGCCGGGCCAGCGGATCGTGGGCGACATCCGGTTCCAGTCCGAGCCGCTCAAGGTCGAGGTCGACGAGCGGGGCCAGCGCGTCGCCCGCTGTGTGGCCAAGGACGTGCCCCCGGGCGGCTGGGTCCAGGCAGCCTGGGCGGCCGAGGTCGAGTTCGAGGTCTTCCGGTGGGCGGTGTTTCCCGAGCAGGCCGGCCGCGTGGAGGACGTACCGCCCGCCATCCGCGAGACCTACCTGGCCAAGGCCCCGCGCTACGACGCGGACCATCCTGCGGTGCGCCTGGCCGCGCGGGAGGCCGTGGGCACGGAGCCGCTCCTCTACTGGCAGGTCCGCGCCATCCACGACGACGTCCTGCGGCGGCTGCGGTACGCGACGCCGGGCTGGCGGCCGGCGGCCACGGGGCTGCTGGAGGGCATCGGCATCTGCGACGATTACACCGGCCTGTTCGTCGGCATGTGCCGCGCTAGCGGCATCCCCGCGCGGCCGATGATCGGCACCAACCACGTGTCGGCCGAGGTGTACCTGCCCGGGATCGCCGCGTGGTTTCCCATCGACCTGACGGCCGACGACCGCGACGGCACTGCCCTGTGGCCGCGATGCCACGCCTTCGGCCTCAGCGACCGCATCATCACCCACATCGAGAACGACGCCGACCGGGACTTCTGGAAACCCAAGGACGAGACCGGCCGCACCGCCCCGCAGGTCTCGGAGCACGTCGGCGAGAGGATCGTCCTGCGCGGCGAAGCGCCGGGCCCCGTCGCATCGGACTACCTCCGGATCCGCGACGAGAGCGACTCCGGGCCGGTCGTCCTGGAGTGGGCGCCCGCCTATGACCCCGACGGGAACTCGCCCATCCGGTACGACGTGTGCCTCGTGCCGTCGGCAGGGCCCGTCGACCGCGCGGAGCCGACGCTGACGACGGAGGAGACCCGCTGCGAACTCAAGGACCTGAAGTCCGGCCAGGAGTACTTCGTCCGCGTCGTGCCCGCCAACGCCAAGGGGAACCGCTTCGCCACCGCCTTGCAGGACGCCGGTTACGTGCACGCGTTCCGGAAGCGGTAGCGTCCCCGTGGCGGCGGGCGACGCAGCGGTAGTACCTGGGTATAGCCAGGCCCTTGCAAGCCGTTTCCCACGGGGTGTGACGCGGCAGTTCGGTCCAGCACAACGGCGCCGCAGAGCAAAGGAGGCACGCATGAACGCCACGGGCGTCCGATGGCTCGGCAGGGCGACCTGCCCGGCCTGCCTGGCAGGGGTTCTCCTCGCCGCGGCGGCGGCCGTAAGGGGGGCGGCACCGATCTGGATCGAGGGCGAGAGCGCCGCCCGGAGCCAGGTGCACCACAACGCCTGGTTCGAGTCGGTCTCGCCCGACGAACTCTCCGGCGGCGCCCAGATCGCGAATTTCTCCGAGCCCAACCAGCCCGAGGGCTGGGCCGAGTGCGACCTGGAGGTTCCCCAGGCCGGGGCCCATGACTTCTGGCTCCGCGCGAACCCGTGCACGGGCCTCCTCTACCGGATCGACGGTGGCGACGAGGTCGCCCTCGACCCCAAGGCCATGGAGGACGAGGACAAGAAGAACCGCAACCAGGCGGGCTACGTTCCGAAGGTGCGCCAGTGGTTCAACGTGGCAGCCGACGGCACCCACGACGCGCGGACCATGACCTGGTACTACCTCGGGAAACTCGACCTGGCGAAGGGCAGGCACACGCTGCGCTTCAGCCTCGGCGGGCGCAAAGAACCGAAGCGCTTCGCCGCCATCGACTGCTTCGTGCTGGCGGCCGAGCCCTTCACGCCCAACTTCCAGTACAAGCCGGGCGAGCAGCCGAAGGGCCTGGTCTCCTACAAGGAGGGCGAGACGTGGGCGTTCGACCCGCCGCGCGACGCCTTCTCGGCCGACGCCCTCCTCGACCTGCGGGGCCTCAACGAGGAGGTCGCGGGCGCGCACGGCTTCATCCGCCTGAGCGAGGACGGCAACGACTTCGTGCGCGGCGACGGGCAGCCGATCCGCTTCTGGGGCGGCTCGGACTACGTCCAGCGGATCGCCCATGAGAAGAAGGACCAGGCGCCGCTCGAGCACCACGCCCGGTTCCTCGCGAAGCGCGGCGTGAACGTCGTCCGCCTGCACGGCGCCATCCAGCCGAAGAAGGAAGGCGCGGCGCTCACCGACGTCGACGAGAAGGAACTCGACGAGATCTTCCGCCTCGTCGCCGCCATGAAGAAGGCCGGCATCTACACGATTCTCTCCCCCTACTGGGGCGTCCAGGTCCATCCGCCGAAGGACTGGGGCGTCGCCGACGCCGCCAACGGCAACGCCACGGCCCTCCTCTTCTTCGACCCCGTCCTCCAGAAGGGCTACAAGGCGTGGCTCAGGCGGATCTACGCCGATCCGAACCCCTACACGGGCATCCCCCTGGCGAACGACCCGGCCGTCGCCGTCATCCAGATCCAGAACGAGGACAGCATGCTCTTCTGGACGATGCAGAGCGTCAAGGGCCAGGCCCTCCTGAACCTGAGGAAACTCTACGGCGACTGGCTCCTCGCGAAGTACGGCTCGTTCGACAAGGTGCAGGAGGCGTGGAAGGGCTACAAGCACGAGGACGACGACTTTGCCGGCGGCCGGCCGGGCATGTTCATCGTGTGGGACCTGACCCAGGACGCCCGCAACAAGCGGGGCCTGGACCCCGCGCGCGACGCCCGCCTGGCCGACCAGTGCGAGTTCATGGCCCGCACGATGTATGATTTCAACAAGGAAATCGCCCGCTACCTCCGCGAAGACCTCGGGTGCAGGCAGGTCATCAACGCGGGCAACTGGCGCACCGCCGACCAGGTGATCCTCGACGACGCCGAGCGGTGGAGTTACACCGCCAACGAGGTCATCGGGAAGAACCACTACTACGGCGGCCTCCACAACGGGTTGAACGTCGGGTGGCAGATCCTGCCCGGCCAGGTTTTCACGTCGAAATCGTTCGCGAAGGAGCCCTACGGCTCGCCGCTCTTCATCCGCCAGGTCGTCGGGCACCCGTTCATCGTTCCCGAGAGCCTCTGGGTGCCGCCGATGCGGTACCAGTCGGAAGGGCCGCTCGTCGTGGCCGCGCAGAGTTGCCTGACGGGCCTGGACACGTTCTACTGGTTTGCCACGGGCGTCGAGGAGTGGGAGCGGCCGATCAACAAGTGGACGTTCGCCCTGCCGACGATGCAGGGCCAGTTCCCTGCGGCCGCCCTCGTCTTCCGCAAGGGCTACGTGAGGCCCGGCCCCGTCGCGGTCCACGAGGAACGGTCGCTGGCGGACGTCTGGAACCGCCGCCTGCCCATGATCGCCGAGGAAGGCGCGTGGGACCCCAACCGCGACAAGGGCGCGATGCCCGCCGGCACGCCTGTCGAGGCGGCCGTCGACCCCCTCGCGTACCTCGTCGGGCGCGTCGAGGTGAAGTACGGCGGCGACCCCGCCAAGAGCACGGTCCTCGACTTATCCAAGTACATCGACAAGGACAAGCAGGTCGTCCGCAGCGCCACCGGCGAGATCACGACCGACCTGGGCCGCGGCGTGTACCTGGTGAACGCCCCCAAGGCCCAGGGGGCCGCCGGGTTCCTCGCGAAGGCCGGGCCGCAGCGCCTCGCCGACGTCACGATCGCGTGCGCGAACGACTACGCGGCCATCGTCGTCGTGCCGCTCGACGACAAGCCCATCGCGTCGTCCGGCAGGCTCCTCGTCCAGGCGGGCACCGTCTGCCGCCCAACCGGCTGGGTCGAGCGCGCGATCCGCATCCCGCAGAAGGAAGGCGCCATCGAGGGCTCGCGCATCGTCGACACGGGCAAGGCCCCCTGGCAGGTCGAGAACACGCGGGCGACGATCCTCCTCGGGAACGCGACGGTCTCCAAGGCCACCGCGCTCGACCCGAACGGCGTGCCGGCGGGCGACGTCGCCGTGGAGCGGACCCCGGACGGCGCGAAGATCGTCCTGCCGCCCAACGCGCTCTACGTGTACGTGCAGTAGGGCCCGCGGAATCGGCATGGGCACGGCCCTGCACTGCCGGGCTCCTCGGCCGGCGCGCGGTCTTCCGCATCGCGGGGCCGGACCAAGGCATCCAGAGTTTCACAAGTCTGAATGGATCGCACGCGCCCGCAAGGCGCGCGCCAGACTACGGGGCGCGGCCGAGTTCGCGGGCGTATTGGGCATTGGCGTGCACCTCATCGAAGAAGCGCGGGTACATGCCCACCACCACGCCGTCGGCGGGCTTGATGTTCCGGAACGCGAAGCGGAACGCGTCCTTGACCGCGTCCTGGCTGGCGCACTTGCGGCCGGCCGCGAGGATCTTGAAACCCAGGCAAGGCTGCTTCACCTGGCGGACCACCGCGGTCATGGCCTCGGGGTCCGCGGCGTAGAACGGGTACCCGATCGAAAGCGTCTCCGGGGGCTTGGTCGTCTTTCGCGTGAGGAAGTAGAAGCAGGTCATGAACAGGTCCGCTTCCCACCCTTCGTCGGCCATCCGCTTGATGCAATCCGGATTGTGCGCCGACACGCCGGCCAGCACGCCCCGGTCGTGGGCCTCCTTGACGTAATCGTGCACCTCCTGGTGCTTGCCCTCGGCGAACATCTGGTCGGTCGCGCCGCCGTGGTGCACCATGCCGATCGGCTGCGTGCTCTCGATCATTTGGCGGATGCCGGGCCGCCCGGAGTGGAGGCAGATGAACTGCATCGTCGACCCCCGCCCGCGCACGGTCCGCAGCACGTCGGCCGTCCCCTCGGCAGGGGAGAACTGGTGCGTGTTGATCCCCTCGCGCTCGCACGCGAGCAGGAACTCCACGGTCCGCTCGACGGTGAAGTACTCCTTCATGTGCCGGTCCATGTGGGGACCGAGATAGGAATAGCCGCCGATGGGGTTCCAACCCGCGATCAACCTGGTCGCACGGTACCGGCCCAGCGCGATGGTCGGCAAAGGCCCGGGCGACGCGGCAGGCGGCTCGCCCGCGCCCGACCGGTCCGCCCAAGCCAGCCCCGAAGCCGCTGCCGCGGCGGCAACCTGCGCGAGGAATTGCCGTCGCCCGGTCCGTTCCGTCTCATGCCGTTCCTCGGCCATGACAGGGTCCCTCGCACGCCAACGTGATTGCAGAGCCCGCTCCGCCGGACGACAGGTCCCGGCCGAGCCCGTGTGGGTCAATCAGCAGGATACCCTAGGCGGCAGGCCCGGGCAAGCGCGACCCGGTGGACAGGGACAGTGTGCCCTGGCCACAAGGATTGCAGCACAAGAGGCGCTGGCCGCCCGAGGGCCATGAGGCGGCGCATCTTGGAGCGGTGGACGGCAATGGCGCGGCCAAGGTTCGCGCGCAGCGGACCCGCCTCGTGCCGGTCGCCCGCGGATCGCGCGGGCATGCCGCACTACTTCTTCTCCGCCTTGCCGGCGGCGAGGTCGAACAGGTCATGCATCAGGAGGTCGGCCTGGGGATGGCGCAGCAGGCCGAACCACGCGTAGACCAGCCGCCCGCCCCGTAGCGGCCCGGCCTGGTGCACCGCGTAGACGGCGCCTGTCCCGTAGCCCCCGCCCTTCTCGTCGCGGAGTTCCAGAAGGGGCGTGCACTCGCTCCCCTCGGGCAGGGCGGCGGCCACGAAGGGGCGCCATCGCGGATCGCTGCCGCAGTCGTCGAAGGCCAGGGGCCCGACCACGTGCGGCTTCAGACCGACAAGCCCGACCGCAGGCAGGCCCTCGTGCTGGATGACGTCCAAGGGGCCGCTGTCAGCCATCTGGCCTGTTCGCACGCGCCCGGCGCCGCCCCGCTCGTCCGCCTGGCTCAGGCTCGGGACATCCTGATCCGGGGGTGCCGGCCCGAGGCCCCCGGCGGCGTCTTCCTGCGCCTCCAGGGCCGGGACAGCGGGGGCATCGCCCTCATCGGGAACGACCTCAGGCGCGTCGGCGCCGTGGGCGAGTTCGCGGAGGGGGCCGATCCGACCTCCTTGCGTTCCGCCGGCAACCTCGAGCCGGAACCGCAGTGACACACACGCATCTGGATAACACGACCTGCGGACCGCCGGGAGTCCTGAGGGGCATCACGTCCGCGTTGGCGGCCCTGCGGCGAGCCGGGTTCAGTCGTCCGGCGCCTTGCGAAAGCCCGCGGGAAAGGTAGAATCACTCGGACGACCCACGACCAGGACGGGCCTGGGCCGATCCGGGGAGCCCTGGGCGGCACGACGCGCCGTAGAGGCGGCATTCACGAACGGCCTGCGGAAGGTCACGCAACCGCAGGCAAAGGGGTACGACCATGACACAGGAGCGCACACCCGTCTCCGACTGCGCGACGGGCACGCCGAGCAGGGGCCCCGGCCCGTCGGTCGGCTTCGACGACAGCCGCTATCTCCAGGACCAGACGGCGGCCATCCTGGAGCGGGTCGGGCGGTTCGACAACAAACTGTACCTGGAGTTCGGCGGCAAACTCCTGTTCGACTACCATGCCGCCAGGGTCCTGCCCGGCTTCGACCCCAACGTCAAGATGCGTCTGCTCCAGCAACTCAAGGACAAGGCGGACATCCTTCTGTGCATCTACGCCGGCGACATCGAGCGCAAGAAACTGCGGGCCGACTTCGGCATCACCTATGACGTGGACGCCCTGAAACTGATCGACGACCTTCGCGACTGGGACATCGAGATTCGGGCGGTGGTGATCACGCGGTTCGACAATCAGCCTGGGGCCACCATCTTCCGAAACAAACTCGAGCGCCGCGGCGTCCGCGTCTACACGCATCGCGCCACGCAGGGCTACCCGACCAACGTCGACCTGATCGTCAGCGACGCCGGCTACGGCGCCAACGAGCATATCGAGACCGTCAACCCGCTGGTCGTGGTCACCGGTCCCGGCCCGGGCAGCGGCAAACTGGCCACGTGCCTGTCGCAACTCTACCACGATCACCGGCAAGGCATCCGCTCGGGCTACGCCAAGTTCGAGACCTTCCCGATCTGGAACCTGCCCCTGAAGCATCCGGTCAACGTGGCCTACGAGGCGGCCACGGCCGACCTCGGCGACTTCAACCTCATCGACCCGTTTCACCTGGAGGCGTACGGGCAGACGGCGGTCAACTACAACCGCGACGTCGAGGTGTTCCCCGTCCTGAAGCGCATCCTGGAACGGATCACGGGCGGGAAGGCGATGTACCGGTCCCCCACCGACATGGGGGTCAACCGCGCCGGCTTTGCCATCACGGACGACCGGGCGTGCTGCGAGGCGTCGCGGCAGGAGGTGATCCGCCGGTACTTCCGATCCGCCTGTGAGCATGTGATGGGCGTTGCGGGTAAGGACACGGTGGAGCGATCGGAACTCCTCATGGAGGAACTCGGCGTATCGCCGGCCGACCGGCGGGTCGTCGGGGCCGCCAGGGAGGCCGCCGAGCAGACCCGGCTTGCTCAGAAGGGCAACAAGGGAGTCTTCTGCGGCGCCGCCATCGCGCTATCCGACGGCACGATCGTCACCGGCAGGAACTCCCCGCTGATGCACGCCTCCTCCAGCCTGGTCCTGAACGCCATCAAGGCCCTGGCGGAGATCCCGGAGCGGCTGCACCTCCTGTCGCCGACCATCATTGACTCCATTGCCGGCCTCAAGAAGAACATCCTGAACTCGCGAACCATCAGCCTCGACCTGGAGGAGGCCCTGATCGCCCTGAGCATCAGCGCGGCCACCAGCCCGACGGCCCAACTGGCGATGGACAAACTGAAGGACCTGCGCGGCTGCGAGGTCCATCTGACGCACATCCCCCGCCCTGGCGACGAGGCGGGCTTACGCCGCCTGGGCGTGAACCTGACCTGCGAGCCGAACTTCTCGACTCGGGACCTGTGCCAGGCCTGACGAATCGGCACATCAGCACTTGACGGCCATCCGCGGGGGCGAGTAGTGCTGCCCGTATTCCTGGAGCGACTTGACCGTGAGGCCCCGCTTCTTGAGCGCCTCGATTCCGTTGACGAAGGCTGCGGCAGCGCTCACGGTGCTGATCAGCGGTATGCCGTTGGCGATGGCCTGAGTCCTGATGGTGATCTCATCCTTGCGCGGATTCTTGCCGCTGACGGTATTGATGATGAGCCGGATCGCCCTGTCCTTGACCAGGTCCAGGACGTTCGGCCGCCCGACGGAGATCCGCTGGAGCCGCCGCACACGCACGTCATGGCGAGCCAGCGCCGCCGCGGTCCCCTCCGTCGCCACCAGGTCGAAACCCAGGTCCTCGAGTCTCTTGGCAATGAAGATGATATCGCGTTTGTCGGCGTTGCGGACCGAGATGAAGACCGTCCCCTGCATCGGCAGCACCTGGCCGGCGCCCTGGAGGCTCTTGGCGCAGGCGACGCCGAACGAGGCGTCGATCCCCATGACCTCGCCGGTGGATTTCATCTCCGGGCCAAGCACCGCGTCGACGCCGGGGAACCGCGCAAACGGGAACACCGACTGCTTGACCGCGACGTGCTCGGGTTCGACCTCCTTCGTGAAGCCGAGTTCCTCCAGCGTGCAGCCGAGCATGACCTTGGTGGCGATGTTCGCCAGCGGGACGCCGATGGCCTTCGAGACGAACGGGACGGTGCGGCTGGCCCGCGGGTTGACCTCGAAGACGTAGATCGTGTCGTCGCGCACGGCGTACTGGACGTTCATCAGGCCCTTGACCCCAAGCGCCATGGCGAGGGCCTTCGTGTGCTCGCCCAGACGGGCAACGACCTGGTCGGTGAGGGTCGTGGGCGGAAGGACCATGGCGGCGTCGCCGCTGTGGACGCCCGCCGGCTCGACGTGCTCCATGATGCCGCCGACGACGCAGATCCTTCCGTCGGCCACCGCATCCACGTCGACCTCGATCGCGTTGTCGATGAACTTGTCGATGAGGATCGGGTGATCGCCGGGGGTGTCGGAAGCGATCTTGGCCTCGACCATGAACCGGGCGAGGTCCTCGTCGTCGTACACGATCTCCATCGCGGTGCCGCCGAGGACGTAGGAGGGGCGGATCACGAT
>CAYGZE010000166.1:0-9671 GCA_964354185.1 uncultured Anaerolineales bacterium | reverse complement strand
AGGCGGTGCGCGGCCGCGCCGAAGTTCACCGTCACCGTCACGCCCCCCGCGAACGCCGTCTGCTGGACCGACCGGTCGGTGGCGAGGAACCGGTGGTCGGTCATCTCGGCGTAACCCACCGCCCGCGCCACGGGGCCCGTCGTCCGCCAGGAGCGGACGAAGCGGTCGCGGTCGGCCTGCCACCGGGCGCGGTTGAACATGAACATCGGCGGCGTGCCGTAGAGCGCGTTCAGGAGGTCCCGCTTGTCCCACAGGGCGGGCAACTTGTTGTTGTAGTCGCCCCAGTACCACTGGGCGACGACGCAGTCGTGGTAGACGAGTTCCCACAGGGGCAGGCGGTACGCGTGGCCCATCTGGAACTTCGCCACGGGCTCGGGCACCTCGGTCCAGACGCGCATCATGTCCCGCCCCGAGTCCGGCACGCGGTACGGGCCCAGGCTCAGCATCCCCTCGAAGTAATGGACATAGGGTACTGCCGCGTCGTGGCCCGTCTCTGAGCCGCACACCAGGTGCATCTTGTCCGAGACGAGCGCCAGCAGGTCCATCTTGGCCTTGCGGCTGTCGGTGCGGCTCATCGGGTGGTCGGGGCTGTAGCACTCGCGCCAGGGCGAGGCGGTCGTGGTGTCGATGAAGCGGCAGCGGTAGGGATGCGTCCGGAGTTCCTCGGCGATGCGCCGCTCGGCGTAGGGCAGGGCCCGCGCGTCGCACAGGACGCCGCACGGCACGCGGCGGCCGTCCTTCGTATCGACCTCCCAGCCGCGGACCCACTCGCCGCCCGGGCCGAGCATGAGGTCCTTCGGCCACGCCTCGGTCGTCCAGTCGGGGTGGATGCCCGGCAGCAGGGGGAAGTTCTCCGGGTTCATCACGTCCTGGTAGATGTCGTAGCGGCTGGTGAGGACGCCGGGCATCGCGTTCATCGCCCGCAGGTCCTCGGGCGACCCGCGGTCGCTCCAGAGGATCCGCTCGATCCCCGCCTCCTGCATCTCCTTGACGAGGGCCGGTGCGCCGCGGTCCCAGCACCACACGTTGACCGCGCCCACGAGCAGGTCGACGTTCGGGTTCTCGCGGCGCTTCTGGTCGAGAGTCTTGAGGAGCCCGGCCGCCCGGGCGTAGGCCCGGTACCGCTTGCACATGGCCACGTGGCCGCCGCGGTCCAGGAAGACGTAGCGCAGCCGCCGCGGGTACCCGAAGCGTCCCTTCTGGGCTTCCCAGGCGGGTGCGATGCACAGCCGCCCGTCCACGCGGTCGATGCGGATGCGGGCGTCGTCAGGCGTCTCGAGGATGGCCATGTGGCCGGGCTCGCCGTCGGTAGCGCCCCAGAAGGGCATGCAGATGCCGTGGCCGCCGTACGCCACGAGTTGCATCGGCTCGATCGACGCATCGTCCACGGGGTACGAGATGCCCTCGTTCATCGGCACGACGAGATACGTGCCCGGGTCCGTCACAAACGGGGCGGGCAGGGCGAGGGGCGCCGCGAGGTCGCCCTCGGCGGCCAGCGTTACGGTGCACTCGGGCCGGTCGCCGTCGAGGGCGACCGTCATCCGCACGTCCGTCCCCGAGGGGGCATGGAGGAGCGTCGCGTCGATCCGCCCGGCGTCGGCCCGCGCGTCAGTGACGACGGCGTCCGGGGCCCGGGCCTTCTGCGTCCAGGTCCGGCCGGTCCGCCGGTCGGTGACGGCCAGCGTCGCGTCGGCCGTGCGGAAGGCGACGCGGAGGGCCGCGCTGGTCACCGCCAGTTCGGCCGGCACCTCGCGCTTGCGGAGCGTGCTCACGTTCCCCTCCTTCCTGAGGGCGAAGGCGTCGAGCCAGGCGGTGGCCGGGCCGTCGCCGATGAGGCGCGGCACGATGGCGGCGGCGCCGTGCGGGACGGCGAACCGCGCGCGCAAGAGCCGCCACCCGCCCGTCTGCCGCGCCGTCCGCCCCGCGTAGACCCACTCGAGGACCTTGCCGCCCGCGTCGTACGGGACGACGCACAGGGTTGCCGAGCCCTCGCCTTCGACCTTGACCCAGGCCTCGAGCGTGAAGAGGTCGCCGGGCTCGACGGCCGCGCGCTCGCGGCTGGTCAGGCTCCAGTCGCGCGGGCCCGTGTGGTCGATGCGGATGGCGGGCCGGCCGGCCTCGCGCGCGGCGTCCGGGTCGAGTGTGGCGCGGCCGGCGCCCGCGTCGCGGGTCCAGAGGGCATGGAAGTCGTCCAGCCCGCCGGCCGCGCGGGCCGGGCGCGACGCGGGCGGGCCCAGGACCGCCAGGGCCGAGACGAGGACCGCCAGTGCGGGCGCGCCGATGCGATGGGCCACGGACCGCTTCCTTTCTTGTACGTGTTTGGCGACCCCGCGTGTGCCACGGCCCGCCCAGGCAAGCCGTGCGCTCCGAAGTCGGTGCCCGTCCACATGGCACGGGTTGCCAGCAACCCGTGGCACCCGGCTGACGGCGTCGCCAAACACGTACGCCTTTCCCCGCGCAGGGCCGAGGCCGCCAGCATACCGCCCGGCGGCGGCGGACGCCGGTTTTTTCTCGGCGCGCGCAGCCGCCCAGCGCTTGCAAACCGCCGCGCGATGCCCTATGGTAGAGGGCAGGGGGAACGCGCGGCAGGGAGGTTGACGCCTACCGCCGGGCGCGGCACGCGGAGGCCCGCCCGACAGGTTTCGTCCGCAGGTTCAGGTCGCATCGCAAAGCCACGGGACCCCGGGGGATCTCCCCCGCAACGGTCGCCACCGGCAGAACCGGGACCGCCGGCCTAGGGAGCAGGCCCGTGGCACACGCCTTCGATGTCGACCGTTTGACAGGCCTCACGGAAGCCGAGGCGGCCCGGCGCCTGGCCCAGGAAGGCTACAACGAACTGCCCGCCGGGCGGCGGCGCAGCGTCCTGGCGATCGCGCTCAGTGTCGTCCGCGAGCCGATGTTCATCCTCCTGGTGGCCTGCGGGACCCTCTACCTTCTGACCGGCGCGGTCGCCGACGCCTCCATGCTCCTGGGGTTCGTGCTGGTCGTGATGGGGATCACGATCTACCAGGAGCGCCGGACGGAGCGGGCGCTGGAGGCCCTGCGCGACCTGTCGAGCCCGCGGGCCCTGGTGGTCCGCGACGGCCGGCGCCGCCGCATCGCCGGCCGCGAGGTGGTGCGCGGCGACCTCGTCCTCCTGGCCGAGGGCGACCGCGTGCCGGCCGACGCCGTCGTGCGCCAGGCTCTCAACCTCTCGGCCGACGAGTCGCTCCTGACGGGCGAGTCGGTGCCCGTCCGCAAGGCCGCGTCCGCCGACGCCGCACCCCGCCCGGCCCGGCCCGGCGGCGACGACCTGCCCTTCGTCTTCTCCGGCACCCTCGTCACCCAGGGACAGGGCGTAGCCGAGGTCCTGGTGACCGGCGCGGCGACCGAGATGGGCAAGATCGGCAAGGCCCTCCGCACCATCGTGCCCGAGGCGACGCCCCTCCAGAAGGAGACCGGGCGGCTGGTCCGCCAGTTCGCCTGGATCGGCCTGTCGCTGTGCGCCATCGTCGTGGTCATCTACGGGGTGACGCGCGGCAACACGGCGCCGGTGTGGAAGGAGGGCTTCCTGGCGGGCATCGCGATGGCCATGGCCACCCTGCCCGAGGAGTTCCCGGTGGTGCTGACGATCTTCCTGGCGCTGGGGGCTTGGCGGATCGCCCAGAGCAACGTCCTGACGCGGCGCGTCCCGGCCGTCGAGACCCTCGGCGCCGCCACCGTCCTGTGCGTGGACAAGACGGGCACGCTCACGCTGAACCGCATGTCCATCAGCCGCCTGTTCGCCCACGGCGGGGTCTTCAACGCCGACGACCCGGCGGTCACGCGGCTGCCCGAGCGGTTCCACGAGATCCTCGAGTTCGGCATCCTGGCCAGCAAGCGCGACCCGTTCGACCCGATGGACAAGGCCCTGAACGCCCTGGGCGACCGGTACCTCGTCCGCACGGAGCACCTGCACCACACCTGGTCGCTTGTCCACGAGTATCCGCTGTCGCCGGCGCTGCTGGCGCTGTCGCACGTGTGGAAACTGCCCGACGGGGACGACTTCATCGTGGCGGGCAAGGGGGCGCCGGAGGCCGTCGGCGACCTGTGCCACTTCGACGAGCGCCAGATGGCCGAACTCGCGCGGCACGTGGCCGCCATGGCCGACGACGGCCTCCGCGTCCTCGGCGTGGCCAAGGGCCACGCCCACCAGCCGGGGCTGCCGGACGTGCAGCACGACTTCCACTTCGAGTTCCTGGGCCTGGTGGGGATGGCCGACCCCATCCGGCCGACGGTGCCCGCCGCCATCCAGGAATGCTACCGGGCGGGCATCCGGGTGGTGATGATCACGGGCGACTACCCGGCGACGGCCCGGAACATCGCGCGGGGGATCGGCCTGCGCGACCCGGACGAGGTCCTGACGGGCCCAGAACTGGACCTCTTGAGCGACGAGGCGCTGGCGGACCGCCTCCGCCGCGTCAACGTCTTCGCCCGCGTCGTGCCGGAGCAGAAACTGCGGATCGTCAACGCCCTGAAGGCCAACCGCGAGGTGGTGGCCATGACGGGCGACGGCGTCAACGACGCCCCCGCCCTCAAGTCGGCCCACATCGGCATCGCCATGGGCGGGCGCGGCAGCGACGTCGCCCGCGAGGCCGCGGACCTCGTCCTGCTGGACGACGACTTCTCGTCCATCGTCCAGGCCGTGCGGCTCGGGCGGCGGATCTTCGACAACATCAAGAAGGCCATCGCCTACGTCTTCGCCGTCCACGTGCCCATCGCGGGGCTGTCGCTCGTCCCGGTCTTCTTCACCGACTGGCCGCTCATCCTGCTTCCCATCCACATCGTGTTCCTGGAACTTATCATCGACCCCGCCTGCTCCGTGGTCTTCGAGGCCGAGCCGGCCGAGCGCGACGTCATGAGCCGCCCGCCGCGGGATCCCGCGGTGCGGCTGTACGGCCTGCGGTCGATCTCGCTCAGCCTCCTCCAGGGGGCCAGCGTCCTGGCGATCGCCCTGGCCGTGTTCGTCGTCGCGCGGCGCCTCGGCCACCTGGGCGACGATGCCCGCGCCATGACCTTCACGACGCTGGTGGTGGCGAACCTGGGCCTCATCCTGACCAACCGCTCCTGGACCGGGACCATCCTGGCGACGATGCGGGCGCCGAACCGGGCGCTCTGGTGGGTGCTGGGGGGCGCGGTCGTGTTCCTGGGGGCGGCGCTCTACGTGCCGGTCGTGCGCGGGGCGTTCCGGTTCACCGCGCTGGCGGCCGTCGAGGTGGCCATCTGCCTGGGGGCGGGCGTCCTGAGCGTCCTGTGGTTCGAGGTGCTGAAGGCGTTCAACAGCCGCCGGGCCCGGCCGGCCGCGGGCGGCCCTACAGGCGTCCGGCGGACTTGATGAGGAGGTACCGGTTGATGAGGTCGGGCGTCAGGGCGCTGGGCTCGACGTCCAGGACCGACACGCCGTGCCGCCGCATCGCCGCGAGCGCCTCGTCGCGGGCCGTCAGGACGTCCAGGGCGAGCGCCTTGGCGTACGGGTCGCCGCGGCGGGCCAGGGGCTCGCGGGCCAGCGCCCGCAGCGGCGGGTCGGCCAGCGTGACGGCCAGCGGCAGGTGGTACCGCGCGAAGCGGGCCATGTGGCCGATGATCACGGCGCTGGCGTCGCGGTCCAGCAGGTCCGTCATCAGGCAGATGAGGCTGCGCTTGCGGTTCTTCAGGCCGAGGAAGCGGCACGCCGCCCCGTAGTCCGACTCGGTCCGCCGCGCCTCCAGCGCGTACAGCGCCCGGGCCACCCGGTCGATGTTCTTCAGGTGCCGCACCGGCGGCAGGTAACTCTCGATCCGGTCGCTGAAGGCGACGAGGCTGAACCAGTCGCCCTGGCGGAGGGCGGCGTAGGCCAGCATCAGGGCGGCGTTGACGAAGTAGTCGAGGCGGCTGAGGCCCTCGAACTCGCCGGCGGTGGCCCGCCCGACGTCGATCGCCACCAGGACGCTCTGCTCGCGCTCGGGCTCGAAGTTCTTCACGGTCAGGCGCGACCGCTTGGCCGTCGCCTTCCAGTCGACGCGGGCCATGGCGTCGCCCGCGACGTAGGGGCGCAGGCTCTCGAACTCGCTCCCCTGGCCGATCTGCCGCCGCCGCGCGATCCCCTGCTCGTGCGTCGCGCCGCGGCGCAGGAGCAACTCGTACCGCTTCAGGTTCACCAGGTTTGGGAAGACGTGGACGTCGGCCTCGAGCGGGACGCGGAACTGCCGGTAGACGAGGGAGAGGCGCGGCAGAACGCGCACGTCCACCGCGCCCAGGCGGTACCGGCCCCGCTGGCGCGCGGTCAGCCGGTACTCGAGCGTCCCCGTCGCCCCCGCCTCGAACAGGCCGGCGACGTGCGGCGGGTCGGTCTCGAGGCCCTCCGGCAGGTCCTCGGCCACGCGGATCTCGACGGGCCGGCGGCCGCCGTTGGTGACCTCCAGCCCGATCCGCGTCGGCACGCCCAGGCTCACGCGCTCCGGCACGTGCCGCACCACTCGGATGTCGGCCTTGCGCGGCAGGACCAGGGCGTCGAAGAGGACGTACAGCGCGAGGGCCGCGCCGTACAGGAGCGCCGCGACGGCGAGCGGCGGGAACACCGCCGCCCCCACCAGGAGCGGCGCCGCCGCGGCCACCAGGATGACCAGGCGCGGGCTCGGCAGCATCGGCTACCTCGGCACCTTGATCCCGACGAGGAGTTCGCGGAGGCAGTCGTCGGCGGTCCGCCCCTCAACCTCGAACTCCGGCGCCAGCAGCATCCGGTGCCGGAGCGTCGGCGGGGCCATCGCCTTGACGTCGTCCGGCGTGACGAAGTCGCGGCCGTCGAGGACGGCCCGCGCCTTCGACGCCAGCATCAGCATCACGGCCGCGCGCGGGCTGGCGCCGAGCGACACCTGGGGCATCACCCGCGTCGCGCGGACGATCTGGGTCACGTAGCGGCGGACCATCTCCTCGGCGCGGACCTTCCGCACCGAGGCCCGCAGGGCCGCCAGCGACGCGCCGTCCAGGACCGCCGTCAGGCGGGCGGTCGCCAGGTCGGTTGCGTCGAAGCCCGCCTCGACCTTGTCGAGGATCGCCGCCTCCTGGTCCTCGGGCGGGTAGCCGACAAGGATCTTCAGCATGAAGCGGTCGACCTGGGCCTCGGGCAGGGGGTAGGTGCCCTCGAACTCGACGGGGTTCTGCGTGGCGAAGACGCTGAAGACCGGCGACATGGCGTGCGGCACGCCGTCGACGGTGGCCTGGCGCTCCTCCATGGCCTCCAGCAGGGCCGACTGGGTCTTGGCGGGGGCGCGGTTGATCTCGTCCGCCAGGATCACGTCGGCGAAGATCGGGCCGGGCCGGAAGACGAACGTCCCCGTCGCGGTATTGTAGATATTGACACCGATGATATCCGACGGCATCAGGTCGGGCGTGAACTGGATCCGCCGGAACGCCACCCCCGAGACGTGGGCCAGCGCCCGCGCCATCAGCGTCTTGGCCGTCCCGGGCACCCCTTCCACGAGGGCGTGGCCCCCCGCGAGGGTCGCCACGACCATCTGTTCGACGGCCTCGTCCTGGCCGACGATCACCTTGCGCAGTTCCCCGAGCAGGCGTGCGGCCGCGCCGGCCGACTCTTCAATGTTCATGCAGGACCTCCGATTCCATGTCCGCGAGGCGACCCAGGAGGACGGTCATCCGGTGGGCCGAGATGCGCTCGCTCCCGGCCGCGGTCTTCTCGCATTCGTCGAGGACGCGCTCGTACCGCGCGGCCGGCCGGCCCGTGCGGCGGGCGAGGCCCCGGGCGATCTCCTCGACCGACGCCGAGGGCGGGACGGCCGCCCGCTCGGCCGCGCGACGCCGGAACCACTGGAAGATCAGGCTCAGCGTCAGCCGGTGGGCCCCCGCCGCCCGGTAGGTCGCCCCGACGGCGTGGACGTACTCGAGTTTCGACCGGCGGCGCGCGGGCGCCGGCGTCCGCCGCGTCCCGAACCGCCGGCCGCGGTACACCAGGTACAGGAGGCCCGCCGCCGTCAGCGCCAGCACCGCCCAGCCCGGGCCCGTCACGAGGAGCATCCGCGACATGAGGCCCCAGCCGCTCTCGCGCGTGCCGAAGCCGAAGTGGTACTCGTCGACGGCGACGCGCTGGCCCCGCGCGCACGCGACGGCGTAGTGGGCCAGGTTCACCGCCAGGACGGCGTTGTCCTCGCGGCCCAGCCGCCCGTTCGCCAGGAAGGAACTGTCCGCCAGAAAAATGACGCGGCCCTTGCCGCGCGCCCGCGTCGCGATCCGCGCCATCCGGTCGCTCGACGGGGCGGCGTCGTACAGGAGCACCTCGACGGGGCCGTCGGCCGCGTCGGCCGCGGCGCCTGCGCCTTGGCCCTCGGCGGCGCCCGCGCCCTTCGCGCCCTCCTCCTGCGGCTCCTTCTCGAGGGCGCCGCCGTCTTCGGCGTCCGGGTCGAATCCGGGCCGGTCGATCGTCTCGTCCGTCCAGAACCAGAGCGTGGACACGTCGCGCGTCAGGGGCCCGTCGCGCTTGCTCACGACGACGGTGGCGGCCTCCGGCCTTCTCGCCCACACGTAGCGCGACGTGGACGCCCGGTGCCGCGGACCCATGCGGTGGAGGTCCCAGGGCAGCGCCGCGCTGTCGCCGGCGCAGACCAGGACGCCCCCGGCCCGGATCCAGGGGTCGAGGGCCTCGACCTCCGCGCCGCCGATGGGGTAGATCGGATCGACCACGAAGAGGACGTCGGCCTCGGCCAGGGCGTCCTCGAGGAGCGGCCGCTCGGCCCGCCGCACCGCGTACCCCAACCCGTCCAGGAGGAGGTACCAGGCCATCGTCCCCTCGCGGTGGGTCGAGTAGGTCGTGCGGACCCGCTGCTGCTCGGGGTCTTCCTGGCGGAGGACGCCCCAGAGGGCCAGGAGGACGACGGCGCCCGCGAAGACCGCGCCGAGCGCGGCCAGGATGACGGCGTCGGTCGCGTGGCGCTTAGCGGACATGGGCCACACATGCCTCGAACAGGCCGCTGAACCGGTCGTACGTGTCGCGGCCGCAGGGCGCGCCGCGGTAGATCGTCCCGTCGAACGCGCGGACGAAGGCGCGGAAGGGGTCGCGTCCCCCGCGTCCGTCGGCAAACTCGCGGACGTAGTCGCCGTTGGTCTTGCTCTCGTGGAAGCGGACGACGCGGCCGGCGTCGAGGCGCTTGAGGAGCGCCACCATCATGACGCCGATGGCCTCGCGGAACGCGCCCTCGGCCGCCAGCCGGGCCCGCAGGGCGTCGAGTTCCTCGGCCGACCGGGCCGCCAGGTACGCGAACCGCGGCAGGCCGCCGCCGGCCGGGCCGACCCCCCCGCGCCGGCCGCGCACGAGTGCGAGGACCGTCCACGCGAAGTGGGCCAGGATCGCCACCAGCGTCAGCACGCACCAAATCACCAGAGCCCACAGCAGGACGCCGCCCCAGCCGGGCGCCCACCCCAGGTGGAACTCCGGCCAGGACCAGTCGCCGAGTTTCTCGGCCAGCCACTCCCAGAAGGACCAGCGCTCGGCGAAGCGCGGCTGGGCGACGATGCGGCGGGCGGCGTCCTTGATGACGGGGGCCTCGGCCCGCGCGGCCACGGGCGGTGGAGGCGCGTCGGCCGGCGCCGCCGCGGGCGCGGCCGGCGGGGCGGCGCGGCACGCCGGCGCGCGGGCGGCGGCGCAGAGGACGAGCGCGCCGGCG
>CAYGZE010000165.1:0-9677 GCA_964354185.1 uncultured Anaerolineales bacterium | reverse complement strand
CATGCCCGTCGGACCCCCCACCACGGGTCTCTCCCCAGGCTCCCTCTCCAGCGCCAATCCTCCGCTTTCCGCAGGGTTCCTTTCCGCACCGCCTCCCGTCGCGGCCGGCCTTCACCCATGTCAGTCTCCGTGAGGGATTAGAGAGGGCTCCTATGGGGTCAACGAGCAGTCACGAGGTGCAACAGGAGAAGGAGACCTCCGCCTGTGTGGAGTCGGGGAACTTGACCCAGGAAGCGATCGGGCCGAGCGACCAGATGCGCCGGGTCTTTGGGGAGATCGAGCGGGTGGCCCCGACGGACTTCACGGTGCTCATCACCGGGGAGACCGGTTCCGGCAAGGAGGTCGTGGCGCGGACGATCCACCGGCTAAGCCCGCGCGCCGGCGGGCCGTTCGTCCCGGTGGACTGCGGTTCGATCCCGCAGTCGTTGGTCGAGGGCGAGTTGTTCGGGCACGAGAAGGGCTCGTTCACGGGGGCCGACCGGTGCCGGGCGGGCAAGTTCGAGGTGGCCTCCGGCGGCACGCTGTTCCTTGATGAGATCTCGAACCTGCCGCTGCACGTGCAGCCGAAGTTGCTCAGGGCCCTCCAAGACAGGCAGGTCTGGCGGATCGGGGGGACGCGGGCCCTGGCGGCCGACATCCGGATCATCGTGGCCACCAATCAACCTCTGGCGCCGCTGGTCCGCGCGGGCGCCTTCCGCCGCGACCTCTATCACCGGTTGAACGAGTTCGGCATCGTCGTGCCGCCCCTGCGAGAGCGCCGCAGCGACATCGTCGCCCTGGCGAACCGGTTTCTTGAACTCACGAACCGGGAACTCAAGAAGAGGGTCCTCGGGTTCTCGGACGCGGCCATCCAGATGCTCCTGGGCTATCGGTGGCCGGGGAACGTGCGGGAACTGCGCAACGTCGTCCGGCGCGGGGTGCTCTTGGCCGACACCGAAATCGAGCCGCTGCACCTGGCCTTCTCGGACCCGCCGCCCGACAGCGGCGGCCTCAGGGTGGGCGACCTCCCCGAGGGCTTCGATGGCAGCGTCCCCTTCAAAGAGATGGTCCGCCGCGCCGTCGAACGTATGGAGCGGCAGATCCTCGCCCAGGTGCTCACGCAGACGAGCGGAAACAAGGCGGAGGCGGCGCGGCTGCTCCGCATCGACTACAAGACCATCCACAAAAAGGTCAGGGACTACGGTCTCTACACGGGCTAAGTGCCTGTCTCGGCAGGCCCTTCTTCGGGCCGAGGCCGGGTTTGCGGCCGGTCGAAGCCGGGACGGCCTGGCCAGACAGGCTCGAAAGGGAGAACGCTCATGGCGAAAGGGACAGGCCGGCGCAAGAAGGTCGTAAGGGAGGAGGCGGTCATGGGGCTGGGCGGGCTTCTGGGCGGACTGGGCTCCTTCA
Organism: uncultured Anaerolineales bacterium; assembly: GCA_964354185.1. Lineage (GTDB taxonomy): Bacteria > Planctomycetota > Phycisphaerae > FEN-1346 > FEN-1346 > CAYGZE01. Next base: position 8,288 of record CAYGZE010000165.1, on the reverse strand, counting down.
TCGAGAAACTCGGCGAACTGGCGGAACGGGGCGAGGAACTCCACAAGGAGGGGGAGATCCGCGGCTCGGACGACCGGCTTCGCGGCATCTTCGGGTTCAACGTCAAGGTCGGGCTGGGCGACGAGGGCATCCACATCGAGCCCTTCGGCAACGTCCGCAAGGACAAGGAGACCGGCCGCCCCGTCGTCCAGGAGGTGCGAGAGCCGATGGTAGACGTCTTCGACGAGGACGATCACGTCCTGGTGGTGGCCGAGATGCCGGGCATCGGCGAGAAGGACTTCCGGATCGAACTCAAGGACGACATCCTGACCCTCTCCGCCACCCAGGGCGACAAGAAATACCACAAGGAGGTGCTCCTGCCCCGCTCCTTCACGCCCGGGCAGATGAGTCACACCTGCCACAACGGCATTCTTAGGGTGACGTTGACCAAGTGAGGCGAGCGAGGGCCGCGCCATGCCGGAGGCCGTCGAAACGGGGCTGAAACTGCGGGTCGCCGAAGCGCTGGCCAAGGACGTCGGGCGCGGCCTGGCGCGCATGGACCCCGCCGACATGGCGAAACTGGGGGTCGAGGTCGGCGACATCGTCGGGATCGCCGGAAAGCGGCCGACGGTCGGCAAGGTCATGCCGGCCTACAAGGACTCGCGCGGTCAGTCGCGGCTCCAGATCGACGGCGTGGCCCGAGAGAACGCGGGGACGGCGCTGGACCAGATGGTCGAGGTGCGCCGGGTCGCCGCACGCCCCGCCGCCCGCGTGGTCCTTTCCGCCATCGGGACGGTGCTGAGCGACAGGGACCTGGCGTACATCGGCGGCCAACTGGACGGCCTGCCGGTCGTCCAGGGCGACCGCATTCGGGCGATGCTCTTCGGGACGCGCGCGGCTGACTTCCGGGTCATCAGCACGGGGCCCTCGGGGCCCGTCACAATCAACCCCACGACGGCGCTGGAGGTCAAGCGGTCGGACGAGCGGGAGAAGGCGCGGCCGATCTCGTACGAGGACGTGGGCGGCCTGAAGCGTGAGATCCAGCGGATTCGCGAGATCATCGAACTGCCGCTGCGGTATCCCCAGGTGTTCGAGCGGCTCGGCATCGACGCGCCGAAGGGCGTGCTGCTGCACGGGCCGCCGGGCTGCGGGAAGACACTGATCGCCCGCGCCGTGGCCCACGAGACCGAGGCGAACTTCTTCGCGGTCAACGGTCCGGAGATCATCCACAAGTTCTACGGCGAGAGCGAGGCCAACCTCCGGAAGATCTTCGACGAGGCCGCCCGCCGCGCCCCCAGCATCATCTTCCTGGACGAGATCGACGCCATTGCCCCCCGCCGCGAGAAGGTCGTCGGCGACGTCGAGAAACGCGTCGTGGCGCAACTGCTGGCGCTGATGGACGGCCTGAACCAGCGCCAGAACGTGATCGTGATCGCCGCCACGAACATCCCGAACGCCCTCGACCCGGCCCTGCGGCGGCCGGGGCGTTTCGACCGCGAGATCTCCATCTCGATCCCGGACCGCAACGGGCGGCGGGAGATCCTGGAGATCCACACGCGCGGCATGCCGCTGGCCGAGGACGTGGACCTCGACCGCCTCAGCGCCATCACCCACGGCTTCGTCGGGGCGGACCTCGAGGCCTTCGGGCGCGAGGCCGCCATGATCTGCCTGCGGCGCATCATGCCGGAGATCGACTTCGCCTCCGCCGAGATCCCCTACAAGGCGCTGGCCCGCCTGGAGGTCCACATGCAGGACTTCCTGGATGCCCTGCGCGAGGTCGAGCCCTCGGCCATCCGCGAGGTCTTCGTCGAGGTCCCGGAGGTCCGCTGGGACGAGGTCGGCGGCCTGGCCGACGTCAAGCGCCAACTGGTGGAGGCCGTCGAGTGGCCCCTCAAGTACGCGGACCTGTTCCGTCAGGCCGCCGTCAAGCCGCCCAAGGGCGTGCTGCTCTCGGGGCCGCCGGGCTGCGGCAAGACGCTGCTCGCCAAGGCCGCCGCCAGCCAGACGGAGGTCAACTTCATCTCCGTCAAGGGGGCGGCGCTGCTGTCCATGTACGTCGGCGAGTCGGAGAAGGCGGTCCACGAGGTCTTCCGCAAAGCCAAGCAGGCCGCGCCCTGCATCGTCTTCTTCGACGAGATCGACGCCATCGTTCCGGCCCGCGGCTCGGGCGTCGGCGACTCGCACGTGTCCGAGCGGGTGGTCAGCCAGTTCCTGGCCGAACTGGACGGCATCGAGGAACTGAGCAACGTCCTCATCCTCGGGGCCACGAACCGCATCGACATCGTGGACCCCGCCCTCCTGCGGCCCGGGCGGTTCGACCTCCTCCTCGAGGTCCCCTCGCCGAACCTCGAGGGACGCAGGGAGATCTTCGAGATCGGCTTCCGCGGCAAGTCCGTGGCCGCGGACGTCCGGGTCAAAGACCTGGCGGACGAGACGGACGGCTTCACGGGCGCCGACATCCAGGCGGTGTGTCGAGGGGCATCCATGGAAGCCCTTCGGCAGACCATCGAGAAGGCCGGAGAGCGGGGCGCCGACGACAAGGTCCTGGTCACCCGCGCGCACGTTGAACAGGCCCTGGCCCGGGTCCGCGCCAACCAGCAGGTCCAGTAGGGCCGCCGGCACCGGCCCCCGATGCGGAGACACGCCTATGGACGCGGTGGGAGCGTACCTGTACTGCTTCACCTGCCGCGGCGCCCTCCGGGAGGTCCAGACCGCGGGCGTCGCTGAGCGCAGCAAAGTCGCCCTGCTGGAGGCCGGCGGCGTGGCCGCCGTCTTCAGCACAGTTCCGCTCCGCGAATTCGCCGGCGATGTCGCCCCGGCCAACACCCAGGACCCCGAGTGGGTCATCCCCCGGGCCTGCCGGCACCAGCGGGTTGTCGAGGAGGTGATGCGGGCGGCGCCCGTCCTGCCCGTCAGGTTCGGAACGGTGTTCTCCTCGGGGAAGGCTCTGGAGAAGTTCCTGGCCGAGAAGGGCACGGAGGTCGGCCGCATCCTCGACCGGCTGTCCGACAAGGAGGAATGGGCCCTCAAGGGCTTCGTCGACCCCGGCCGCGCGCGGCAGCGGCTGATGGACTCCGACCTCGCCCTCGCCGAGCAGCACCGGCAACTGTCCGATCTTCCCGGCACCCGCTACTTTCAGCAGAAGCGGCTGGAGGCGAAGGCGGAGGAAGCCGTGCGGCTGTGGCGGCGGCGCGTCGCCGCCGAGGTCCAGGCGCTGCTCGCGCCGCACGCGGTGGACGCGTGTCCCCTCAGGCTCCAGCCCGCGGACTCCGTCGGCCGCGACACCGAGATGATCCTCCACGCCGCCTACCTGCTCCTGCGCAGCGGAGTCGACGGGTTCCGCAAGCAGGTCGAGGCGGTCGGCGCCGCCTATGCCGAGCAGGGGCTGAGCCTGGACCTTTCCGGTCCGTGGCCGCCCTACAACTTCTGCCCGCCTCTGCACAAGAGCCAAGATGAAGCACTTGGTGTATTGCGTTCTGCGTGAGGTCCGGCCCCTGCGGTGCGCCCTGCCGGCAGGCATCGAGGGGGCCGCTGTCTTTCTGGTGGTCGAGGGCGGCCTGGCGGCAGCGTGCTCCGTCGTGCCCGCCTCCTGTGCCGCGCCGACCGTGTCCTGCGCGACGGCCTACGCGCGGGCCGTCGATGCGCTCCATCGGGCGACCGCCGTGCTGCCGCTGCGCTACGGGCAGTTCCTGGAAGGCCGGGAGCAGGTCCGCGACCTCCTGCGGAGACGCCGCGCGGAGTTCCTTCAGGCCCTGGAGGACGTGCAGGGGTGCGAGGAGATGGGCCTTCGCATCTTCCTCGAGGAGGCGCCCGGGCCAGCGGGCGCTCCGCCAGTCCGCGCGGCACGCGGCGGTGCTGGCAGGGCGTACCTGGAAGGCCGCCGGGCCTGCTATGTCGCCCGAGAGGACGATGAGGTGGCGGCCGCCGCCCGCGGCGCGCTCGAGCGCCTCGCCGTCAAGTGCCGCGAGGAACGCTCGACCGCAGTCGAGGGCCGGCTCCTCTCGCTCTTCTTCCTCGTCCGCCGCGAAAACGTCGGGGCCTTCCGGGAGGCGTTCCGGCGACTGGAACGCGAGACCGGCGCCAAGGCACTCCTGACGGGTCCCTGGCCGCCGTACAACTTCGTCGGCTGCCAGGCGTCGGCCGCTCCCGCCCAGGGGGGCCGCCCCCCCTAGTAGTCCTTCACAATTGAATTTGTGGGTACAGCCGCTTGAGTTTGATGCGGGCGTCGGTGGTCGTGAATCGCCAGTCGACGCCTTTTTGCTGCCCGTTTCGCTGTTGGTCCCAGACGGAGCATTCCGCCTGGACGGTCTCGATTCGGTCCATCCGCCGATCCAAGCACTGGCGTGACAGCACGCCCAGTTCGATCTCGGCGATGTTCAGCCGGCTTCCATGCTTGGGCGTATAGTGAATCTCCAGCCGCTGCGCCAGCCGCCGGGCCTCGGCCGGCTCGAACGCCTCGTAGAGCGACGCCGGCCCGTGCGTGTTGAGGTTGTCCATCACCACGACCACCACCTCGGCCTCCGGATAGTCCTCTTCCAGCAGACGCCGCATCTGCCAGGCCCAATCCACCCGCGCCCGGTGTTCCGTCACGGCCGTCCGTCGCCACCCCCCCAGCGGCTCGGTAAAGAGGAACACTTCCGCCACCCCACACCGCTCGTACTCCACGTCGTAACGCTCGGGCCGACTTGGTGCGGCGGGAATCGCCGGACGCACCTGTGCCACCAATTGCTTGCACGTCTCGTCCCTACAGACCACCGGCCGAGCGGGATCGTACGGCCGGCAATACGCGTCCAGCACGTCTCCCACCGCGGCGACGAACTCCGCACTGTGCTCCGGCGGGATGCACCAGCACTGCCGCAGGTGCGGCTTCAACTCGTTTTTTTGAGCGTCCGCCGGACGGTCTCGTACGAAAGACTGTCCACGACTTTCAACTCCACCAACCGGTCAGCCAGCAAGTGGAGCGTCCAGCGCCTCCGTCCTTGGGGCGGTGCCCCGCACCGCAACGCAATCAGACGGGCCTCGGCCTTCCCGTCGAGCTTGCGTGGACGCGAGGGCTGCGCCTGCTTCTTGCGATTCAAGGCGGCCTCCAGGCCCTGTTCCACCAGACGGTGCCGGACCCCGGCAATCGTGCGGTAGTGGACCGTGAGCGCCTCGGCGATCTGGGCATCGGTCCATCCCGGCCCGGCCGGCCCCTGGTCCGCCTGCAGCAGAATCCGGGCGTGAAGAATCTTGCGAGCCGCCGCCTTGCCCACGCTCACCAATCGCTGGAGAGTCTGGCGTTCTTCACTTGTCAACCGAACCACGTACTTCTTGTTCATGCCGGTCTCCTCTGTCGCTTGCGGCACCTGTCGGTGCCTCATAGGAGATCGGCCTGTCCGACCAACTCACACCATCAATTGTGAAGGACTACTAGGGAATCCCGTCCATAGAGGCGAGGGGATACTGGCGGCGCAGGGGGCCCCTGGCGGACCGGCGCGGCCGGGGAACCCGCTTTCCCGGCATTGGCAACAGGCCTCTGGAGAAATCCAGAGTTGTCTGACCCTTGGCATGGGGTTTGCCCCCTACATCTGCTGCGACACAGGCGGAGCGCCTGCCCCCGGCGCCGACGCCCGCGGGGAGCGGCAGCCCGCCCTCGCGGCACGGAAACCGAGGCGGCAGCGGCGGCCCTCGTCGGTCCGCCGAGGTGAGGGAATGGATGCCTTCACGTCAGGCTCGCACCCGTGGAAACGGCCGGATGGGCGTGGTCAACAGAACCCCTAGCAATGGAGGAGAGCACAGATGGCACAGGTACAGAAGGCGACGGACAGCAGCAGTCTGGCGGAGGTGGTGGACCGCATTCTCGACAAGGGCATCGTGATCGATGCCTGGGTGAAGGTGTCGCTGGTCGGGATCGAGCTGCTCTCGATCGAGGCCCGCGTCGTCATCGCATCCGTCGAGACGTACCTCAAGTACGCCGAGGCGATCGGCCTGACGGCCACCGCCGCGACTCCCGCCTAGGCGCGGAGCGCGAAAGGGTTCCTGCTGCCAGGGGGGCATCGCCCCCCCCACAGTGTCCCCCTGGCCGCGGAGCCTGGAATTCGGAATCGCAGACAAAGGAGAAAGGAGATCCTCATGGGTGTGCTCACGATGGACACGCGCCGTTTGCGCGGCGAGATCGACGCCTCCCACCAGATGCGCCAGACGCTCATGCACGACCTCACGCGGGGCACGGCGGACCTGAAGCGCGGCGTCAACGCCATGCTTAGGACCTTCCACACCTCGCACCTTCAGATGGCCAGGCGGACCCATGCCGACTGCACGGCGTTCCTGGTTGGCGTGGACAGGGCCGTCAACCGCATCCGGGGCGCCGTCGCGAGCCTGCGGAGAGAGTTCGTCTCGGACCTCCAAGGCGCGCGGCGCGCCTGGCGCGGCGGTGAGGCGGCCCGCAAGGGCCGGTGCGCCTCGCGGCACGGCGCCAGCCGCAGGGGCAGGCGCGCCTGAGCCGGACCGGCAGTCCCCACGGGCTCTGACCCCGGTCGGCCGGCGCGCGGCGCCGATGGCCCGACCGGGTGCAGGGCCCCGGTTTCGACGACGCGGATCCCGGTCGGCGCGGCGCCGGTCCCACGCCATGGAAATCCAGCCCCAGGAAGGAAGCCATCCCGATGGCGAACACAGAAAGCGAGAGCCCGACGATGACCGCCCTGAGGGTCCAGACCCACCGTGACAGCATCCTGGCCGAGCCCAGCGAGGAGTTTGTCCAGACCCACTACATCCAGGAAGTGACGGACCACGCCCTGGCCTATGCCGAGGCGGGGTACGCCGTCCACTTCGCCGGCCCCGCCGGCATCGGCAAGACGACCCTGGCCTTCCACGTGGCCGCGAAACTCGGACGCCCCGTCGTCCTCATCCACGGCGACGACGAGTTCAACAGTTCCGACCTCGTCGGCCGCGACACCGGCTACCGCCGGTCCAGGCTCGTCGACAACTACATCCACTCCGTCACGAAGACCCAGGAGGAACTCCAAAGTCTCTGGGTGGACAACCGCCTGACGACGGCGTGCCAGAACGGGTACACGCTGATCTACGACGAGTTCAACCGGTCGCGGCCGGAGGCAAACAACGCCCTGCTGAGCATCCTCTCGGAGGGGATCCTCAACCTGCCCAAACTGCGCGAGTCCGGCCAGGGCTACCTGGAGGTCCACCCCGACTTCCGGGCCCTCTTCACCTCGAACCCGGAGGAGTACGCCGGCACGCACAAGACCCAGGACGCCCTGATGGACCGCCTCATCACCATCCCCCTGCGCCACCTGGACCGCGACACGGAGATCGCCATCACCCTGGCCAAGTCGGCCATCGCGAGGGCCGACGCCGAGACGATCGTCGACGTCGTCCGGGAACTGCGCAGCGTCGGCGTCAACAACCACCGGCCCACCGTCCGCGCCTGCATCGCCATCGCACGCATCCTGGCCCGCCGCGAGGCCCGCGCGCGGCCGGGCGACCCCGTCTTCCACTGGGTCTGCCGCGATGTGCTCAGCCTGGACACCGCCAAGGTGACGCGGGCCGGCGAGTCCCTCATGCCTCGGAAGATCGAGGAAGTCGTGCAGAAGGTCTGCGGCCGCACCCCGGAACGACCGGTGCGCCAGGCCCAGCCCGTGACCCAGTAGGAAGGGAAGGCAGAACCATGGCGCCCCCCAAGAGAACCCTCCGCGGCGTGCAGAGTATCCGGACCCTGGGCGGGATGAGCGAGGACAAGTTCCGTCCTCACAAGGTCTTTCTGAAGATCGCCTGCCTTGAAATGGAGCGGGAACGGCGCAACCAGGAGCGCCGTAGCGCGCTGGGGCGCGTCGAGGTCATCGAGGACCGCTTCCGCGAGATCGACACGGAGAAGCGCGACCTCCTGGCCGGGCTGGCGGGACCGAGGCCCGCGAGGGAGCCCGCGGAGGTCCCGAGCGATCCGCCCCCGCCCGCGCCGCCTCGCGCCGAGAACGGTTTCAGGTTCAAGTACTAGCGGGGCGCCTTCGGCGGTCCGTGCGAGAGCGGCCGCGGGCCCTCGGCGGCGTCCCGGGGAAACGCGACAGCACATGGCGAGGGGGGCGGAAGCGCGAGTCCCGTCGGCGCTTTCCGCGTAAGGGAGCGAGCGGACCCATGATACAGCCCACGGCGGTTGCCACAGGAAAGTATGTTTATGCCGTCACAACTAGCGGTCCCGGCCGGAACAGCTACGGCCCGATCGGCATCGACGGTGGGGAGGTCTATCCGATTCCCGACGGCCAGGTGGCCGCCGTCGTGAGCGATGTGTCCAACGCCCGGCTCCGACCGGAGCGCCGCCA
>CAYGZE010000164.1:2256-9755 GCA_964354185.1 uncultured Anaerolineales bacterium | reverse complement strand
TGCGCCTAACGGCGCGCGTGCGAAAAATGGAAAGAAGGAAATTCCAGAAAAACCGGAAGTCGTTGAGACTAATCCGGTTTTGTTAAAGTACCCGATTTTGAAGAGATACAAAAAAGCAAACGGCGATCTGCTGTTTGCTTTTTGGGAGGCGACTGGCATAAAGCCAATTGACCGTGAATATCTGTTTTACATGAAGACAACCAACGAAATGATTGAGCGCGGAATAACACCTGAGATAATCAAGAAGGCCATCTATAAAATGCGGAATGATGGTCTTGTTATATCCGGGCCGCATTCTGTTATGAAAGTAGCCATATCGATATTGGCAGAAAGTGACTCAAATGGGAGAAAGAAGGAACTGTACAGCCAGAACGTCCCTGAATTTTTAGGTGATGCTCTTGGGTATGCACCGGGAGAAGTGATCAATTACGGAGAATACAAGAAGCGCAGAGAAGAGTACAGGAAAGAGTTAGCCGAGAAGGAGGCACAATGAACTTGACTAAGGATGAGCTTGCCAGAATACCCGTGAAAGTTCCCACATTTACACCAGAGCAAATCGCTGCCGCCCAAGCGAAAGCCGCTGAACGAAAGGCTAAAGAATTGGGAATGTGTCGAGCGGATTGCCCTGAGTGTGGTGGGATAGGATGGCTCAGTGAAGATGGGAAAGTAACCATGTGTCCCAACGTTGACCGCTGGTCGCTTCCTAGTGCCAGCCGATATGGGATAAGCCGCATGGAGTATGAGACTCTTGGTTTCGAGAAGATCAGGTCTGAAAAAAATGATGTAGCTCTTGCCAGTGAAGCCTTGTGGACAGCCATCGAGCGTGGTTACGGGTGGGTGTTCCTGCATGGCGATTACGGAATTGGCAAGACTTACCTTCTCAAGATAGCCATAGCCGAGGCGATCCGAATGGGATATGATTCGTCCTACGTTCGTATGGCTGAGGTCATCGATGACCTGAGAAGCGGATTTGCCGATAACGCTACCGAGCCTGATACCGCCAAGCTGAACTGGTGGTCTGGACTGAAGGTTCTGGCAATCGACGAGCTTGACAGGTTGCGCGAGACTCCATACGGAAGTGAAAGGCGGTTCATACTTCTGGACAGGCGTTATGAACAGGCTTGCCGACAGGAATCAGTAACCATATTTGCCAGCAATCAATCTCCTGATGGATTCCCTGGATACCTTGCCGACCGGATATTGGACGGCAGGTTCTCCGTGATCGGTCTGTCCGGTGAATCACTCAGAAAGATTATGAGGTACTAAAATGAAAGTATTAATGCTGCCACGCATGTTGAATTTTGAATCCGAAGAATCGGGCATCAAGCGCGTTTGCGAAGCCTACCACAACTACTCATCGCAGTATGGAATCGAGTTCGTCGACTGCATGGTTGAGGATGAGGGGCAATACGACCTGCTGGCAGTACACGCGGGAACATCCAGCCGATACCCAAGGAAGAAGCCAATATGTGCGATCCTTCACGGATTATATTGGACTGGTGACTACGAGTCTATCTCCTGGGAGTACAAGACCAACGCCAGTGTGATCGAATCGATTCGGCGAGCCACCACGATCACCGTCCCTTCCAAGTGGGTAGCAGAAACTATAGCGCGTGATGTGCGCGTCTACCCATACATTGTCCCTCACGGCATAGTATGGCAGGATTGGGAGCACAACTTTAAAAATGCTGGTTATGTCCTGTGGAACAAGAACCGGGATATGGATGTCTGCACACCTGAGCCAATCCGCGAGCTTGCTATTCGGTTCAGGTCAACTGAGTTCCACAGCACATTCTTGCCCAAAGACCCTCCAGCCAATATCCTCAACATCGGATTGATGCCCCATGCCACAATGAAGAAGAAAGTCCAGCAAGCGGCGGTCTACCTGTCTACCACCAAAGAAACATTCGGGATCGGTGTTTTGGAGGCTATGGCGAGTGGAGTCCCTGTCCTTGGTTTTAACCACGGCGGCAATTCGGAGCTTATCAAGCACGGCGTGACTGGCTACTTGGCTAGGCCGAACGACTACGAAGACCTAGCCTCTGGACTGGCATATTGCCTGGAGAACAGGGATGTTCTTTCGGAAAACAGCAAAATATGTGTAAAATCATGGACGTGGGATAACTCCATGATGAAGCTGGAGCAGGTGTTTACGAACACAATTTTCTACTGGAAGGAAGGACAGAGACCCTTAAATATTGCTCCAGAAATGTACATGAAATCCAAGGAGAGCGCGGATGTCGTCATACCAACCTAGACCAATCGTTAGCGTGATCATACCCTGTTACAACTATGCAGATAAAATCAAAAGAGCAATCGACTCAGTCAAGGCGCAAACTGTTAATAATCTTGCTTGCGTTATTGTTGATGATGGCAGTACCGATAACAGCCGTGAAGTTATTGAACAGGCTATTGCGGACGACGCCAGATTCCACTACATCTATCAGCCCAATTCCGGAGTGGCTGAGGCAAGAAATAGAGGAGTATTCTCGGCGGAATCAGGAAATTCTCCGTACATATGCACTTTGGATGCCGATGACGCCCTCGCCCCGCAGTTCCTCGAAGCCTGTGTAACCGCACTTGAGGACGACTTATCCATATCAATTACCTATACTGGTCTTTATTACATCCTTCCGGATGGGCGCGAGGGTATTTCCCCGTGGCCGGGTGAGTTCAATTATGACGAACAGCTTAAGGGACAGAACCAGATTCCGACCTGCAACGTATCGCGCCGTGTGATTTGGGAGCGGTTGGGAGGACAACGCCAGAGATACGCTCCTGAAGGGGCTGGAGAGGAAGACGCTGAGTTCTGGCTGAGATCAGGGGCATATGGATTTCGCGCCAAGAAAGTTACTGATGCAGGACTCTTTATATACTCATGGCAAAGTGGGAGAGTAAGCGGTAATAAAGAACATAAGATGGTTGATTACCGCTCCTGGCATCCGTGGACAGACGGTGATTTCCCCCCGTTTATGTCCATTGCGACTCCCGGTCTGTACAGCCATCCGGTGTTTCAGTACGATGAGCCTCGTGTCAGTGTGATCATCCCTGTTGGGGAAGGACATGCCGACATCCTTATTTCGGCTCTCGACAGCCTGGAAGCGCAGCGTTTCAGGAAGTGGGAAGTGATTGTTGTGTGGGACAACAACGACGACCCCACAAAAATCCTGCGAACATTCCCGTATATCAGGCTGGTTGATCCGCGTTATTCCGAGCATTACCTCTCTCACGGCGCGGGGTGGGCGCGCAACCGTGGCGTAGAGCAAGCCCGCGCTCCCCTGCTGTTCTTCCTTGACGCGGACGACTGGCTCGACCCGCGTGCTTTGGATACCTTCTACAGTGCATGGGAAGAGACAGGGCATGTTATTTACTCCGATTATGTAGGAAAGGCTGTGATTGATCCGAAACTCGCTCAGCAACTCGCTGATGAAGCACGCCTTCTATCCTACGACCAGAAAACAGGACTGGCGGTTATCGGGCATAAAGCATTCAACTATGACTGCCAGCTTGCTATCGACCAGCCAAACCACCAGATGTACACCTGGAGTCTGGTTTCAGTTCTCCTGCCTAAAGAGCTTCACAACCGCATCGGTGGTTTCGATGAAAAAATGAAGTCATGGGAGGATTGGGATTATCAGATTCGTATTGCCAGAACCGGACAGTGCTTCACACGTATTCCGGAAAGGCTGGTTATCTACCGCTTTTATTCTGGCAATCGACGTGAGATCGGGAGAGAAGCGAGTGCCGATCTGGTAAAATATATGCGAGCCAAGTATGACAAAGAGGTTGCCGTGGGATGTAGCTGTGCTGGAAAAAACCAATATGCAATGCCAGAAGTAACCCGGAGTTATGTACCTCCATCTGCTAATATGATGAGGAGTGATATTGTGGACGAAGATTTGGTTCTCATTCAGTACGAAAGCCCGAATATCGGCGAACATCATGTGGTGGGAAGTGCTACCATGCTAGACTATGGTTTCCGTGGCGGCGGTGCTAGATTCCTGGTCGATAGGCGTGATATTGCTCTTGCTCCCCATCTGTTTGTTCCAGTTGAGGTGTTCGACAAGAAAGATGCTCCCGCTCCAACACCCGAAGCCGAAGAAGAACGAGAGCCTGTGGTAGTTCATGCCAACCTTCCTCCTCCTATCCGGATTGAGGAAACAGCCGAACAGGTATTGCAACCTAAAGCCAATAGACCGCGTGCCAGCCGTGTAAGACCATCGGTTGGGTGATGTCAATTTTTGACTTCCTGGTTGCTTCACTGGCCTGTTGGCGAATCGCGAGCCTGTTATCAGCCGAAGATGGCCCTGGAGAAATACTTGCGAAGTTTCGCAAGCGGGTTGGGGTTCGGTACGACGAGCGATCCGTCCCATACGGAACTAACGTTTTTGCTAAAGCCCTGCTCTGCACTTGGTGCTTCTCGCTGTGGATAAGCTGGATTCCTGCGTTGTTGATAAAACCTGCGAATATTCACACATTTATTATCTACTGGCTCTCCCTCAGTGCCGCAACTATCCTGATAGATGAGCTTATCTCGAAACTACAGCGCAATTAGGTTGCGTCTTCTATATTTTGATGTAAAATTAACTAATCAGAAAAGGAGTTAGCGATGATTAAAAGCATTTTGACATCACGAAGATTTTGGGCTTTGGTTATCGGGTTGATAGTCCTGTTATCCGAGAGCATCTTTCCGAATTTCGTTCTCGACACGGAACTCGCAATCGGTTTCACGATTATCATCTCAAGTTATATCTTGAGCGTGACCATCGATCCAGGGCCGGGAGGCTGGCGCGGCATTTTCCTTTCCCGCAAGTTTTGGGGTGCTGTTGTTGGTCTTGTGTTCCTGTTCCTGCGCGGCTTTGGCGTTATCATACCCGCTGAGTTATCTCCCGCTGTGGTCGAATGGGCGGCAGTGATGCTCGGTGCGTGGATTGCCAGTATCGGACTTGAAACACCCCTCGGTTTGATGGGTGTCAGCAAATGGAGAGAACGACTGGTATGGGAGGCCGACGGGAAGAAACCCGGTTATCAAGTACAGCCATCACGCCCTGAACCGCAAAAAGGCCCATCTTCTAAATAAGTTCTTTACCACGGGAGCGACTTAACAGTCGCTCCCACTCAATTGAATAGCATGATCCAGTTCGGGATTTATATCTTTCCTGTCTATCGTTCTGTACCCCCGTACTTTTGAGGTTAAAAATGAATACTGATACTCTCTATTACCTTGGTGCTCAACTGGAAGGCCCACTAGCGGGTCGTGAGAAATGGGCAGTACCTAAGCGCGTCTATCACTTTCCTCTCCGTTGGGATGAGTGCGAGAAACAGAAGGGAATAATCACGTTACCGCAATGGGCATTTGATATTGTTGCAGGTCTTGATTCGAAGCTAGGTAAAGACAACTACCAACTTATCATAGGCGTTAAAACAACGCCTACTTTCTACAGTATCCCTCCCCATGCACGCAATTCGCCGCCTACTCCTGAGCATTATATCGACTTCGCAAAGTTCTGCGAAGCGGTGTGTATGGCATTTTCCCCATTCGGTCTTGAAATATGGAATGAACCAGAGTTTTCAGTGTCCGAATCTGGAGATGACAGCGAATACTTTGGTGGATTCGGTCTGGCTGGAGACCTGTACGGTGCGATGGTACGTGTAGTCTACGACTATCTAATAAACAGACCCGTTAAAATCATCTCCGGAGCTTCATTCGGTCTGCTTAACCCGAATAGAGTATTCGATTTCCTGAAGTTCGCTATTAGCGCGGGGATGTTATCGCATTATTGGTCGTGGCATGGATACATATGGTATTACTCCGTTGTGGATGATATCAGGAGATACCGCGACCTGCTGAAATTTAGTTGGGACATCCAGGCAATATACGATGTACCGCAGATTTTGTCTGAGACCTCATTGATGCGTAAGACTGAACTTCCAGAGTTAATCGTAACGAATCCCGATGGCACTAAGAGCTTTCCACATCGGGAAAGACAAAAAGAGCTTCTTGAGTTCGAGCTTCAGCATCGGTCAGCCACCAACATCGAATCTATCCTCTGGTACACTCTTGCTAATAATGGTTGGCGGCATACCGACCCTATTGAGAAAGATGTACAGTATCCTGTCTACTCGGTATGGAGGGACTATCAGGTATGAGTAAGGTATCAGCCATAATTCCAAGCAGAAATGAACGCTTCCTTCCTCAAACAATCGACGACCTGTTTGCAAAAGCCTCAGGCGATGTAGAAGTTATCGCTGTTTTAGATGGTTACTGGCCTGACCCTCCCCTGAAAGACCGTAAAAACCTTATAGTTATCCACCGCGGAAGACACCGCGGGATGCGAGCGGCAATCAACGCCGCCGCCTCAATCGCCAAGGGTGAGTTCCTTCTGAAGTGCGACGCTCACTGCATGTTTAACGAGGGATACGACGAGGTTCTAAAAGCAGACTGCGCAGATAATTGGGTCGTTATTCCAGCACGGTATTCACTTGATGCTGAGAATTGGGTAATAGCGCAGACTGGAAAATCAAGGGTCGACTACCATTATCTATGCTTTCCCTATCCAGATAAAGAGCACGATGCAGGGATGCATGGTGTGGTCTGGAGGGATAGGGCGCATCAGCGTTCCGGAGACCCTAAGTACGACATTGACGACGAGATGAGCTTCCAGGGTTCGTGCTGGTTCATGACCAAGTATCACTTCGATAACTTCCTGCATGGGATGAGCGAAGTCGGGTACGGTTCTTTCACTCAGGAACCTCAGGAGATCGGACTGAAGACGTGGCTCGGTGGGGGCGAGATAAAGGTCAACAAGAAAACGTGGTACGCCCATTTACACAAAGGAAGTCGTTATGGGAGAGGATACAGCCTGAGCAGTCGCGAGATTGTACGTGGGCATTTATGGGCTTCTCGATACTGGATGACAAACCAGTGGGAGGACAGGGTACATGACATGGAATGGCTCGTCGATAAGTTCGCTCCAGTTCCAACGTGGCCGGAGGATCGTGCATTATGGGTAGCACCCTAGATTTTATTGTAAACAAATTCAATCTTGACTTGAGCCAGCCATCTCCAATCCAGCTTCCCGGTGTCGACCGTATTGTTATGGCGCAGACTATGGCTGAATTGGGATTTAAGATCGGTGCTGAGATTGGCGTTGCCGCTGGAGTTCATTCCGAAATGCTGTGTGAAATTATTCCGGATTTAACTCTTTATTGTATTGATCCATGGAGAATAGGGGACGGATATAGAGAGTTTGGAAATTCCAAACTCGAAAGGCTTTATGGGGAAACTCAAGAAAAGCTGGCTAAATATAACTGCGTCATAATACGGAAATTCAGCATGGAAATAATTGGGGATTTCAAAGATCAATCTCTCGATTTTGTTTATCTCGACGGGGCACATGATTTCAGGCATATAGCCGCAGATATTTCAGAATGGATCAAGAAGGTTAGACCCGGTGGAATTTTATATGGGCATGATTTTGTAACAATTCCATTTGGAA
>CAYGZE010000164.1:0-2156 GCA_964354185.1 uncultured Anaerolineales bacterium | reverse complement strand
GTTAGACCCGGTGGAATTTTATATGGGCATGATTTTGTAACAATTCCATTTGGAAACCATCACTGCCATGTCGAAGATGTTGTAACTGCTTACGCAAATTCGCATTTGATAGAACACTGGTTTTATTATGGCGTTTTACAGGAACATCGCCTAGACGGACGTTTCACCAATATACCAGAGTGGGTGTTTATATGTTGATGCCATGAGTGCCATAATAGGTAGCACCCTAGACTATTTTGTGAACAAGTTTAATCTGGATTTGAACCAGCCATCCCCGATACAACTCCCCGGTGTGGATCGTGTGGGCATGGCGCAGATATTTGTCGAGTTAGGATTCAAGATTTGTGCTGAAATAGGAGTCTTTTACGGCAAACATGCAGAGCTTTTGTTGCAGAATATACCGGGTTTATTTTATTTTGGTATCGATCCTTGGAATCATTACACCTATTATAAAAGAGCGACCGAAAAACTATCTAAGTATAACTGTATACTGAAACGAAAATCAAGTATGGAGGCTTTATCTGATTTTGAGGACAACTCTCTCGATTTTGTTTATATTGACGCAGCGCATGATTTTTGCAATGTAGCCGCAGATATTTCAGAATGGATAAAGAAGGTAAAACCCGGTGGGGTTTTATACGGGCACGATTTTGTAACAATTCCATTTGGAAATGATCAATGCCATGTTAAAGATGTCGTAACTGCTTACGCAAATTCGCATTTAATAGAGCACTGGTTTTATTACGGCGTTTTACAAGAGCCGCGCCTGGATGGACGTTTCAGCAATATACCTGAATGGATGTTTATATGCTGACTAAGGTTTTACTTGTTTACCCAATTCCGAGTATCCAAAGTCCTCAGAGATCGCCACCGCTGTCCATCCTGCATGTTGGCGAGGCATTGAAAGAAGCTAAATGGCGCGGTAAATCCGACGAGAGCTTTGATGTACGGTACTTCGATGAGAGGTACGACCCCGATCCAGATATGGATTGGCCTGATATTGTAGGGGTGTCCAGCATGACCGGATACCAGCTTAAGGGGGCAATTCGTTATCTCAAACTTGCGAAACTTCACAATAAAAAAACAATCCTCGGCGGCATCCATGTGACAATGCAGACCGAACAATGCTTACGCGAGCCGTATGTGGATAGCGTTGTGCTTGGCGAAGGCGAGTGGGCGGTTCTGGATGCTATCGGTGGGGCGCGTGTGGCTCAACGGCATCTAAATGGCGAGCACGTCAGTCCTGTTTCTCGTGAGACACTTATTCACTTCCAGCGTGCCGCGCGCACGGGCGATACCATCCTTCTATCATCTCGCGGGTGTGTCTTCCGCTGTGGCTTCTGTTATGTACAAAAGTTCTTTGAGCGTCATTGGGAAAGCGTTGACTTGCATCGATGGAAAAGCGATGTTATTTATCTGAAGAACAGCGCAGGAGCGTTGCGGTTCGAGCACGGAGACGACTGGATTGGCAAGTGGTCGCGGGCGCGTGAGATCATCAAGTTTCTTTGGGATAACGGAATCGAGTACCGTCCTTCCATTCGTGCGCATCAAATCAACGATGAAGTCGCACGCGAGATGTCCGATATGGGAATCAAGCACCTTTCAATTGGCATGGAGACAGCCAGCTTGCGTATGCTCGAACTCACGCAGAAGGACATCACTCCGGAAGACCAGATCAGGTGCGCCGAAGCTCTGGCAAAGTACGGAATCTGGCCTCTGTATTATTGGATCGCGGGCTTCCCAACCGAAACAAAGGAGGAACTCAATGAGACTCTGGATCAGGTTGACAGGATTTATAAAATCCATGCAGGAAAGCTCACGCAGAATATCTATGCTTATACGGCTCTCCCTGGCTCACCGATGTTCGATCTGGTCGATGCGAGCAAGTTACCACAGTCGATGGAAGAATGGAGCAATTACAGCCTTCATCAGACGTATGATAAGCAAGCCAGCAACCTTTACCACATCGGAGGCATCAACTTTCATCGTGGTAAGGGCGACAAGACCGACCGGAACTTCCCCGGATGGCGCAGGATGCTCATCAAGCCATTCGAATTATTGGCAGGACTGCGCTGGAAGTACAGATATTTCAAGCACTTCGATTTCGAGAAGTGGGCAATCGAACTGCTCCTGAAGAACGCGTCCAGACATTACTA
>CAYGZE010000163.1:0-9757 GCA_964354185.1 uncultured Anaerolineales bacterium | reverse complement strand
CCGACCTCGTTGATCTCCAGGACCTTGGCGGTGGTCTCCATCTCATACGCGAACCCCTTGGTCCTGTCTCGGAGTGTCTGGCCCCCGGCGGTGATCACGTACCTGTTCGAGGTCTGGCCCGCAACCGCCAGGCCGAATTCCTGCCCCACCTTGAAGGGCCGGTCGATCTTGATCTCGTAGTCCTGGCCGGCAGCGGCCGGGGCCAGGGCGAAGGCGAGGCCGAGCATCGTTGCGGCGAGGGCGAGCGGGCGGGGCATGGGCGTTCCTTTCTTCCGGAGCACGGGGCCCAGGCTTGCAGGAATGAGGATACCGCGATAGGGCGGCATGTCCAGGAAAAGCGGCGGGACGCAGGGGCGGGCAGCACGCGGTTCCGGGCGGCACTGGCGGACAAGCCGCCAGTGGCACCCGCCGATGGGAACTTGCCAGGCACGCTGAACACGTACGGGGATGAACGTCCGCGCTACGGCGCTGGGACGGCGGCGGGGGTGGCGGCCGCCTCGGCCTCGGCCTCGCGCCGGGCCATCCACCGGCGCCACTCGACGATGTTGTAGCCGAAGTCCATCCCCGTGATCGCCTTCAGGGCCTCCAGGACGGCGGGCTGTTCGACGAGGCGGATCCGGTCGCGCTCGACGGTCACCTCGCGCGGGCCGGTGTCGCCGATGCCGTTCATCATCCCGACGTAGCCGACGACGGGCTTGTAGGCCACGGCGCCGTTGACGACGATGGGCCGCAGGTCGGCGATGTAGGCGGTGATGGTGCCGGTGAGCACGCGCTGGGGCTCGACGGTCTTCGTGATCCGGATGCGCTCGTGCTCGGGCGCGCGGAGGTTGGAGATGAGGGCGGGGATGGCCTTCTCGGCCCCGAGTTCGCCCAGGGCGAAGGCGGCCCGCTCCATCGCGGGCTTGGTCGTGCGGGCGACCGCGTAGATAAGTTGTTGGATGATGCGGTCGTCGGGCCGGCGCTTCAGGCCCTCGAGCGCCTGGAGGTAGACGCTGGGCGAATCGTCGGCCAGGAGGAACCCCAGGAGGCACCGCAGGGACGTGTCGCCGGGGATGCCGCCGAGGGCCTCGCAGGCGAGCATGCGGACCTCGACCTCGTCGCGTCCGAGGGTGCGGGCGATGGGCTCGGCGGCGGCCGGGTCGTGCAGGGCGAGGAGGCGCCGGCGGCCGGTCTCCCAGCGCTCGGCGTCCGACGGGATGAGGAACTGGCGGTGGATCTCGCGGACCTCCTGGGCGGCTGCCCGGACCCGATCATTCCAGTCGGGCTCCTTCTCGGCCGCGGGCGCTCCGGCCGGGGCCGCCGCGGTGCCCGTCGCCTCGCTCGCGGCGACCCACGCGCCGTCCTTCTTCACGAAGCCGGCGGCCGCGCGGGCCTCGGCGTTCTCCGGGTCGCGGTCGAGGGCCTCGCGCCAGTGGACGCGGGCCCGTTCCGCCAGGCCGCTCGACTCGCACCACTTGGCCAGGCCGACGTGGGCGGCGGCCGAATCGTCCAGGGCGATCAGGCGGTCGACGTACTCGATCTCGGCCTTCAGGGACGGCTTGGCAGCCGCCTTGGCGGGGGCAGCGGCCGGCGTCTCGGCAGCGGGGGCGCCGGCGGTCGTGGGGTCTGCGGCGAAAGCGGCCGGCAGCGCGGCCGCGGCGAAGAGCAGGGCGACCAGGCATGCGACGCGGCCCATGGGTCGGTCCTCCTCGCGCCCGTCCGCGCGGCGGACCGGCGGGCGGACGGCGTTTCCGGGAGGCACTGGCGGACAAGCCGCCAGTGGCACCCGCCGATGGGAACTTATCAAGCACGCCAAACACGTATCGTCACCCGGCCGGGCGGGCGGCCGGCGCTACTCGGCGCCGCCGCCGGCACGGGACGCCGCGTACCAGTCCTGCCACGCCTGGGCGTCGTAGCCGAAGTCGGTGCCGCCGGAGATCCTGCGGAGCGCGTCGAGGCAGGCGGGCTGCGGCACGCGGATGGTGACGACCGTGCGGTAGATCGAGACGCTGACGTTGCGGACGTCGAGGACGGCGCCCGTGGGGATGGCGCCGACCGTCGGGTCCCAGCCGACGGCGGCCTCGGCGACGACGGGCTCAAGGTCCTGGATGTAGGTTGTGACGGCCCCGACGGCGATGTACACGCCGTTGCCGACCCAGGGGGTCGAGCGCTCGCGGGGCGCCTCGTAGATCCGCCGCTCCGTCGTGTTGAGCCGCGAGATGAGGGCGGGGACGGCGCGGCGGTCGCCGAGTTCGCCCAGGGCGTAGGCGGCACGCTGGCGGGCGCGATCGGCCCCCTTGAGGGCCGCCAGGAGTTGCGGCAGCGCGTAGCGGTCTTCCCGCGCGCGGAGGGCGGCGGCCGCGGCCGCCCGGACTTCCTCCGACTCGTCGCACAGGACGTACCGCCCCAGGAGGCGGGCGGCCTCCTGGCCGGGGATCTTCCCGAGCACCTCGCAGGCCAGGCGGCGCGTCTCGGGCGTCCCGGTCGCGAGCAGCGTCGCGACGGGCTCGGCGGCGGCCGGGTCGGTCATCCGGCGGATCTCGGCGGCGGCGGCCTCGCGCCGCTGCGGGTCGGTCGACGGCAGGTGGTCGCCCGCGAGTTCGCCGATGCGCCGCCGGAACTCCGCCCGCCGCGCAAGGGAACCCGCGTCGCGCGGGTCGCCCACGTCCGTCACGCGGACGATCGTCTTGGGCGCGGCCCGGGCTTCACCTGCCGGGACCCACTCCATGCCGCTCTGGACGTACCCGAGGGCGGCACGGGCCTCGGCGTTGTCGGCGTCGCGGGCCAGGGCCTCGCGCCAGTGGATCAGGGCCCGGTCCGGGAGGCCGCTCGTTTCGCACCAGTGGGCCAGGTCGACGTGGGCGGCGGCCGTGTCTTCCAGCGTGACCAGGCGGTCGGTGTAGGCCCGCTGGAGTTGGACGTCGGCGGCGACGGGCGAACCCTCGGCCAGGGCAGAGGCAGCCCAGGCGGCGATCAGCACGAGGACGGCTGCGGCGCGCGGCATATCCCCTCCTTCCGGTGCCCCAGCACCACCTTATTATACGGGAAGGCGGGGGCCCGGATTCAGAAAAAGGAGCCCCCCGCGGCAAGGCGAGCGGTTCGCCCTACCGGCGGGGGGCGGGCACAAGGCCGATGACGCCCGGCCGGACCCGGGATGTCCCGGCTCAGAGGGTCATGCCCGCGGGGGTCAGGCCCCCGGGGGGCGGGCCCTCGGGGGGCGGAACCACCACGGGTCCCTCAATCATGACGGCGCCGAGGCTCTTGAGTTTCTCGCGAATCTCCGGCGGGACGGCCTGGAGTTCCTCCTCGGTGTCGATCGGGCCCTCGAACAGGACCTTGCCGTCCTTGTCCTCGGCCCGGAGGAGGCGGCGGCCGTCGGTCGTCGTCACGGTGAGGGTGTGCTCGCCGTCGGCGACGGTGACATCGCTCTTGATCTCGGTCCGGGCGGCCTCCTCGAGTTTGTCGAGTTTGCGCCGGATCTCCTCCGGCACCTTCGCGCGCTCGTCCTCGGTCTGGATGGGGCCCTCAAAGACGACCTTGCCGTCCGTGTCCTTGGCGACGAGGTGTTTGCGGCTGTTGCGGCTCGTCACCGAGAGGGTGTGCTGGCCGTCGGAGAAGGTCGTGCTGGCGCCCGGGACCGCGAAGCCGCCGCGCCATGCGCCGCCGCGGCGGGCGATGAGGTCGTCGAGCGACAGGCCGCCGCGCTCCGGCATGACGAAGCCGTGCGGCGGCCAGGGCGTGGCCGCGCCGGCGACCTGCTCCGTCTCGCCCAGCGCGACGGGGACCTTCTCTTCCTCGCCGCCGCGAAGGATCGTCAGGGCGACCTCATCGGCCGGCTTGTGCATGCGGACGAGGACGGCCAGTTGCGGCGCGTTGATGAGCAGTTGGTCGTCGAGTTTCCGCAGCACGTCGTGCTGCCGCAGGCCCGCCTTGGCGGCGGGGCTCTCGGGGGCCACGAAGTCCACCACGAGGCCGACGCCGGGCGGCAGCCGCAGTTGCTCGGCCAGCGTCTCCGTCGCGGGCGACGTGGCCACGCCCAGGTACGTGACCTTGACCTTCCGCAGGGGCCCGATGAACCGGCCCTCGGGACCGCCGATCCGGAAGACCCGGTCGCCGCCCCCGGGCCCGAAGATCCAGCGGAACTGGCGCATGCCGGGCGGGGGCGGCAGGGGAATCTCCACCGGCGCGTCCGGCGGCGGCGCGACCTGGATGAACGCCCCGTCCGGCGTCTCGGCGGTCTCCACGATGAAGGCGACGGGTCCGCCCGCGTCGCCCGCGAAGAGGATGACGTCCCCCGGGCCGCAGGGCCCCGGCGCGGCCGCGGCCGGCGCGGGCGCGGCCAGGACGAGGGCCATCGGCGCGATCGCTGCGAAAAGCCTTAGACGAGTCATGTCGTTCTCCTCTCCGGCGTACCCGCTAGTAGACGGGCGCTTTGACCAGGATCACGTTCTCGTGCGGGACGGTCGACTCCACCTCGATGCCCCGCTGCGGGTCGGTCCACCGCACGTGCTCGACCTGCTGCTGGCGGAACTGGCGCCACGGCGTCCGCGCGTCGGGGAACACCAGGCCGTCGTACGACACCTGCGACCAGTTGCGCTCCAGGCGGAGGGGCTTCGTGGGGAGGTTGGCGGCGCCGGCCCCGGGGCCGCCCTCGGCCACGGCGGCCACGCCTTCCGTCGGCGGGCCCGAGACGGCCGGCCCGGAGGGCCAGAGGCCCCACGCCAGCACGAGGGCAGCGGCGGCCGCCAGAGCGCCGCCCGCGAACCCCAGGGCCAGCATCCGGCGGTAGCGGCGCAGCGGCACGGCCGCGCCCGCCGGGGCGGCCGGGGCCGCCGGCCGAAGGGCCAGCACCCGGGCGTCGAGCGACGCCGGCGCCGCCTTGAGGGGCATGTGTTTCAGCAGCGTTTCGATATCTTCACTCATGGGACGGCTCCGTTATCCCCTGGATCGCCTGGCCCAGTTTCCCGAGGGCCCGCCGGTACCGGGACGCCACGGTCGGCAGCGGCTCGCCGAGCGTCCGGGCCATCTCGTCGAACGTCAGGCCGCCGTAGACCCGCAGGACCACCGCCTCGCGCTCGGCGTCGGGCAGGGCGTCCACCGCGTCGCGGACCAGGCGGTGCTGTTCGGCGTCGATGATGCTGGCGGCCGGGTCCTCCGGCAGCCCGTTGTAGATGGACGCCGACGCCAGGTACTGGGCCGCCCGGGCCCTCCGCCGCATCTGGTCGAGGGCCGCGTTCCGCACCGCCGCGAACACGTACGGCACCAGGTGGCCCTCCGGCCGCGCGTCGGCCCCCCAGAGCCGCGCGAAGGCGTCCTGGACGGCGTCCTCGGCGGCTGCCGGGTTCCGCGTGATCGCCAGCGCCAGCGTGTACAGGCCCTGGCGATGATCCAGGTAGATCCGCTCGAGCGTCTCTTGCACGTGTCGTCCCGCTGTCCTGGCGCTGTCACCCTTTAGACGCGCCCCACGTGTCATTTTATGCATGGAATCGGCGGGAGGGGCAGGGAAACTGAAGGGCGTCGGCCAGGGGCCCCGCGGGGGTCGAGTTCGCGCGGCGGGTCTCCGCACCCGCCGCGCCAACCGCGATCTTGGGCCTGGAGACGCCATCTCGTGCGCGGTGGGTACGGAGACCCACCGCGCAAAGGCGCAAGTTGCGTTGCAGTGTTAGTAGCCGAGTTTCCCGAGCGCCGCAACGAGGCCCCGGACGGCGGCGACGCTCGCGTCAAAGGCGGCCCGCTCGGCGGCCGAGAGGTCGAACTCGAGGACCTCCTGGACGCCGCCCGCGCCCAGCCGGGCCGGGACGCCGACGAAGCAGCCGCCCACGCCGTACTCGGCGTCGCACCAGGCCGCGCACGGCAGAACCCGCTTCTCGTCCCGCAGGATCGCCTGGGCCATGTCGACGGCCGCGGCCGCCGGGGCGTAGAACGCCGAGCCCGTCTTGAGGAGCGCGACGATCTCGGCGCCGCCGCCGCGCGTCCGCGCGACGATCCTCTCGATCGCGTCCTTCGCGAGCCGCTTCTCGAGCGGCACGCCGCCGATGCTCGAGTGCCGCACCAAGGGGACCATCGTGTCGCCGTGCCCGCCCAGGACGTAGGCCTGGACGTCCTTCGGGCTGACGCCGGCCTCCTGGGCGATGAAGGTCCTCATGCGGGCCGAGTCGAGGACGCCCGCCATCCCGACGATCCGCCGCGGCGCCAGGTGCGACACGCGGTGCGCCAGGGCCGTCATCGCGTCCACCGGGTTGGCGACCACGAGGAGGACGGCTTGGGGGCTGGCGGCCACGAGGTTGCGGACGACGGCGCTCGTGATCTCGGCGTTCCTGGCGAGGAGGTCGTCGCGGCTCATGCCGGGCTTGCGGGCGAGGCCCGCGGTGAGGATCGCCAGGTCGCTCCCGGCCGTGGCGGCATAGTCGGTCGTGCCGGTGACCGTGTGGGCGAAGCCGACGATGGGGGCGGCCTGCTGGAGGTCGAGGGCCTTCCCGGCCGCCAGGCCCTCGACGACGTCCAGGAGGACGATGTCGCCCAGGTCGCGCATGGCGGCCCACAGGGCGCACGACGCGCCGACGTTGCCCGCGCCGACGACCGTGATCTTCGGATGGCTCATGCCGCGCTCCTTGGGCCCGCCTCGCGTCCCGGACGGCTCAACCGCGCCGGATCAGCCGGACCGGTTCCAGGAGGCCGAAGGGGATGCAGTGATAGTCGTCGCGCCAGACGCCCGGCTTGCCGCTCAGGCGGACATCGTACCAGTTCCCTTCGCCGCGCGCCCCGGCGCACCAACTGCCGGAGCCGCCGAAACTGTCGGGCCCGACGCCGGTGAGTTCCCCGCCCGCGTGATGGTGCGGCCCGAGGAGGTTCCGGAGCGAGTTCGTGAGCACCAGGTGCAGGCGGTTCGTGCCCGGGCGGAGGGCGCCCGTGACGTCGATCTCCATCGGGCTCCACGCCAGGGGCGGCAGCCGCTTGCCGTTCAGTTCGGCCTCGACGACGACCGCCTCGACCGCCGGGAAGGCGAGGAAGTATCGAGATTTCTTCGAGACGGCCTTCATCTCGAACGTCCGCTCCAGTTGGAACCGCCCCGCATAGAAGGGATAGCCCGCGGGCACGAGGTCGCCGCCGAACGTGTCGGCCTCGGCGGCCAGGGCGAACGCGCCCAGGCGGTGGATGGGCCGCCGCGGCAGGAACCCGCGCAGGTTCCGCTCGGTCTCCCCCGGCGGCTCGGCGCTCGGCGTGGCGCGGACGCCGAACTCGCCCACCAGGTAGATCGACTCGATCTCGCTGCCGTAACGCTCATAGGCGTCGAGGCTGTCGGGCACCGGGGCGACGTAGTCGAGCGCCAGCAGGATCGTGTTCGCGCCCGGCCTCAGGAGGCCGCTCACGTCGGCCGTCCGGAACGACCGGTCGCGGTAGAAGCCGGCGCCCTCGAACCGGACGGGCCGCTCGTTCACCGTCACCGCGTTATACATCTCGGGCTGCTCCAGGACCAGGCTGGCGGCGGCGGGCACCGCGTCCACCGCCACGTCGAAGGCCAACGCCAGCGGCCCCGACCAGCGGTCCCGCGTGAACCGCTCGTGGATGCCCAGGACCGGCTCGGGCTTCGAGAAGGTGCGGCCGCCGTCCGTCGAGTAGCGGGCGAAGTCGAGCGTCAGGGCGTTCGGGTCGAGCCGCTTGCCCGCCCACGGGCCCGGAAGCGCGAGGACGGTCGTCGCGCGGCCGGGCTTCGCGTAAACCCCCTCGGTCTTCGCGCCGGCCGAGGCCTTGCCGGTTGTGAGGATGAACGTCTGGGCCGGGGCGAACTGGAGGTCCACGCGGCCGCGCGCGGCCCGGAGCGTGTGGCACTTGCCCGTCTGCGGGTCCCAGAGGACGGGCCGCCTCATCTCGGGCAGGAAGACCGTGCAGTCGATCGTCTTCAGGCGCGACGTGTTGGTGAGGAGGACCAGTTGGCCGCCCGGCACGGTGCGGCGATGGATCCAGACCTGGCCGGCGTCCTTGCCCACGATGCGGACGGCCGGGGGCAGGGCGGCCGCCAAGGCGGCGCCAAGCCTCGCGGGGGCGACCGTGCGGCACATCCTCTTGAGGCGGGCGAGGACCACGCCGTCCTCGCGGGCGTCCACCAGCGCGGGGAACTCGCCCACCGCCAGGACCGGCCCGCCGGCGGCCGCGAACTTCTCCAGGAGTTCCAGCGTGCGCGGCCGGATCGTCGTCATGTAGGGCAGCACTGCGGCACGGTAGGTCATCCGCCCGACGCGAAGGACGGCCCCGTCCACGCTCCCGGCGTCGCCGAGGATCTCCTCGTCGCCCAGGTCGTAGTCGCGGTGGGCCGCCTGGAGCGCCTCCAGGACCTTGTGATACCGGTCGCCGCGCGGGCTCCCGTAGCCCTCGATGGCGGTGTTCTGCTCCAGGTAGGCGCTCTCGAGCGGATGGAGGACCAGGACCTCCGGGGCGTAGTCGCCGACGGTGGAGGCGTAACTCGTCCGGGCCATGTGGTCCTCGAGCATCTTGTTGCAGGGCCACCAGGGCTGCTGGGGCGAGAGGGTCGGCGGGTAATCGCGTTTGCGGCAGCCCTTCATGCTGTACAGGGCCAGGTGTGGGCACGCGTGGTTGATGCCGAGGACGGCGTGCCAGTCGGCGATCCACTTGCGGTCCTCGAAGTTCATGTTCTGGCCGCTGATGCCGAACATCTCGCTCAGCCGCCGCGCGAGGCCATACTGGTTGGCCACGCTCGAGCACGACCGTGCGGCGTTCAGGCCGCCCGCGATCCGCAGGGCCAAGTGGTCGATGCCCGGCCGCTGCATGTGCCGGTAATGGCACATCATGTTGCCCACGTTCAGGAGGACCGAGACGAGGCTCTCCTCGGCGTTGAAGTGGCCGGTCCAGACCATGCCGGTCTTGGCGCAGAAGTCGCCGATCTGGCGGCTGAAACTCTCCTCGAAGCACTTGGCCACCGTCCGCCAGTAGTGGAGCCGCACCGCCCGGTAGTCGCCGGTGTCCTCGAACAGGCTCGCGACGTGATCGGCGAAGTCGTAGCCCCACCGCGCCCGGAACGCCTCGCGGACGAAGGGCGAGTAACTGAGGAGGCCGCGGTGGGCGACGTTGTCCGCGCCAGGCGAGACCTGCGGCTCATCGGTGAAGATGCCCTGGCACGTGCCGCCGAACTTCCGCGCGTACCGCTCGGCGTAGGGGCGGTAACTGCATGCGAGGAATGCCCGGACCATCGCCGGGTTCATCAGATCGACCCAGGTCGTCCCGTTGTACCACGGCTCGCCCATGCGGCGTTTGTAGGAGATGTACCGATACTGGGCGTCCTCGGCCAGGACTTCGGACTTCTCGGGGAGGGGCGCGCCCCGCTCGAGCCGCACCAGGGCCCGCGCGTGGAAGTCCTCGCTCTGGAGGGGGACGATGCCGCCCGCGAACCCGCTCGGCCACTTGTCCTCGTCGTAGAACCAGGCCTCCAGGTCCAGTCGGTCGCAGGCCTCGACGCCGGCGTCCATGGCCTTCCACCAGTCGTCGCCGAGGTACTTGGTCAAGAGGCCGATGCGGCTGTGGAGGTAGGCCCCCCCGTAGCCGCCCTTCTTGAATTCGCCCAGTTGCCGCTTGACCTCCGCCGGGTCCAGGAGGTCGTTCAGCGACCAGAACGGCGAGGAGCGGAACGCCTTCGGCGGATTGGCGAACGTCCGGTAGTCCATGCTCATCGGCGTCTTGCCTTTCGTGTCGGGTCCGGGGGCCGGCGCGCGGCCCCGTCGAGGCGATACGTTTACCACGGCAGGGGGGCGTTGTCGACAGGAAA
>CAYGZE010000162.1:0-9770 GCA_964354185.1 uncultured Anaerolineales bacterium | reverse complement strand
GCCTGGCGGCAGCGCGCTGGCCACACGAGTCAACAGCCGCCCGGGATCCATGACGTTCCTTTCGCGGCGGGTCGCCGGGAATGCTCACGTTCCGGAGAGATCGGTCCAGCGAAGGCCGATCTTGCGCGCGGCATAACCGACTTCCCTGAGGTAATCGCCGTAGGCCATCATCCAGTGGGAGTCCCGGGCTTCGCCGAGCAGCGTCTTCCAGTTGCCCTGGATCTCCACGTCCTGCTGCGTGCGGCAGATTTCGAGGAACGGGTTGGCCTTGATGACGCCTCGGAATCCGATCCATCGCCCGGTGGCATATTCCGGGTCCAGGAACGTGACCTGCTGGCCCACGGTCATCTCCACCTTGGGAGCGGCGCCGAAGTCCGATTCGTAATGGGTGAGGATTTCCGCCGGTTCGTACTTCCTTCCATCCATGCGCCGCGGCGCGGTGCAATGGGCGCAGGTGACCATGCCCCGGTGCGGGAACGTGGAATTGTGCAGGAACACCGGCTTGCCCGCGATGTGCCGCAACAGGATTCCACACGGGATGATGACGAAATCCGATTCGCAGAACGCGGCCCACCCTTCGTCGTTCAGCCAACTCAGCGTGAGGCAGGCCGTCGTGTCGGCCATCGGCATGATGGTGTTCATGCACTGGCCGATGGTGAAGGCCGAGGCGCGGTGCTCCCGCATCCAGTCCTTGAAGACGGCGTACAGCAGGAACGCGTTTGCCACGAACTCCTTTGGGGTGGCGAGTTTGGTCCCGGGCAGCGCGAGATAGCGGTCGGTCCACTTCTGGGCCTCGGCCACACGCTGCACATCGGCCCGGGCGTCCTTGATTCGTTTGGCCAGGTCGTCATAGCCGACCTCGGTGATTCTCAGCCCGTACCTCTCCCGGGCAACCTTGGGGGCCTCGGAGGCATACTTCCCTCCGGCCCCGCCCAGCGCCACGATCCGCTGCCCGACGAAGTTCTTGAGCCCGTAAAGCCCGCGCAGTCTCCAGGCGACCTCCCGGTAGTCGTCGACAACGACATCGTGCACCGTCACGCCCCCGTGGTTCTGGATGGTGTTCTGCAGCGCCTCCTCGTCGGTGCCCTTCTTCAGCCAGCGGGTCCCGATGGCTTCGTACCAGTAGTAGACCGGTCCCGACTCGTGCCGCACGAACACGATCGCATCCTTCTCGGGTTTCACGGGGAAGCAGGCGGTGAGCACGTCCCCGGAGCCCGTCGCCGGGTACACGAGGACCGCGTCGTAGTCGACCTCGTGCACCTTGCGGGCCTCCGCCGGGGTGGTGGCCGTCGCCGGCGGCAGAATCTCGAGCGGGAAATCGGCGCCGGCCGCCAGGGCCCCGAGTTCCTTGGAGATTCTCGACGCCTCCTCCTCGGCGGCCTGCTTCGTGTTGACGCCGCCCCAGGATTTCCAAGAGGTTTTGGGGCTTCTCTGAAATGTCGTATACATGAAGACAGGTTGGATTCTCAGTTTCTCGCCGAGCACCCGCAGCGGGCGGTCGGGATCCCAGGCATCCGCCGCCTCGTCGGCCCCAAGGGCTTTCCCGAGGCCGACGGCCCCGGCCGCCAGTCCTGCGGCCACCAGGCCGGTGAACTCTCTGCGGTTCATAAGGTCCACCCCTGGCGGTACTGCCGCCGGACATAGGCGTTGGCGTCCTTGTCGTTGGTCACTTCCATCTTGTCCCCGTCCCACAAGAGTTCGCGGCCGGGATACCGGATCGCCAGGTTCCCCAGGAGCACGGTCTCGGCGAAGGGACCGGAGTAATCGAAGTTCGAGCACGCCGGCTTGCCCGTCTTGCACGCCCGGACCCAGTCCTGCTCGTGGCCGCCTCCCGGCACGCGCTCCAGCGTCTTGGCCGGCTGCTGGTACTCCTTCATCCTCGACTCCGGGACCAGCCTCGGGCCGCTGCCGTAACACCCGCACACGAGGAGGCCCTTGTCGCCGATGAAGAGGACCCCGCCGTCGTCGTCGCCCATGCGGCGGCCCTTCTCGAGCGCCTCCGGGCGCGGCGGCATCATCCCGCCGTCCCACCAGGTCAGCTTGACCTCCGGCAGGTCGTCCCGCGCCGGGAACTTGTACCGGACGATCGTCGACCGGGGGAACTGCTCGTTCTTCGGATCCGTCTTCTGCCACAGCCCTTGCCAGTAAGTCGAGATGCAGCCTTCGAGGCTGACGGGGTACTTCAGTTTCAGGGCCCAGAACGCGGGGTCCATGATATGACAGCCCAGGTCGCCGAGCGAACCGGTCCCGAAGTCCCACCATGCGCGCCACGTCCCCGGGTGATACGTGGGGTGATACGGGCGCATGGCCGCCGGGCCGATCCACAGGTCCCAATCCATGGTGGGGGGAACCGGCGGCGTCTCCTTCGGCCTCTCCACTTCGACGCTCTGCGGCCAGACGGGCCGGTTGGTCCAGCAGTGGACTTCGCGGACCGGCCCGATGGCCCCGTCCCAGATCCACTCGCAGACGAGGCGCGCGCCGTCCCCGGAATGCCCCTGGTTGCCCATCTGGGTCATCACCTTGTGCTTGCGGGCGGCCTCGGTCAGCACCCGCGCTTCGTGGACGGAATGGGCCAGCGGCTTCTGGACGTACACGTGCTTACCCCGCTGGATGGCCGCATAGGCAATCACGGCATGGGAGTGATCGGGCGTCGCCACGACCACGGCGTCGATGTCTTTCCGCTCGTCCAGCATCACGCGGAAATCCTTGTACGCCTTGGCCTTCGGGTACTTGCCGAAGGTCTTGGCGGCGTAGCCGCCCGCGTCGACGTCCGCGAGGGCGACGATGTTCTCGGTCTCGCAGGCGGCGAGGTTGCTGGCGCCCATGCCCCCGACGCCCACGCCGGCGATGTGGAGTTTCCCGTTCGCGGAGGGCGCGCCCTCGCCCCCCAGGACGTGCCGCGGAACGAGGGTCACCGCCGCCACCGCCGCAGAAGCCTTCATGAAACCCCTGCGGCTGATCCCCGACTTCGATCCCGCCATGTTCGCTCCTCCCTCAAGTGTGCGTCCGCAACCGGCATCCCCCCGAACGCACCGGTGACTATACGACAGGGACGTCGCCTCAACAAGGGAACTCCCGACTGCGCTTCGGCCCGCTACCGGTTGGCGGGGTTTTGCGCCGGGTGGTCGGCCGGATATTAGGGCGGCGCGAAGGCCGTGTCAATGGAAGGCGCGGGGGGGAAAATCCGTCTCCCTTAACCCTCGGCGGCGGCACGACTTAATCGCACTCCGACGCGACTCGTGACATGCACACAACTGACACGCCTACCCAGGTTTTCTCGCCGCCTCAATGGCCAGGGCCTTGGCGAGTTCGGCATATGTATTTGTCATACCCAAGCCGTGATATCCCAGTTGTTACGGGCCCTGACCACGCCGTACACTTCGCAGACACCAGGATGGTAGGCGGGATTGATGCCCTGGATTCTGGTCAGCTTCACGATGCTGCTCAAAACACATTAGGGCAGAAGTTTGCGGGTCACCGTGTCCCAGCGGACGGTGCGCCGGGCCATCTGGTGTTTGCCGTGGCACTCGGTGCAGACCTTCTTGGGGTCCTTCTCGTCGGGGATGAAGAGGCAGTAACGGGCGTCTTCGACGATCTTTTCATCAAGCGGCGGGTGGCAGACCTTGCAGGACTTGTCGACGTCGGATTTGGCGTACAGGGTGGTCGGCGGGGTCACGTTGCCCTCGTCGCCGCAGTGCTCGTCGGACTGGCCGTGGCACTTCATGCAGCCGATGTTGGCCCGCGCGTGCACGACGGTCATTTCCTCGTCCTCAAAGTTCACGTGGCAGACGTGGCACCGGCTGTTGTCGGCCACGGGGCCTTTCGGCGGCGGAAGCGCCTTGGTGGCGGGGGGATCCTCTAGAAGCAGCGGCCCGGCCTTCTTAGCGACCGAAGCGGGGACCGGCGGGTCCGCCGTCTTGGCGACAGCAGGGGGGGCAGGCGGGTCCGCCGTCTTGGGGTTGTCGCTCGGAGCACTGCGGCAGCCGGCCAGGGCGAGGGCACCCGCCACGAGCGCGGGCCAGAAAGCGTGGCTCAGGCGGTCGATCCGTGGCATCACTAGTCCTGTGGGTTTCAGCACGGCCGGCGGCAGGAAAACGCGCCCCGGCCGGCGGGGCGGCCAAGTGTCGAGGGCGCCCGGCGCCGCTTACACGTACTCCCAGTCCTTGAGGAACTGGTGCCGGTCGTCCAACTTGGCCCACGCCTCGTTCATGGCCTTGTCGAGTTCGGCCTTCTCGGCGTGGTCGAGTTGCCGGCGCTCCTTCACGGCCGCCGCCACGTTATCGACCTGGTGGGTGTTCACGAGGCCCGGAATCGGCGCCGTGATGGCCGGGTTGCAGAGGATGTACCGGATCGCCAGGCGGGCGAGCTTATCGTCTTCCTCGGCGTCGGGGCAATTCAAGGAACTATCACCCTTGAAGAGCGAGTTCGACGCGAACGGCTTGATGCCGAAGATGCCCACCTGGTACTTCCGAACGGTCTCGAACAGGCTGTCCTGCGGCAACTCCTTGGTCTTGGCGGTGTACGGCGTGCACAGGGCGTCGACGATGGTCGGGTACTTCTCGATCATGCCCACGATGTGCCGCCGGTCGTGCGACGAAAAACCCGTGAAGCGGGCCTTGCCGGCCTTCTTGGCGGCCTCGAGGGCCTTCATCATCTCCTCGACCTCGCCGTCGGTGTGCCGGCCCGACTGCTCGTGCATCGTCACGCGCCACAGGTCGGCGTAGTCGAGGCCGGCGGTCTTGAGGCCGTTCTCCAGGACCTGGAGGAGCGCCTTAGCGGTCCGGTACTCGGGTTGGCGCAATTCCGTCTCGCACCAGGAGAAGCCCATGTAAATCTTGTCGCGGCGGCCCTTGACGGCCCTGGTGTAGGCGATGACCTCCGCACCGCAACAGGCATCGATGTAATTGATGCCGGCCTCGATGCACCGCGTGACCACGTCGTAGCGGTTCTTCTGGAACTGGGGGTCGTTGATGTCCTGCGTCAGCCAGCCGACGCCCTCGCTGGGCACCTGCTTGTCGATGCGTTTCCAGTGCCCACCCAGGCACACGGCCGAGACCATGAGGCCGGTCTTGCCGAGTGGGCGGTACTCCATGTCGGGGTTATAGTTGAGGATCTTCTTCGTGTCGGTCTCGGCCGCCCGAAGGGCCGAGGCGCCCAAGGCCAGGCCGCCGGCCGCCAAAGCACTTTCCTTCACGAATTCGCGACGCGTGAGCCTCCTGCCCGACATGGATTCGCCCTCCCATCTTCTGCCGCAGCCGCGGCCTTTCGCCGTTCAATCCGCAATTCGCCGAAATCCGAAATTGGCTTCGCCTACACGTACTCCCAGTCCTTGAGGAACTGGTGATGATCGTCCAACTTGGCCCAGGCCTCGTCCATGGCCTTGTCCAGTTCGGCCTTCTCGGTCTGGTCGAGTTGGCGGCGTTCCTTGACGGCGTCGGCCACGTTGTCGACCTGGTGCGTGTTGATGAGGCCCGGGATCGGCGCCTGGACGGCCGTGTTGCAGAGGATGTACCGGATCGTCAGCCGGGCGAGCTTATCGTCTTCGTCCTTGTCGGGGCTGTCGAGGGAACTATCGCCCTTGAACAGCGAGTTCGATGCGAACGGCTTGATGCCGAACAAGGCCACGCCGCTTTTCCGGACGGTCTCGAACAGGCTCTCCTTCGGCAACTCCTTGGTCTTGGCGGTGTATGGCGTGGAGAAGCCGTCGATGATGGTCGGGTACTTCTCGATCATGCCGCGGATGTGTTCGCGGTGGTGCGACGAGAAGCCGCCGAAGCGGACCTTGCCGGACTTCTTGGCGGCCTCGAGGGCCTTCATCATCTCCTCGACTTCCGGGTCGGTGTGCTGGATGCTCTGCTCGTGCATCGTGATGCGCCAGAGGTCCACGTACTCGAGGCCGGCGTCCTTCATCCCCCAGTCGAGGGTCTCCAGGAGGGCCTTCTGGGTGCGGAACTTGTCGTTGCGCATCTCGCGCTCGTACCAGGAGCACCCCAGGTACATCTTGTCGCGGCGTCCTTGGAGTGCCTTGCTGTAAGCCTTGACCTCGTCAACGGTGCAGGCGTCGATCCAGTTGATGCCCCTCTCGATGCACCGCGTGACGACGTCGCGGCGGTTCTTCTGGAAGTTCTCGTTGGCGAGGTTGCCGCCGAAGATGGCGTTGCCCCCGCTGCCGGGCGGCAGGGCCTTCTCGATGCGCTTCCAGTGGCCGCCCATGGCCACCGCCGAGATCATCAGGCCCATCTTCGGGCAGAGGCGGTACTCCATGTCGGGGTTGTAGTTGAGGATCTTCTTGGTGTCGACCTCGGCCGCGCGCAGGGCCGACGCTCCCAAGGCCAGGCCGCCCGCTGCTAGCGCGCTTTCCTTCACGAACTCCCGCCGCGTGATCTTCCTGTCAGCCATCGCTCCGCGCTCCTTTCGCTGGAAGCCGGGATTTCCCGGATGACCCTGCCCACGACCGCCGTAGGCCTCTGATCCTTGATTCTCTCTCGTTTCCATGATCCTGCAAGCCTTTTCCCGCCCTCCACGTCATTGGTTCTGCCTGTCCGGGGGCGCAGACGGCGATCGACGCCAGCGCGATCAGCCCCATCCAGGTCATCGCTTGCGAACTGGCCTTGCCTTTATGTCGTCAGCGTAATCGGCACAATCAGGCAGGGAGGGCTTGCCGGCCCTGGCCTGCCCCCGACTCTGATACCACCCATAGGCTCGTAAGTCAACGCGCACCCGCGCGCACCCGCGGCGAGCACCGGCCTTTGTTGATGAAGATGCGGCCGGGAACGCGGTCTCTACGCCGCATTGAATGGCCTCCATACAACCTCAACGCGATCATAGCGCGGGTGTGCAACGACTCAAGGGAGAAACGGGAGATTCCGGGCGGGGGCCAACCCTGGGAGTGTGGTTGACTTGGCAGTGTGAACGGGCTAGATTCACTGAGGCAGAGGTAGCGGTCGCTGGCCCATCGCAGGAGAGAGGAATGCTCCGTCCGCCAGTCAAATGGCACGGTGGCAAGCGCTATCTGGCAAAGCGCATCATTGGTCTGTTTCCCCCGCACAGGATATACCTGGAGCCCTTTGGCGGGGCCGCCTCGGTCCTGTTGAACAAGCCGCCGGTGGATGTGGAGGCGTACAACGACCTGGACCTTCGCATAACCCGGCTCTTTCGCGTGCTGCAGACTCAGGGCCACGAGTTCGTGGAGAGGGTCAGGTTCGTTCCCTATAGCCAGTACGAGTTTGAGGAAGCGGCGCAGTATCCGGCCGACGCGTCTGACTTGGATAAGGCCATCTGCGATTTCATCCGCTGGCGCCAGTCGTTCGGCGGCAAGGGGAAAGTGTGGAGTTACACCACCACCAGACCTAGAGGAGGAATGGCGGGGGACGTAAACGCTTGGTGGACAGCGGTAGATCAGCTTCCGCGCATTATCGACAGGCTGCGCCGCGTGCAGATTCTGCACCAGCCAGCCCTGGAGGCCATCAGGCGTTTCGATCACCCCGATGCACTGATCTACTGCGACCCACCCTACTTGCACGAGACACGAGACCCCCACTCCTGTGACGTCTACGGAGTGGAAATGAGCGAGGAAGAACACGTCGAGCTCGCGAACGCGCTGAATCAGTGTAAGAGCCGTGTGGTGCTCAGCGGTTATCCGTCCGAACTCTACGAGAAGCTGTATCGGTCCTGGCATCAGGTGGCTTTCGACATGCCAAACCATTCCGCGGGTGGGAAGACAAAGGCCCGCAAGATGGAAGTACTCTGGCTGAACTGGCGCCAGGAGGACCCCCAATGTCCCGAAGGGCAAGAGGCACTTTTCTAGGCGTTCAGGCGGGATGGCAAGACAGATGGCCGGTCAACCAGATCACGTTGTGGGAAGCGTTTGACTCGATGCGCGACGACGCCGTGCAGGCGGGATGTACGTCTTTCCCCACTCGTGAGGATTGTGCGGCGCACCCGGTTCTTTTCAACGAGCTCTGCAACCGTTATGCTCAACGCACACAGGAACAGCCTGATAGGGATGCCTTCCGCAGGCACATCTTTGCCATCCACAAGGACGGAGGAACTCCCGAGTAGAAACCTGCCCACAGGCAGTCGTCCGCTCGCCAGTTGCGTAGTCGTCCTCGCTCAGACCCGCTTTCCTCTCGCCATGGGGCTACGGTCCTGCCCCAAAGGGTCATGAAAAAGGTCATAAAACCCATTCCGGGGCGGTCGGCGGAAAAAACGGGAGAGACGTAAGCCTAGGTCTTGTAGCGACTTAGATTGGCGTCCCCAGGAGGATTCGAACCTCCAACCTTTGGCTCCGGAGGCCAACGCTCTATCCAGTTGAGCTATGGGGACGCTCGACGACCGGGCATTCTAGACGCAGGCCACATCCTGTCAATGGCCAAGGGCGAAACGCCGCCCGCCCCCGCGTCCGCGGCGCGGCCGGGCCCTCACGGCCGGTCGGCCAGGAGTTCCAGCACCAGGCCCAGCCGCTCGGCCGCGTCGAGGTAGACGTACCGGCCGCCGGGGTAATCGCCCGTCTGGACCACGGCTGCGCCCTGGGCCTGGAGCCGCGCGGCCGCCCGGTCGGCGTCCTTGACGTGGAAGGCCACGTGATGCACGCGACAGCCGCCCTTGCCGAGGCCGTCGCGCCAGGTGCTGGGCCCGCCGACGGGCTCGATCAGTTCGATGCTCACCTGGCCCAGGTGGAAGAACGCGAGTTTCGCGCGGGCCTCGGTCGGTTGGCCGCGGTAACGCGTGTGCGCCTGCTCGCACGGGTCGGTCAGGCTCCACGCGGGCACCTCGACGCCGAGGGCCTCGGCCCAGGCGCGCGACGCCCCCTCGATGTCGTCCACCACCAGCGCGATCTGGGTCAGCGTTCCCTGCTGGGTCAGCCCTTCGGCATCCATCGGCGACTCCGTGAAAGGGACCGGGAAGCGCGGCGCGGCAGCCGCACCAGCCGCCGCGCGTCGTATCGTAAGGTTCCCCCGCGGGCCTACTTCGCGCCCAGGAGGATCTCGGTCAGGCGCTGGTCGATCTGCTCGTAAAGGAGCGGCCTGGCGGCCAGTTTGTCGGGGCTGAACTTCGCCTTGCGCAGGCGCGCGGCCGCCGGCTTCGAGTAGGAGCCGAGCACTGTGACCCAGCCCTCGCCGTCCTTGCCCTGGAGTTCCTCGAGCATCTGGCAGAGGGCGGCGTCGGCGTTGATCCGCTCGACCTTGGCCTCGAAGAGTTTATAGGCCTTCATGTTCCGCTCGACGAAGTCCCACGGGTCGGCCTCGGTCCGGTAGGGATGGGCGTCGAACGACTTGGTGCCCGCGTACGCGTAGTCGGTGAGGAGTTTGACGAGGAGCACGGCCTCCTTGGGGTTGTCGGCGCCGAAACTCATGTCCTGGTCGTAGCGCAGCGGCTTCTGGGCGTTCAGGTGGATGTCGACGAGTTTGCCCGCCTCCAGGGCCTGGGCGAACTCGTGCAGCGGGTTCAGGCCCGCCATCCGGACGTGGGCCCACTCGGGGTTGACGCCGACCATCTCCGGGTGGTCGAGCGTCTCAATGAACGCCAGGGCGTGGCCGGCAGTGGCCAGGTAGGTGTCGGAGCGCGGCTCGTTGGGCTTCGGCTCAATCGAGAAGACCATCGGGTAGCCCCGGTCGAGGACGTAGGCCGCCAGGAAGTTCAGGCACTCGCGGAACCGCTTGAGGGCCTCGACGGGGTCCTTGCCGATGTCGACGTCGGCGCCCTCGCGGCCACCCCAGAAGATGTAGACCTCGGCCCCCAGTTCGGCCGCCACGTCGATGTTGGCCATC
>CAYGZE010000161.1:0-9938 GCA_964354185.1 uncultured Anaerolineales bacterium | reverse complement strand
CCGGCGGGGCGCCGGCGGCCTCCTCGATGCCCACGGGCGGGACCTCGACCACCGCCATCGTCCGCCACTTGCCGCCCAGGAACCGGCCCCACATCACCAGGCCCAGGACCGCCACGTAGGCCGACGCCGCGCCCCACGGGCCGAAACTCTCCCACCCGGGCCGGAGGTGCGCCACCAGGTAGGACCCGCCCACGCCCAGGCCGTAGGCAAGAACCAACTGGACCGCCCCCGGCCAGAGGGTGTCGCCGCCCCCGCGGAGGGCCCCGATGAAGATGACGTTGAGGGCGTCGAACGCCTGGCAGATCAGGAGGAAGACGACCGCCCGCGTCGCGATCGACTGGACGAGCGGGTCGCCCGCCTCGTTGAAGACGCCCATCAGGCGGTCGCGGCCGATCCAGATCACGAGGCCCATCGTGACCATGTAGGCCTCGACGAGGATCAGGCCCGCGTGGGCCCGCCGCCAGGCCAGGCGCGGCCGCCCGGCCCCGCAGTAGCGGCCGACGATGGCCGTCACGGCCGCGCTCACCCCGAGGGCAGGCATGAAGCACAGGTGCCAGTAGCGGTTGAGGATGGCGGCGGCGGCGATGTGGGCCGTGCCGAACATGCCGATCGTGTGGCCCATGAAGATGGCCCACATGAGAACGTCGCCCATGAACATGGCCCCGGCGGGGCTGCCGAGGCGGACGAGGTCGCGAATCGCCTGCCACCGGAAACCGATGGCGCGGCGGACCCCGAACTCGCGCCCGACCGACCCCAGGATGAACACGCCGCCCAGGACGAGGGCCTCGGTCACGAAGCCCAGGACGGTCCCGATGCCGGCGCCGGCCAAGCCGAGCCGCGGGAAGCCCCACTTGCCGTAGATGAGGAGGTAGTTGCCGAGCAGGTTGACGACGTTGGCGGCGATGCCCGCCACCAGCGTGACGGCCGGGCGGTGGATGCCGATGAACCACGATCCCAGGGCCCGGGCGGACAGGCAGAACAGGGCGCCGCCGAGGAGGATGCGGAAGTACTGGACCTCCAGCCGCGCGACGTGCGGCTCATGGCCATAGAGGCCCAGGAGGGCCGGCGCGGGCAGGATCAGAAGGGCCATCCCCGCCGCCGCCGCCCACGCCAACCACAGGCCGTGCCAGCCGTACTGGGCCGCACGTTCCGGCCGCCCGGCCCCGAGATTCTGCGACGCGAACGTGCTCACGCACCCCAAGAGGCCGATGAAGAAGCAGGCGGGCACGAACGCGGCCATCCCGCCGACGAGTTGAGCCGAGAGGGCTTCCTTGCTGACCGTCGAGACCATCAAGCCGTCGACGAACTGCATGACCGTGTAACTGATGGTGTTGAGGACGGTCGGGACGGCCAGGCGGACGACCTCGCCGATGCCGAGCCAGCGCGCGGGGTCCCTGTCTCCCAGGTCGCCGAGTTGTCCCGCTGCCGCGCCCATCGCCCACTCCGGCCGCGCCCATGCGGCAATCCGGACGAGTATAGCCGCCCGCCTCGCGTTGGCAACTGGCGACCGGCCAAGTCGCTTGACGGTGGCGGGGCGCAGCCCTAGGATGGCCGCTGCCATGTTCACGGGGCTCATCGAGACCATCGGACGGGTCGTCGCGGCCGAGCGGCGGGGGTCGGCGCTCGCCTTGCGCGTGGACCTCGGCCGCGCGGCCGAGGGCGTCCGGCCAAGCGACTCCATCAACCTCTCGGGGGTGTGCCAGACCGTGGCCGACCTCGACGGCTCCGTGGCCGCCTTCGACTCGGTGGCCGAGACCCTCGCCCGGACGACCCTGGGCGGCTGGAGGCCGGGAACGCCCGTCAACGTCGAGCGGAGCCTGCGGCCGGGCGACCGGCTTGGCGGACACTTCGTCGCGGGCCACGTCGACGCCACCGGCCGCGTCCTGCCGTCAGGCCACGGCACGCCTGCCGTGCCAGGGGAGAACCGCCAGGGGCCCGGCGGCTGGTGGCTGCGGATCGAGGCGCCCGAGGCCCTGCTGCCGGAGATCGCGCCGAAGGGGAGCATCGCCGTCGACGGCGTCAGCCTGACCGTGGCCGCCCTCGAGCCGCCCGTCTTCGGCATCGCCCTCATTCCGACGACCCTGCGCGAGACGACGCTCGGCTCGCTCGCGGCGGGCGACCTCGTGAACCTGGAGACGGACCTGCTGGCGAAGTACGTCCGCCGCGCGATCGGGGCCGTCGCAGACTCTGGGGCCGCCGACGCGCGGCTCTCGGAGGCGCTCCGCCGGGCGGGGTTCCTCGACGCGACCTAGCGCTGCGTTACGACTGGGACGGCGGGTACAAGGGGTTTGCGCGGCGGGTCTCCGCAGCCGCCGCGCTCAGGCACAGGCTGCGTCGCAGCAACAGAAGGCTTCCGCAATGACCGACCCTTGGCGTCCGCGCATCGGCATCACGCTGGGCGATCCGGCGGGCATCGGGCCCGAGGTTGCCCGTAAGGCCCTGGCCGACGAGGGGGTGCGGGCGCTGGCCGACTTCGCGGTCTTCGGGTGCCCGGCGGCGGCGTGGGAGGAACTGGCCGGCGGGGCCGCCGCATTCGTCACCGCTGCGTCGCCGCTCGGCCGGTGGGACGGCCGGGTCGAGGGCGTCACCCTCGTCGAGGTGCCCTGCCCCGCGCCCCGTGACCTGGCGCGGTCCCGCCCGAGCGCGCCCGGCGGCGAGGCCAGCATCGCGTTCGTCCTCGCGGCCATCGACACCGCCAAGTGCGGCCGCATCGACGCCATCGTCACGGGACCCATCAGCAAGGAGGCCGTCCGCCTGGCGGGCTACCCCTGGCCGGGGCACACGGAACTCCTGGCGGAGCAGTTTGCCGCGGCGCGGGTCGCCATGATGTTCGCGGGCGGCCCGCTGCGGGTGGCCCTGGTGACAACCCACCTGGCCCTGGCGGAGGCGATCCGGTCGCTGTCGGCCGAGCGGATCGTCGAGGTGATGCACCTGGCGGACGCGGCCCTGAAGGAGCGGTTCGGCGTCGCGGTGCCGCGCCTCGGCGTCTGCGGCCTGAACCCGCACGCGGGCGAGGCGGGGCAGTTCGGCTTCGAGGAGCGGGAGATCATCGCACCCGCCATCGAGCGGGCCAAGGCCGAGGGCGTCTGCGCGTTCGGACCCCTCGCCCCGGACACGGCGTTCTACCAGGCGCTTCGCGGCCGGTTCGACCTGGTGGTGGCGATGTACCACGACCAGGGCCTGATCGCCCTGAAGACGGTCGCGTTCGAGGACTCGGTCAACGTCACGCTCGGCCTGCCGGTCGTGCGGACGAGCGTGGACCACGGGACGGCCTACGACATCGCCGGGCAGGGCGAGGCCGACCCGCGGAGCATGAAGGCGGCCATCCGCATGGCTGCCGCAATGGTCGCCCGCCTGCGAGAGGCCGAATGATGAATCGTGCCCTGACAAAGACGGAACTGCGGCTCCTCTTTGAGGAAGCCGACCTGCGGCCCGACCGCCGCCTGGGCCAGCACTTCCTGGTCGACGGGAACCTGCTGCGGATGCTCGTCCGCGAGGCGGCCGTCGGACCCACGGACACGGTCCTGGAGGTCGGGGCCGCCATCGGCAACCTGACGGAACTCCTGACGGAGCGGGCCGGGTGGGTCGTCGCCGTCGAGATCGACCCGGCCCTGGCCTTCATCGCCAAGGAGCGCCTGGCCGCCGCCGGGAACCTCGACTACGTCGTCAGCGACATCCTCGCCGGGAAGCACCACGTCTCGGGCAGCATCATGGACATCGTCCGCGCGCGGCAGAAGCGGCTGGACGGCCACTTCAAGGTGGTGGCCAACCTGCCCTACGGGGCCGCGACGCCCCTGGTGGCGGAACTCGTCATGAAGGACCCGTCGCCGGAGCGGCTGGTCTTCACCGTCCAGGAGGAGGTGGCCGACCGGCTGATCGCGCGGCCGGGGACGCGCGAATACGGACCCGTGGGCGTCCTGGTGCAGGCGCTGGCCGACGTCGAGATCATCCGCCGCCTCGGGCCAAGCGTCTTCTGGCCGCAGCCCAAGGTTTACTCGACGATGCTGTGCGTGCGGCCGATGCTGTCGTTCCGGAGGCGGATTGCCGACCTGGCGGTCTTCCGCCGGACGATCGAGGGCCTCTTTGCCCATCGGCGAAAGCGGGCCGCGCGGAGCCTGGCCCTGTCGGACGAACTGGGGCGCTCGGCCGAGCAGTGGGCCGCGCGGCTCGTGGCGGCCGGCCTCGACCCCGAGGCCCGCGGCGAGACCTATCCCGTCGAGGAGATCATCCACCTCTCGAACGGCCTGGCGAAGGACGAGGCGGCGCGGAAGGCCGGCGGGCGGGCCTGAGGCCCCTTTCACCGCAGAGGCCGCGGAGGACGCAGAGGACAGCCGAGAGTGGGAACAGCGGAGGTGGGAGGATTGCACTGGCGGGCAGGCCGCCAGTGGTGCCCGTTCGCTAGTCAAAGAGAATGTCTGCGTTAGCGATGATTTGGCCCATCGGCTTACCCTGAAAAGGGCCATAGCCACACATCGCATTCATAAGAATAAGGCGCAACTCATCCTTGCCTTCTTTGCACATTGCGGGGTCTGCCAGGCACTTGTCAATGTAGTCCCACGGGTTCAAGGGGGCAAAGACATAACTGTCGATCACATGCGGCATTATGCTGTAGTACAACGCAAAGCGGTATTCCTTCTCCCGTGCGAATCGCAGCCGCTTCGTAAATACCGGTGTGTCCATAATGTTGTCGGGACCTATTTCCCCGGCGACTTCGTCAGCATATGCGACCGCCTTATGCTCGACAAACATGAAGGGAAATCTCCGCCCATCCTGCACCCTCCCATCCTCTATTTCGAACGCCTTCTTCAACATCGCGCAGACCTTGTCAGGCGTACTGATAATCGCCACAATACTGTCCGGGAATATTGTCCATTCCTCTTTCGGCTCCTCGCCATCTAAGATAGTCCAACAACTGAGAACGAATCCTCCTGCTTCCGCCGAGCCACCACCTTTCAACTTCACCTCCCCTTCCTGATCATCACCCCTGCCATTCTCTTCGTGCCCGTCTGCCTTGCTCGTTTCATACAGCCTTCTGTAGTGCTCGGCCGAGCGCAATACAAACGTGCTGTGCTCGGAAAATATGCTCTTGCAGGCGTCCATGCCAACAAATCGACCGATTCGCACTTCGGACACGTGGCCAGCCTCCCTTCACCTAACAGACGAGTGGCGGAGCGTGCGGCCCATGAACCCCGTGGGCGCAAGCACCCACCCTACATCTCGCTACTTCATGATCCCCGGCTTCCAACTAGCAATAGACCTGAGCATCTCTTCGGTACTTCGTTGGCCTTGCACCTCTCGACGCCCTTTCATGAACTCAAAGAGCCCCTTGTGCGAAATCGTGACCCATAGTTTGGGGAAAAACCAAGAGAAGTGCCTGAGCCATCTAAGCTTGTAGTTTTGGATGGTCCAGTACACGATAACTTCTTCATCATCTCTCACCCCTCGCTCCATAAATGCCTGCCATAGATGCAGGAAATCCGCCCTGTGGGTGATGTACCCCTTTATGGTCCCCGGCAATCTCGTGCATTCAAAATGGATTGCGGCATAGGGCATTCGTTTGGGAGCACAGATTCGCCCATCTTCTATCCACCCAAACGGCGAAAACTGAAACACCCTACATGCGTCTCCATCAACTGATTCCCACTCGCGATCCGTAAGCAAAGACGGCTCGGTTGGCGGACCGAGACCAAATCGGAAACGTTGCAGTTCTTTCATGCCATCCGGCCGCTCGCTGTCTTTAGGAGGAAAGATGCGTTGGCGGAGCAGACGCAGAATGCCAGACGGCGCGGCGCCTTCCCAGCCCTTCGTCAGGTCATTTATGTCCGCACAAAAGCATTTCAACTCCGCGTCTGACATCTGGTTCCCGCTGCGTTCGCGGGCAGCGATCACCCGATCCACGAGTGTCACGCGATACCAATTCACGAGTGCCACGCGATACTGATCCAGAGCAGCAGCGTCATTCGGCGGCGTCATGTGCTCACCTTGCCCTGCAACTTGTCAGTCGTAGGGTGGACCTTCGGACCCACGCGGAGGGTACAGCCCATGAACCGCGTGGGCCTGCCTGCCGGTAGGCAGGTGCAAGCACCCACCCCCCATTTGGCCGCTAGGGGAGCGCGGCGCGAAGCGCGAATTTCTCGTCCCACAATTTCAGTCCGGGCCCGTCCTTGGCCACGGCCAGCATGGCGCGGGGAAAGCCCTTCTCATCGTGCAGCATAAGCACCGACCCGTTGTCCTGGTCCACAAACAGCGACGCACTGGGCTTGCCGTCCGCGTCGTGGAGCGCCAACCCCTCCCCGTTATTGTCCAGACTCAGTATGACGCGAGGGTTGCCGTTCGCGTCCAGCAGGGCGAGGCTCGGATCGCCCAAACACACGCTCAGCGTGGCGCGGACCTCGCCGTTCTCGTCGGACAGGGTCAGGCTCGGCCCGACCTCGCCAGCCCTTAGCGTGGCCTGCGCCTTCCCGTTCTCGTCCACAACGACAAACTGATTGGCACGGATCACGTTGGGCGCCGTGCCCGCCCACGGGGCCTGCACGGTGCCCGCGGTTCCCCTGAAGGTCCAGGCCAGGGCGAGCGCGCAAACGGCCAGGACGATGACAATCAGCAGCCAGCGAAAGCGGCGCTTCGCGGCCCCCAGTTCCCGCTCCAGGTTCTCCAGGCGTTCTTCGGTGGTCATACCAGGCCCCTTTCGCTTGCAGCCGTACGGGTCTGCATTCCAGGTATACATCAGGAAATGCCGACAAGCAAGTCCTAGGGTGGGTCTTTCGGACCCAGGCGGAGCGTAAAGCGTACAGTTCTTGGTTCACAAGTTCTGCCCGTGGTCGCTGATTCGGGAAATCGCTGTCGTTGACCAAGCCATGAAAGCCAGGCTCGAGCAGGTCCTCGATGGGTTCGCTGGCGAGTTGAGACGCCTTGTATCGGTTCGGCGCGACTGGTACTATTAGCGAGGAAGGTGGTGGATATGATCGAACTCGCCCAAGGCAATCTGCTGGAAGCCGACGCCGAAGCCCTCGTAAACACGGTCAATTGCGTGGGTTACATGGGCAAGGGGATCGCCCTGCAATTC
This sequence comes from uncultured Anaerolineales bacterium, assembly GCA_964354185.1. GTDB lineage: Bacteria > Planctomycetota > Phycisphaerae > FEN-1346 > FEN-1346 > CAYGZE01. Next base: position 2,872 of record CAYGZE010000161.1, on the reverse strand, counting down.
AAGCAGGCGTACCCAGAGAACTTCCGCGCTTACGAGCGGGCTTGCCGCGCCCATGAGGTCCAACCCGGGCGCGTGTTCACCGTCGCCACCGGCCGGATGGTCAACCCCAAGTACGTCATCAACTTCCCTACGAAGAGGCACTGGCGGGGCGCCTCGAGAATCGAGGACATTCGCGCCGGCCTTAAAGCCTTGGTGCAGGAGGTGAAGCGTCTGGGCATTCAGTCCGTCGCCGTGCCGCCGCTGGGGTGTGGGAACGGCTGGCTGAACTGGTGGGAAGTGCGGCCGATGATTGAGTCGGCAATTGCCGCCTTGCCGGACGTTCGGGTACTCCTGTTTGAGCCACGCGGGTCGCCGGACGCCAAGTCCATGCCCGTCCGCACCGAGCGACCCAACATGACGCCTGGCCGCGCCCTGATCATCAAGTTGATGAAGGAGTATGCGGCTCTGGGCTACAGCCGCACCCTCCTGGAGATTCAGAAACTCGCCTACTTCCTCCAGGAGGCAGGCGAGCCACTGAAACTGCGGTATGAGGCCGGCCTGTACGGCCCCTATGCAGCCAACCTGAACAAGGTGCTGGAACGCATCGAAGGCCACTTCATCCGGGGGTACGGGGACAGCCAGAGACCCGAAACGGAGATTGAACTCCTGCCGGGCGCCGTCGAAGAGGCGGAAGCCTTCCTCGCGAGTCGCCAGGATTCCAGCGCGCGACTCCAGCGGGTGGCTGATCTGATTGAGGGTTTTGAGACTCCCTACGGCATGGAGCTGCTCTCGACCGTGCATTGGGTGGCGCGGCACCAGAAGCCGCGTGCCACCAATGCCGACGAAGCGGTCGCTGCTGTCCATGCGTGGAGCGACCGCAAGCGCCAGATGTTCAGACCCGACCATATCCGCATTGCGTGGCAGCGACTTCAGGAACAGGACTGGCTGTCATGAACGGCGGAAGGCTACTGCCATTCAAGGTGGGCGCTTACACCTGCCGGCAGCCTGCCTGCCGGTCGCTCGACCCAGAGGCTCTCGACGGGTAGCACCCGGCGGTGGTCGCCGGTCGGCCGCGTCAGAACCGCCGCAGGTCCGTCCGCTTGAAGGTCCAATCAGGCGTCCGCAGCACGTCGCCGAAGTCCACGTCGTACCACGCTTCCGGCCCGGCCGGGTTCTTCACGACGTGGATGTCCTGGGCGGGCATGTAACTCTGGGCCAGCAGGAAGACCTTCTTGCCCGTGGCGGGGTGGGCCGCCATGTCCACGACGAGGACGGCGTGGCCGGGCGATCCGGCCTGGATGAACACGTCGCCGATCCGCATGTCCGCCGGCGAGGCGACCGCGCGCAACTCCTTCGCCAGCGACCGCGTGCCCGCGTAGGTGAAGACGACGTCCAGGTACGACCGCAGGGTCGCGTGGGTGTCGGGCCGCGCCTTCCCGCGGACCCACCGGACGGCGCTGCCCTGGGCCTCGGGTGAGAACCCCTCGAGCCACTTCGTGTAATCGGCCCGGTCGCCGCTCGTGAAGTGGAACTGGATGGCGTCGTGCCTGCCGAGGGCCCAGAGGTACTCGGCCCGGAGGCGGATGACCGCGTCGGCGCACTGCTGGAGGTCCCGGTCGCCGACGTCGATGTCCACGACGGCCACGTGCCCGATCCGGCCGCCCTTCTCCTGGCCATTGAAGAGGAGGATGGGCGGCGTTCCCTTCTTCAGCGGCAGGTGCCGGAGCCAGTCCTCGAACGTCCCCGCGGCGGTCAGGGTCCTCTGGTAACCGGCGGGCGGCGCGATCCGCTCGGCGATCGACTCGGCCGCATCATAGGCGTCGAGCCACCGGTACGACGAGGCCGGCCCGGGCGCGGCCGCCCAGGCCGCGACGGCGGCAACCAGCAGGACCAGGCCGAGACGTGCTGCCCTCATGGAGGATGCCCCCGGTTCCGGACCCACCCGGGTATCTGGCGCCGCAAGCGTGTGGGCCTGCCTAGGCTCAGGCCCTTGGCCCGCGCGGCATGAGTTCGGGATGGTGCTCGCGGAACCACGCCAGCGTCCGGCGCAGGCCTTCCTCGGTGCGGACCAGCGGCTCGTACCCCAGCCGACGGCGGGCCTTGTCGATCCGGTACGACAGCGGCGTGGCCATGAACTTCAGGCGGAACTTGTTGACGAGCGGCGGTTCCTTCGCCCGCTTCAGGGCGTAGAGGGTCTCGAAGACGGGACACGCCAGCCGCACCGCCCATGTCGGCATGTGACTGGTGGGCATCGGGTAGCCCGTCTCCTCGCAGATGATCTCCAGGAGGCGCAGGCGCGTCGTGGCCTCGCCGTCGGTCACCAGGAAGACCTCGCCCTCGACGCCGGGCCTGACGGCGGCCCGGTAGAGGGCCTCGACCAGGTTCCCGACGTAGACGAGGCTCAGCGGCTGGCGGCCGGACCCGATGAAGCGGAACTGGCCGCTCTGGAGGCTCGAAAGGACGCGCGGCAGGAACTGGCGGTCGCGCGGCCCATAGACGTAGGGCGGCCGCACGCGGACCGCCGGCAGGCCGCGCTCTCGCGCGAGGTCCTGCAGGACCTCCTCGGCCCGGATCTTCGTCAGGTTGTAGTGGTCGCCCGTGTGGATGAGGGGGGCCGACTCGTCCAGGTCGCGCTGGGGGTGCATGCCGAAGACGACCATCGAACTCAGGTAGACGAACCGCGTCAGGTGGCCGCACGCGATCGCCGCTTCGGCCAGGTGCCGCGTCCCGTCCACGTTCACGCGCAGCATGTCCTCCAGCCGGGCCCAGTCGGACACCATGGCGGCGCAGTGGAAGACGTAGTCGACGTCCTCGAGGTGGGGGGTGAAGGCGCCGGCGGGGTCGCCGACGTCGCCCTGGGCGAACTGGACGCCCCAGGATTCCAGGAGCGCCC
>CAYGZE010000160.1:0-9943 GCA_964354185.1 uncultured Anaerolineales bacterium | reverse complement strand
ACCAACTCCGCAAGATTCCCCCCTTCGAGTTCGAGAACTGGGCCGTCATCGCCCTGGGCGGCGTGCCCAACAAGACCCAGGTCGGCGACATGGGCATCGACGGCCGCATCTACCCCATCGGCTCCCTGCCGCGCAAGGCCGGCGAGGCCGTGGGCGAACTCGCCTTCATGGACGCCTGGTACCCGGTGCAGGTGAAGCAGAAAGACCGGGTCGGCCGCCCCGACGTGGACGCCTTCGAGGCGGTCCTGGTGCGCGAGAACCGGACGAAGGGGTTCTTCGTGGCCTTCGATTACAGCGAGGACGCCCTGACGGAGATCGACCGGTTCTTCCGCGCCGAGCACCGCGCGATGGTGGCCCTGACGGTCCAGGAAATCCTGGACGAACAGATCGCGCGGAAACTGGTGTAGTCTGGCCCATCGAGCGGCATGGGTCTTGGCGTATAACCTTGGGTCTGCGGCGATGGCGATTCATGCACGCGTCCTCTGACATCAGAATCGTGAAGTGCCTCGACGGACTTCACTACTCGTTCGAGATGCTCACTCACATCTACTCGCCTCTGCATGAAGTTTGTTCGCGAGTAAAGGCCGACGACTCATTGCTCGTTCCCGCACTCTGGCGGTGCTGGTCATTCATAGACACCGTGCACCGAATCAGAGAAATCGCTCAAGCCCTTCCCGGGCTGACCAGAAACCACAGGGAATTGGCAGTATTTCTACACGCGACCAATCTGGCCGAAGAGTTTCGCCATTACATACAGCATCTTAGCTCGACTTTTGCCGTTTTGTGAGCCGTCAACAGGTAGAGGAATCCTTGGCGCAAAAAACAGACTCCTGCCGATTCTGACTGATGTTCGAAGTCAGCGAATCGGAAAGGAGTCCGTGATGCTTTCTCTTCCATCGGCAGCGGAGCCGATCCTGATGAGTCTTTCTATAGCCTATACGGAGCCGACCTTCCAGCGGATTCTTCCGCTGGCGGTCGGGGCGATCCTGGCCCTGGGCCGGCGTACGGTCACCGCCATGCTTCGCGCGGCGGGCGTCCTGGCCCCCGGCCACCCGAGCACCTACCACCGCGTCTTCAGCCGCGCGGCCTGGTCGCTCTGGCCGCTGGGGAAGGTCCTGGCCGAAGCGGTCTTCCGGTGGCTGGACCCGAACGAGCCCATCCGGATCATCGTCGACGACACGACCGCTCAGCATCGCGGCAAGCACGTCTACGGCAAGGGGTGCCATCACGATGCCGTCCGTTCCACGCACACGCACATCGTGTGGCGGTGGGGGCACAAGTGGGTCGTCTTGGCCGTCTCGGTTCCCTTCCCCTTTACCCGGCGCCGGTGGGCGCTGCCGGTGCTGGTGGCCCTGTACCGCCCGGAGAAACTCAACAAGGCCGAGGGCCGCCGGCACAAGACCTCGCCGCAGTTGGCCCGCCAGTTGATGGCCGTCCTGATTCACTGGTTTCCGGCCCGAAAGTTCATCCTTCTGGGGGACGGCGGCTATGCGTCGCAGGAGCTCGCGCGGTTCTGCCACCGCCACCGTCGCCACGTGACGCTCGTCAGCCGCTTTCACAAGGACGCCAACCTGTACCTCCCGCCGCCCGCCCGGCGGAAAGGCCAAAAGGGACGCCCGCGCGTCAAGGGATGCAAACTGCCGGCCCCGCAGATCGTTGTGGCCCGCGGCCCCCTGACCCGCGCCACGGTGACCTGGTACGGGGGCGGGACCCGGCGGGTCCACTGCCTCAGCGGCGAAGGCGGCTGGTACAAGAGCGGGCACGGCCTCGTGCCGGTCCGCTGGGTCTACTCGAAGGACGTTCAGGGCACCCATCGGGACGAGTACTTCTTCACCACGGACCCGGCCCTGCGCGGCCCCGAGATCATCAGCCTGTTCACGGCCCGCTGGGCCATTGAAACCACGTTCCAGGAGTTGCGGGCCCACCTCGGCTTCGAGACGACCCGGCAACGGACGGCCGCGGCGGTGCTCCGCACCGGGCCTTGTCTGTTGGGCCTGTTCAGCGTGGTGTGCCTGATCTTCGCGGAGCACGCGCGGCATCACCGCGTGCGGGTTCGAGGCACGGCGTGGTACCCCAAGACCGAGCCGACCTTCTCCGACGCGCTGGCCACCGTGCGACGGCTCTTCTGGTTCGAAACGATTCTGAAACGCCCTGCCCATTCCGTGGCTTTCACAAAACTACCGCCCCAGGTGCGAGATCTCGTGCTGGACAGCCTCGCCTTGGCGGCTTGATGCTCATAAAACGGCAAAAGTCGAGCTTAGGTCCGAGCTTTCGAAGAAAGATGTGAACCCCTTTCCTGTGTGGGGCTCACTGGCATGGGTTGACCCCACCAATCTGGCTCGTTCTTACACAGTCATGATCGGCGCCGTGGTCCGGGGTACTAGGTATGACGGATGTGTTTTCGACACAGTCGAAAGAAAGTGGGTAAGCAACGTGTGCCTCAGCGTCCACGGAAAGTCGTTCACCTTTGACCCGGTATACATGGCGTGCCTGCGATTTCGCGAGTTTGTCATCCCATGGGCGTTATCCGCCTACAAACCAAGCATCAAACCTACGACCAAGTTGCCGATTCTCACATTCCAAGTGTCGGTGCAGAAACGAGAGGAGACGTAGACCCGACATCCTTCTCTGGCCCGCCGCGGCCGCGCCGCTCCACCCGCGGCTATAGTCCGCGGCCCCGCTGGGGCCGAAGACGACCCCCGCCTCTCGCCCCCGTCCCCGGTCCCCGGAACGGCACCGCCGCCTGACGGCGGCGGCTAGTTAAGCCACGTCCTCGCCCTTCGTCCCGGTCGCCGTTCCCCCTGGCCGTAAGCGGCTCGGGCCGCGGGGCCAGTCCCCGGTCCCCCGTCCCCCGTCTTTCGTCCCAGTCCCGAGTTCCCAGTCGCCAGTCCCCAGTCCCGCAATTGCTGTAAGTCTTATGGACGTATCGCTAGCCATAGGGGGTAAAAACCCGGTCAAAAGCGCCGGAAAACCGACTGAAAGTGTCAGAGTTCGAGCGCAAAACGTCAGAAAACGATCGTAAAACGATCGTAAAACGACACGTTTTACCTTGCCTATCTTAACATCCGGGAGGGCCGACCCCCTTGGCGCTAGCGCCAGGGCCGATTTGGCCGGCCGCGAGGCCCCAAAATCGGCAAATTCGGCGCGCGCCACCCCATTTTCCCGATTGTAAAAAGTCGACTTACAGCAATTCCGGGGACGGCGGCAACGCATGCTTTCGCAAGCCTGCCTGCCGGCAGGCAGGCGAAAGCATGGCACCCGGCGGTATGGGACCTGCGGCACCCGGGCGCGGTTCGCGGGCGAGGAGCACTGGCGGGCAAGCCGCCAGTGGCACCCGCCGGGGCGGCCGGCGCGCCCCCGCCCCGGCCAGGCCGCGCGTCTCCCAAGGTGCGCCCTCAGGGGCGGCGTCTCTTCTTCCCGCGCGGTCCGGGCCGGCGGGCGGCGGCCCCCTTCCGAGGCTCCTCGCCGGGGACGGGCACCTTGCCGCTCGCGAAGTACGCCTTGATTTCCTTCATCTGATCGTCGGGAATCTCCCGCGGGAAGGCGAACGCCGGCGCGTCGGTGACGTAGCGGCACAGGTAGCGCTCGGCGAAGTCGCCCGCGCCGCCCAGCGCGTCGGCCGAGAGGTAGCGGACGTCGTCTCCCGCCTGGTGTCCGAGGCTGGTCGTGCCGCCGTACCGGGCGAACTGCACGTTCGGGACACCCACCGCCGCCAGCGGCGTGCCGTCGGAACTCATCGGCTTCTTCTGCACCTCGCAGGCCATGCCCGTCTCGGCGGCCAGCAGCCGCACCGAGGCGCCGACGTCCTCTGGTCCGTTGAACATCGCGACGTACCGGCCGAGGGTGCAGCCGTGCACGTCGAGGTTGAACGCCAGGCGGTGCCGGTCGCACTTGGTCTTGTCGATTCGCTCGTCGAAGGACGCGGCCTTTCGGTCGCGGCGGGCCTGGCGGGCCAGCCGGTTGGCGTAGAACGTGCTGCCGCAGAGGCCGGTCTCCTCGGCGGCGAAGGCGATGAACCGGAGCGTCCGCCGGCTGGGCCGGCCGGCGAGCACCCGCGCCAGTTCCAGCAGCACGGCGGTCCCGCCCGCGTTGTCGCTGGCGCCCGGGATGCCCCAATGGCTGTCGTAGTGGGCGCAGACGACGACGATCTCGTCGGCGCGGTCGGTGCCGGTCTTCTCGCCGATGACGTTGAGGCTGTAGGACCGCGTCTCCGTGTTTCGCAGGACCAGCCGGGCCCGGCGGGCGCCCTGCTGGATGATCTGGAGGCCGTCCAGATGGCGGATGGCGGCCATGGGCAGGTTGCCGAAGGTCCGGCGGTTCTCATCGCGCAGGACGGCCCGGCTGAGGCCCTCGCGCAGGGTCGGGTCGATGGTGACAATCGCCTTGGGTCCGTGGCCGATCAGGCGGGGACGGTCTTCCGGGCGGACCGTCCCGCAGACGAGGACGATCCTATCCTTCATCGCCGGCGTGAGGTACTCCGGTTGGCCCGTCTCGGCGAAGAAGAGGTCGCCCTCCACGCCGCCGGGGGGCGTGCTCTGGCTGAGCATGACCGGCTCGGCCGGCACCTGCCGCCATCGCCCGCCCTGGCGGACCTCGAACAGGCACTTGCGGTTGCCGTAGGTGATGGACGGGAAACGCTGGCGGGTCACCTTCAGGCCGAGCGACCGGAACACGGCAGCGATGTAGGCCGCGGCCCGGTGCTCGCCCGGGCTGCCGGCGGGGCGGGGGCCGATGGTCACCGCCAGGCGCTCCAGGTGCCGGAACGCCCGCTTGCCGTCAAAGGTCGTGGGTTCCGCGGTCATCTCGCTTGCTCCTGCTTGCGTGCGGGTCCATTCCTGGAGAACCGTCCGTCGCGGGCCGGACGCATCGCGTCGGTGCCGCGCGCCTGCCGCCGCCGTGACCATCGCCGCGAGCCGGCCCTGGCGGCGCCCCGCCCGGCCGCGCGTCACTTGGCCTGGCTCGCGGCCGTGATGGCCAGGAGGGCGGGCGTCCCGTAGCGGCTCCCTTCCGGCCCGTAGAGCATATCCACGTCCTGGATCTCGACGTCCGGCCGCGGGTTCGTCCACTGGAGTTGATAGAGGACGGCCTGTTCGCCCTCCTTGTCGCCGGGGAAGGGGGCCGCCCAGGCCACCGACGCGCTCTTCAGGCCGCGCGGCTCCTTGGCGATCCAGTGGTCCACGCCTTCGCCGTAGAGGACCGGCACCTCGGCCGTCTGGCCGTCGGCATAGTGGACGACGTAGCGGAAGACGGCGGGGGGCGTGTCGTCGGGCTTGCGCGGGCGCCAGTCGTCCGTGCGGTGGAACGTGTGGAGGAAGAAGAGGGCGTCGGCCTTGCCGCCGACCTTCAGGCCCTTAACCTCGGTCGGGAGTTGGCCCTTGGCGCCCGGGCCCGCCAGCATGACGCAGGATGGGACGGGCGACGTCCGGAAGTCGCGGATGAGATAGGTCACGCCGCCGAAGGTCTGGGTGCCGGCGGGCAGGTGGGCGATGTCGCGCCCGCCGTCGAACCAGCCGCGGTCCTTCGTCAGGTACTGGTTGCACTGGTCGTCGAGCGGCACGGGGCGGCACCGCAGGTCGGCGGCCGTCAGGACCTTGCCGCCCGAGAAGGTCGCGTGGAGGTTCCTCAGGAGCGTCCCGACGATGGCCCGCTTCTTCTGGGCGTTGACGGGGACGGGCTCCGAGGGCCTGGCGTTGACCTGGTTCAGGATGAGGCCGCCCTCGCCCATGGGGTACTTGACCAGGGCCCCGATGTTGAGGAGCGGCCTGACGCGCTTCGCCCAGTCGGCCGGCCGCTGGACGTGAATCCACAGATTGTCGATGCCGGTGACCTTGTCGACCTTGTTGAATTCGGCGAGTTCGACGGCGAGGCGGCGGGCCTTGCGCGGCTCGAGGGAGAAGTCCTGCCGCTCGCCGCTCGGCTGCGTCGCGAGGACCACGGGCTTCGGATCGTCGTCGAAGAAGAGGCGGACCTTCGTGGCGACGGCGTAATGCGTGTTGAGGACGATGGAGAGGCCGTCGATCGTCTCCTCGCGCGGCAGGGTCAGCGTGACCTTCGGCGACGCGAAGGGCAGGTAGTGGATGAGGACCCAGGCGTCGGCGCTCGTGAATCCGTTGACGAGGTTCCGCGGCCAATCGGCGCGGGCCTTCTTGCCGGCGGCGGAGTCGCCGGCCTTCGCCCCCGGGATCTCGCAGAAGGGCGCGATGTCGTCTAGGTCGACGACGCCGGTGAACTCGTCGTCGACGAGGAACTTGTCGCCCGCCCAGGGGAAGATCGTCTCGCCCGACTCCATCGTCACGTCGCGGATCGTGAGGCCCGAGAGGACCGGGTCGCGCACGGCGGGCAGGCTGACGCGCTCCAACTCGAACGGCCGGAGGACGTGCTCGGCGCCGACGATCCGGTTGAAGTCGGCCAGCCCCTCGGCCCCCAGGCCCCAGGCCATCAGCCAGCCGCCCTTCGCGGTGAAGGCCTTGACCTGGTCCGGCGCGGCAGCCAAGGCCTTGAGGTGGGCCGCCGTGGCGTCGAAGACGACGATCGCGTGCTTCCCGTCGCCCATGGACGCCAGCAGGTCCGGGGCCGCGTCGTACTGGAGGCCCGAGTCCGCCAGCATCCGGGCGGCGGGGGATTTCCCGTCCATCACGACGGCCGTGTGCTTCTGCACGAGCACATAGGCGGCGGCGTAGGCCAGCAGGTTGTCGAACAGCCGCTGGGCCACGGGGTCGGTCGCGAGTTTCTCGCCGACGACCATCTGGCTGAGGAGCATCAGGCCGTCGTTCACGGGGCATTCGGCCAGGACCGAGCAGCTCAGGCGCTCGTCGCAGTGGGCGAGCGACACCGCCCCGCGCGTCGCCTTGCGGTAGGCGTTGCGGTAGACGACGTGGTCGCCGGACCACGCGAAGAAGTCCGCCTGGTCGAGGCCGTCGAAGACCGGGTGGCCGGGGTCCTCCATGAAGGCGATGCGGCCGACGAAGTCGGTCGGCACGAGGTCGGCGGGCAGGGCCAGGTAGCGGAGCGGATGGGCCTGCTCCAGCACGAGAACCCGCGCGCCCCGGGCCGCCAGCCCCACCCACCGCGGGTCGGTGGTGTCGCGCGGCCCGAGCGCGTCCTTGCCGACGACGACGACCTTGGCCTTGGCCGGGAGGGCGTCGAGGTTCGCCGCCTCGGTGAACGCGATGCCGCGGGCCGCCAGGCGCGCCTTGACGGAGCCCAGCGGGTCGATCACCGCGAGCGCGTCCTTGGCCAGGGCGGGCTTGGGGCCGGTGGCGGGGTCGATGACCGCGACGGCCTTAACCTCGCGGAAGACCTCCTGGCCGCCGCGGCTGCACGTCAGGACGAACTCGCCGGCCGCGCGCTTCGAGACCTTCGGCACTTTCAGGGAGACGGTTGCCTCCTGGGCCTGCCCCGGCGCGAGGGCGAACGACTGCCTGCCGCCGTCGGCCTTCTTGCCGCCCACCCGCAGTTCCCAGGCCGTCTCGATCGGGTCGCTCGAGCGGGTGTCGTTCAGGACCTTGAGGGTGCGCGGGACCTCGCTCCCGCCGGCGAACGTCCCGTTCCACTCGCGGCAGAGGACGCAGACCGGCTTCCATGAGTTATAGTGAAGTGTGGCATCCTCCATGCCGAACCAGAAGTGGAAGGCGGCCACGCCGCGCCAGCGGTAGCCCTCGGAGAGCATCTTGGCCAGCAGGCCAGCGCCCTGCCGCGTGTGCGCGCCCCAGCCGGTGAAGCACCCCTCGCCGGCGAACTGGGAGTACTCGCCGGGAGCGCTGCCGCGCACGAAGTACGACTCGCCCATGAAGATCGGCCGGTCCGGCACCAGCCGCCAGGGCACCTTGCCCCACCCGAGGACGGGCTTCTCGTGGGCGACGAGGGCCTTCGCGAGCGTGTAGGCCTCGTCCGGGTAATCGCGCCACGCGGCCTCCTGGTAGTGGACGCCGTTGACGGGCAGCGACTCGTCGACGAGGCAGTTGCCCCCGTCGACCATGACGGGCCGCGTCGGGTCGAGGGCCATGACCTCGCGGCCGGCGCGGGCGATGTGCGGCTCGACCTCCTTCGTGAGCCCAAGGTTGCGCGAGTTGATGAAGGTGATCTCGTTCTCCATCGACCAGATGAGGATCGAGGGGTGGTTGCGTTCGCTCCGGACCTGGGCCTTCAGTTGCTCGATCCAGTGGTCGAACAGTTCCGGGTTGTTGGCGAGGCCGTGGAGATAGTTCGCGCCCTGTCCGTCGAAGATGCCGCTGCGGCGGACGATGATCCCCCGCGCGTCCATGAGGTCGAGGGCCCGGCGCCGGTCGAGGCCGCCGAACCGGTCGCCCCAGAACCGCCACAGGTTCTGGCCGTTCTTGCGCCACAGGGCGATCGCCGCCTCGGCGTCCTTGCCGCCGTCGTTCGCGGTGCAGTCGGCCCACAGGTGCCACGGGACGCCGTTGAGTTGGAACGCCGGCCCGTCCCAGGCCCACTCGCGGAAGCCGAACGGCGTGCGGCAAACGTCGGCGGGCTTCCCGCCAAGCCGCACCGTCGTCACCAGGTGGTACAGGTGGGGGTCGTCGGGCCACCACAGATGCGGGTTCTCCCACGGCTCGGCGAGGCGGAGGACCTCGGCCTTCCCGGCGGGGACCGCCACTTCGCGCGGGGCGAACGTCTTCTCGGCCTTGCCGCCGGCGGCCGGGACGACCTCGCACGCGACCTCGACAAGCGCGTCGGCCGCCGTCGGATTCAGGAGGGTGATCTCCAGGCCGAGTTGCTTCTTCTTCACCGAGGGCATCGCGAAGACGTCCGTCGCGTAGACCGGGCCCGCGACGACGAGGCTCGGCTCCTCGAGGATGCCCCCCCGGACGGCCAGCGCGCTCGCCACGGGGAAGTCGAAGTGCTGCCCCACCCAGTTCTTCTCCATGTTGGCGCGGGGCATGTTGAACGAAAGGCGGCAACTGCGGCCGGACTTCTTCTCGCTGATCGCGTAGTAGGCGTCCTTGATGGCGACGCAGACCTCGTTCACCTGGCCCGGCTTCACGGCCTTCGTGATGTCGCATTCCCACAGGGCGTCCATCGCCCGCGTCCAGCCGCAGAACTGCCCGTTGACGATCACGCTCCCGATCATGTTGATGGACGGCAGTCGCAGGTAGAACGACCGGCCGGCCAGGTCGGCGGGGACCCGGACGCGCGTCCGGTAGACGAACCGGTGGCAGAAGGCCAGGTCCGGCTTCACGTCGAACTTGTTGCCCGGGACCTCGATCGACTTCCAGTAGGCCTGGGCGGGGTCGGGCAGCGTCTTCACGGGGCCCGGCCGGTCGACGACCTCCTGCTCGTCATGGCGGCAGACCTCCCAGAGACCCCGGAGCGACGTGGCGCTCCGCTCCTCGGGCCTCGCGCCACCCTTGACCTCGAAGACCGTCTCGGCCGCCTTGCGGTCGTCGTCGGTCTGCCACGCGGCATCGGGCTTGAAGGGGCCGTTCGGGCGGAACGTCCCCTGATACAGGCACAGGGCGTCGGAGGTGTAGAGGACCTTGTCGGGCACCTTCGTGACGACCTCGGTCTCCTTGCCGTCGGGGCCCCGCTCCTTCTTCCTCTCGTCCTTCTGGGTCTGCACGAGGTGGACCTGGATCGTGTGCTTCCCTTCGGCCAGGTCGGCCTTGCCCATCCGGATCCAGGCGACCTCGCACCAGAAGTCGATCTCCATGAGGTCGGTCGTGAGCATGTCGGGGGTGAGGGTCTGCCAGGCGGCCTGATCGATCCGCCAGTCGAAGGGCGAGCGGACGAACTCCATGCCGATGCGGTTCCAGACCTCGTACGGTCCGGCCTTCTTCACGTCGAAGTCGTACTCGAGGAGCGCCCCCTCCTTCGGGAGCCGCTTGGCCGCCTCCTCGGGCGAGAGGGAGACCTGGTACCACGTCTCCTCCGAGAGGAACTGCTTGTTGCCCCAGCCGGCGGCCTTGCCCTCGATGCCCGCGCG
>CAYGZE010000159.1:0-9994 GCA_964354185.1 uncultured Anaerolineales bacterium | reverse complement strand
TTCGGCCTCCTTGCCAGGGCCGAATTCGCTCGCCCTCGGGCCGACGACGGATTTGCCGGACAGAGCCTAGCGCGAGGTCGGCCGGGACGTGCGGCCGGGCGGCCGGCGTCCGCGCGGATGGCGGCGGCGTCCGGGGCAAAGAGCCTGTATGCGCCAGTCCGTGCTACCGCAACCGACGGCCGCCCCCGCGTTCGTCGGCGCCGTCTCGGGCATCTTCCAGGCCGTCCTTCTGGCGAGTCTCGTCCTGGTGCCCACCGTCTTCGGCGGGCTCCATCGCTACGGGTCGTTCGACCTCCTGCTCGTGGTGGGCCTCGTCCTGGCCTTCTGGGTGGTCTCGTCGCTGTGGGGCGTTCCCCTGCGGCACGTCCGATCGCACGTCAACCTCTTCATGTGGCTGGTTCTCGGCCTGCTGTTCCTCCACATCGCGCCGCTGCCCAGGGGCGGCCCTGTCGGCCAAAGCATTCGGTCGCTCGGCCTGCCGACGGACGTCCTCGTCAACGGGGGCTTCGAGGGCGTGTCGGCCGCGCTCGCCCGGCTGCCGGTGGCGCGCTACAGCCTTCGGCCCGCCTCTTCGCTGGGCGTGCTGGTGCTGGCGGCCAGTGCGGCCGGTCTCTACTGGGTCGTGGGATCCGCGGTCGTGGGCCGCAAGGCCATCCTCCGTACCATGTGGGCGGCGCTGCTGGGGGCGGCCCTGCTGGCGCTGTGGGTGATCGTCTCTTGTGTCCGGGGGCGCGGCGCGCCGGCCGCCGACGTGTTCCGGCCGGTGCCGGGCGTGCCGATCCGGGGGGGCGACAGCCTCGTGCCGGCGCTGCTGGGCGCCCTGCCGCTCGCCTATGTCCTCGTCCTGCGGCCCCTGGGGTGGCTGCCGCACCAGCCGCCGGCGCGACGCCAGAGCCGATGGGCCTGGCTGGGGCGGCCCGCCGTCGCCTGGTCGCTGGCGGCGACGGCGCTCCTGGCGATGGTGGCGGTCGGGCTCGGTGCGAGCAACGTCCCGCGGGGCCTGGCCGTCGTGACCGCGCTCGCGCCGCTCGGGTTCGTGCTGGCCGGCTACGGGCTGTCGGACGGGCCGGGGCGGGCAGGGCGGGCCCGCGCCGTGGTCCTGGCGCTCGCGCTCGTGCTGTGCGTTGTGGTCGGCGTCGGAGTCGGGGCGGCCCTCCGGGGCGAGGGACTTCCCGTGGCTGGGATTGACGCGAGGCTGGACGCCCTACGGGCGGCCCTGCCGCAGGGCCGCGCCCTGCTCGGCGTCGGCGCCGGATCGGTCTCGCCCTCCGCGCTGTTCGCGGCCCCCGCCTGGTCCGGTATGGCGGCCGCCGACGGCGACACGAGCGGCTACCGGGTCCTCGGGGTCGAGATCGGCTCCGTCGGCCTCCTGGCCGTCCTGGCCGGAGGGGTCGCCATGGTCGTGTCCGAGGCGCGGGCGATCCGCCGGGCGCGGAGCCCGTGGACGCGCCTGGCGCCCTGGGCGGCGCTGGGGGCGATGGCGGCCAACGCGCTGTACTTCGCGTTCGACGCATCGGCCCTGCTGGCGCCGAACCTGCTCCTCTTGGCCGCCGTCCTCGGCATCGCGACGGCCTGGCACGGGCACGGCATCCTGTGGCGGCCCGAGCGCCTGGGCGATCTCGCGCCGACGCACTGGGCCTTCGTCGGCGGGGCGATGGGCCTGCTGGCGTCGCTGGCCGTCGCCGAGAGCGAGATGGTGGCCGGCATCGGCCCCGAGTTCAAGGACAAGGTCCTCCACTTCGGGGCGTTCGGCGTCCTGTGCGCCCTGTTCTCGTACGCCCTCGGGCCCGAGCCGTCGGCCCGGTACCTGAAGGCGCGGATCCTCCTGAGCGTGTCGGTCGCCATCGGCCTGGGCGTCCTGGTGGAGTTCGCCCAGGCGTGCTTTGCCGCGAGCCGGTCCTTTGAGGTGGCGGACATGTTCGCCAGCGGGGCGGGGGCGGTGCTGATGGGCCTGGTGTGGTGGGTCTTCCGGCGCGGTCAGGTCTCGCCGCCTGCGGTGCCGTCGGACGCCTGAGACGGCCCCCCCTCGGGCGCGGGCGGCCGCTTCGCCGTCTTCCTGCGGGGCTTGCGCCTCCTGGCCGATGCGAGTTCGCGGCCGGCCTTCTCGCCGAACAGCGCCTTCCGCCGCAGCAGGTGGTGATAGTGCTGCGCGAAGCGGTGCGCCTCGTCGCGGACGGCCTGGAGGACCTTCAGGGCGGCGCTGGTCCGCGGAAGTCGGAGGGGTTCCGCTTCGGCTTTTCCGAGTACGTACACCTCTTCCTCGCGCTTGGCCAGGGACACCAGGTGCGGCGCCCCCTCGGCGAAGCCCGCGGCGGCGAGGGCGTCGGCGGCCGCCCGCAATTGCCCGGGCCCGCCGTCCACCAGGACCACGTCCGGCAGCACCGACAGTTCCTCCGCCAGCCGCCGGAACCGCCGCAGGACCACCTCGCGCATCATCGCCAGGTCGTCCTGGCCCGCGACGGTCCGGATCCGGAACCGCCGGTACCCCGCCTTGAACGGGCGCCCGTCGACGAACGGAACGACGGCGCCCACGGCCTCGTTGGCGCCGAGGTTGGCGATGTCGACCCCCTCGATGGTGCGGATGGGGCCGGGCGCGTCGAGGAGCCGCCCGAGGGCGGCCAGGCCCTCGGCCGGGTCGAACGTCGGGGCGAAAACCTCCGGCTGGAGGTGTTCGCCGATGCGGCCGCGGTCCGCCAGCGCCTGGATCGCGCGGAGTTGGTCGCGCGCCCGGGCGGCCTCCTCGAACCGCAGGTTCTTCGCCAGGTACTTCATCTCCCGCGTCAGGTCCCGCACGACCTGGACGCGCTTGCCCTCCAGGAACCGCCGCAGCCGCTGGATGCTCGTGCGGTACGTCTCCCGATCGACGTGGCCCGCGCACGGGGCCGTGCATCGGCGGATCGCGTACAGGATGCACGGGCGGAAGTAGCGCCGGCCCGGGTCGTCCTCGCGGATGTCGAGGCTGCACGTGCGGAACCGGAAGATCCGCTGGAGTTCGCCGATCGCCGCCCGCAGGCCCCCCGAACTGACGAACGGGCCGTAGAGTTTCGTCCTCTTCGGCGCGGGCGTCCGCGTGAAGTACACGCCCGGAAACGGCTCGCGCATCGTGATCTCCAGGTAGGGGAACGTCTTGTCGTCCGTCAGGCGGGCGTTGTAGCGCGGGCGGATGTCCTTGATGAGGCGGGCCTCCTGGAGCAGGGCGTCCACCTCGCTCTCGGCCGGGACGAACTCGACGTCCTGGACCTCGGCGACCATCTGCTCCTTGCGCGGCTCCAGGTCGGCCGACGGCTGGAAGTACTGGAGGACGCGGCTGCGCAGGTTGGCGGCCTTGCCGACGTAGAGGACGCGGCCGCGGCTGTCCTTCATGAGGTAGACGCCCGGCGTCTTCGGCAGCGCGCGGAGGCGCTCGATGAGGGTTTCGCGGTCCACGGCGAATGCCCTAAGTCCTTGTCAGTAAAGCGGTTACGGCATCCGCGTGGTGACGCGGATGCCCGTGTAGATGCCGACGTACAGGCCCAGCAGGAGGACCGCCAGGCCGCTCATCAGGCTGAAGAACCGGCGCTCGAACACGCGGCGGCCCCAGGCGAAGTACCCGATCAGCAGGGCGAACGTCGCCAGGCCGAGCGCCCAGTCCTGGGGCGTCCGCTCCGCCCGCCACAGGTCGGCCGGGAACGTCGGCGAGACCGCCAGCGCTGCCGCGAACAGCGTCCCGATCAATCCCAGGACGACCGAGCAGTGGCGCGCGGGAGGCGCCAACTGGAAGATCTCGCCCCGGATGGGATGCAGTTGGTTGCCCACCACCATCCACGCCAGCGCCGACAGGACCATCACCATCGCGTTGACGTACAGGCGGCCGGCGTCCCACGCGGTCGGCTGGACCACGTTGTGCCACGCCGACAGGATCAAGAGCGTCACCATGAACACCGCCGGGTAGAGCATCTCGCCGCGAAGCCACACGAACGACCAGGCCAGGAACACCGCCGACATGACGCCGAGCATGACGAGCGACGAAGGGAACGACAGGCGAAAGAGGGCCAGCACGGCGGCGGCGAAACACGACGCGAACGCGAGCGTGAAGATGGCCGTCGAGGCCCGCCGCTCTTCCCGATAGAGCGCGCACGTCCGCGACAGGATCGCCATGAACTTGGCCTCGAACAGGTACACCACCAGGTGGGCGGACCCGTAGGCCGCCACGGCGTAGATCAGGAAGTTGTAGAGGTCGCCCGTGTGGCCGAACAGGCCGAGATAGGTCGTGCCCAGGATGCCGCACACGTAGAACAGGACCGTCCGCGCCGTGTGCCGCACGAGCCACATCGAGATCAGGAACGCGAACAACACCGCCAGCCAGCCCACGAGGCCCCAGAACGGCCCCAGGAGGGGAAGGATGGCGCTCTTGCCGGTCGTCAGGAAGTCCGTGTAGGCCCGGACCTGCTGCGTGCCGAGGTAGACGGCCAGGACGAGCGTCGCCACCAGACCGAAGACGGTGAACGGTTCCGTCTGCCGCCGGGCCGCCCGGTCGGAGGCGGCCCACCGCAGCAGTTCGCGCAGCGCCACCGCCAGCACGAGCCATGCGACCGCCGCCGCCGCCGTCACCTGGATGAACCGATGGTGCGAGGTGACGGGCGGCGTCTCCGGTCCCAGGTGGGACAGGGCGGCCGCCCCCGCCGTGGTGAGGGCGGCCACGAGGTAGTTCACCCAGGCCGGTGCCCGCTGGGCGTGGGCCAGGGCCAGGACGCTGGCCGCGATCAGGAGGTCCGTCCCGAGGTGCCGGGTGCTCGTCTCGATCGGCTCCAAAGCGAGGGCCCCCAGCGTGATGGCCACCGACGCCAGGTAGAGCGCCCTGGGGAATCCGGACGACTTCGGTCCCCGCAGGCCGATGGCCAGCAGGGCGGCCAGCACGGCGGCCCCCAGCGCCATCACCAGGAGCACCGAGGGGTATCGGCCCCAGTAGCCCGAGATCTCGCCGCCCCCGAGGGCCGCGAAAGACGCGACGGCCGCCAGCGCGGCCCCGACGCACGAGAAGCCGAACAGGTCCGGCTGGCCCAGCCCCAGCGACGAGACCAGCAGCACCGCCCACCACGCGCCCAGGCTCCAGGCCGTATGCCAGCCCGCGCCCTCCCACACGGCCGCGTGCCCGGACATGACCGCCGCCAGGCTCGACACCACCAGCGGCACGATCAGCAGGCCCTGCCGGTACCACTTGACGCTGAACTCCTGTCGCCGCTTCAGGCCCAGCAGGGCGGCGATCACGACCATCAGAAGCGACACCGCCGCGGCCGTCGAGGCGATCCACTGGAGCGCGTCCGGCCAGCCGACGGCCAGGTGGTTCCGCGTGCCGAACACCACCGTCACGGCCACGCTCAGGATCGCGAGGTAGACCAGCGACTCCGCGCGGAACCGCCACACCGTGGCGATGAAGACCACCGCCAGCGGGGCCTGGATCCCCAGCGCGACCGACGGCTGATAGGCCGCCCGCACGAAGGCGGACCCCATCAGCGTAACGCTCACCAGGAGGGCGCTCGACCGCCGCCACTGGCGGTCGCCGGGCTCGAACGTGACCAGGGCCAGCAGGTACAGGAGGGCGCCGAACCCGGCGATGGCCACGGTCGACAGCGTCCCCATCCGCAGGTAGTCGCCGAAGGGCTCCGCCGGGGCTGCCAGGACGTAGGTCAGGCAGACGGCCGACCAAGCCCCCGACGCGCCCGCCACGAACCGGAGGAGCAGGGCGGCCTTCCGGTTCGACCGGGAGGCCAGGTACAGGCCGCCGGCCAGGGCAGCGCCGAGCACGGCCCAGGCCACAGGCGCGGCCCAGTGCTCCACGTTGGCAAGAAAAGCCGGGGCCAAGGTCCTCCTCGGGATGTGGCGCGCGGAGCATCTAGGCCCGGCCGGCGCGATCCGGGCCTGGTCTGCGAGGCGGTGCGTCTCCGGGCAGCACGCGTCGCCGTCGGCCGCGCCGGCCTTCCGGGGCCGTGGGCCGCTCCGCACGCACTGGGGGCATGATAGGCAGGGGTCCGGGCCCTGACAAGCGAAAACGCCATGTCCGCCCCTCGGCCCTTCGGCGGCCCGCGGGGCCGGCCCGGGACCCCGGCCGCCCCCGGCCGGGATCGGCGGAAAATTCGGTTGCATTGGACCCCGGCCCTTCTACAATAATCCCTTGAAGTTGGGGCATGGCCGGCTACCATACCGGGGTGGCCGGAAGCCGTTGAGGCCCCAGGCCGGCCGCGGAGGGGAGGGTGCTTGTGCGCGGATCGTACCCCGCGTGGGGTGTGGCCCTGGCGATGGCGGCCGTGGGGCTGGCGGCGCTGGGGCTCGGCCTGGGAGTCGGCGGGCGGCCCGACGGCGCGGCCATGGCTCAGGCCGCCGAGGCGCGGCCCGCGGCGGAAGACGCCGCGGGGGCCATGGTGTCGACCGCGCGGCTCAGCGATTCCGAGGTCGTGATATGTATTGTGGATACGTCCCGGCAGCGGCTGGTCGTCTATGTCGCCGACACCAAGCGCAGCCGGCTGAGGTTGCTGGCGGTCCGCGACGTCTCCGCGGACTGGGCCCTGACGGACTACAACAACGACCCGCCGCTGCCGAAGGACGTCCGGGCCCGGGTGGAGGGAGGATCGGCGACGGGCGGCGCGGCAGCAGGCGCGGCCGAAGGCAAGAAGGGCGAGCAGGCGCCCTGACGGCGCGTGATCGGGTGGGAGGCGTTCCCGGGGCGGCATGCGGGTTGGAGGAGGCCAGAACGTGGACTTCGTAAGTTTTGACGATGCCAAGAAGCGTCTCGGCAAGACCGACGAGGAGTTGCAGGAACTGATCAAGAAGGGCGAACTCCGCGCGTTCCGCGACGGCGCGACGTGGAAGTTCCGCAAGGAGGACATCGACGCGCGGGCCGGCGGCGCCGGCGAGGAAGACGCCGGCGACACGCTCATGAGCATCGACGCCGACATCCTCTTCGCCGAGGAGGAGGAAGTGCCGGCCGACAGCGCCGCCGAGACCTGGATCGCCGCCGACACGGAGGGCGTGTTCCCCGGCGGGACCGGCGCGGGCGAGGAGCAGCCGATCGGCGTCGACACCGCCATGGCCGCCCCCGAGACCGAGCCGCCGCCCCTGGCCCTGAGCCCCGAGAGCGACGACACCAGCCTCCACGACGTCCTGAGCGCCGACGAGGTGGCCGGCGCCGCGGAGGCCGGCGAGGAGCCCGTCATCGCCGTCGACAGCGACAGCGGCATGGCCGGCGTCGTCTCGGCCGGCACCTCCGGCATCGGCGCCAGCCGCACGCGAATCGTCACCCTGGTCGAGCCCCCCGCCCACCATGCGGCCTTCACGGCCATGCTGGGCATGGCCGTCGTCGCCGCCGCCATTGCGCTCTTTGGGATCATGGCGATGATGCAGGGGGCGATGCCCGGCATCCTGGAGCGGATCGGGAGCGGCAGCACGGCCCTGGCCATCCTGGGCGTCGGCTTCGTGGCCGTCGGCATCATCTTCGCCATCGGGTTCGTGCTTGACAAGCAGCGGGCCGTGCGCGATTCCTTTGGCGGCTGAGCCCGCGCGTTGGTACAATGGCGGCAACGTGCCCCCGGGGGGAGCCCGGATACGAAAGCGCAAGCCGTCGGATGCCATTCGGAGTGGTTGACCCAGGAAAGGAGATCGCGATGCGTCGGTTCTCAGCGGTCGTGGGTTTGACGCTGGCGGGGATGCTGGTCGTGGCCTCGCTGGGGTCGGTGGGTTGCGTCGGCCAGGATCAATACGACGCCCTCATGATGAAGAACCGCTCCCAGGCGCAGATCATCCAGGAGCGGGAGGCCGAGATCGCCAAACTCAACGAGCGGGTCAACGCCCTGACGGCGCGCGGCACGGACGCGCAGAAGATGCTCGACGACAAGATCCGCGAACTCGAGGACGTCAAGGCCGAGCGCGAGAAGATCCACAAGGCCTTCGAGGACCTGAGGGCGGCCTACCTGAAACTCGTTCAGGGCGCGCCGGCGGCGGGCGGCATCCCGGCCGAGACCGCCCTGGCGATCGAGAAACTCGCCAAGGACTACCCCGGCCTCTTCACCTTCGACCGCGCGACCGGCCAACTGCGCTTCAACTCCGACATCACCTTCGACTCCGGCTCCAACGTCGTCAAGGACAACGCCAAGGCCGCCCTCACGAAACTGGCCGAGATCTTGAGCGCGGGCGACGCGGTGAAACTCATCGTGACCGTCGTCGGCCACACCGACACCGACCCCGTCAAGAAGGCCGCCACCGTGGCCCTACTCAAGGGCCTCGGCAAGAGCGCCAACAACATGGGCCTGAGCGAGGCGCGGGCCGAATCGGTGGCGGCGGTCCTCACCGCGGGCGGCGTGACGGCCACCCGCATCGTCACCCAGGGCAAGGGCGAGAGCGACCCCATCGGCCCCAACAACACCGCCGCCGGCAAGGCCCAGAACCGCCGCGTCGAGATCTACCTGACCATGGGGAGTTGACCCCCGGCGCCGGCTTGGCTGTCGACCATCGCGAGTGAGACAAACAGGCGGCTCGCCCCCAACGGGCGGGCCGCTTGTCTTTGGCGCCGATGACGCGGGGGGCTAAGCCCCGCGCTACGGCTTCGGGCCGGGGGCGACACCGGGTGCCACTGGCGGCTTGCCCGCCAGTGCCCTGTCGCGCGGGGCGAGCGCGTCGAGGACCGCGCGCTGGAGCGCCGCCGCGTCGAAGGTCGCGGGCGACGCCCAGAGGAGCGGCACGGGCCGGCCGAAGAGGCGCCCCTCGACGAGCGGGATGCGGCCGAACAGGTCGGCCTTGCCCAGGAAACGCGCCCGGCCGCCGGCGGCGTACACGTCGATCTCCAGCGCCTCGAAATCGAGCGGTTCCTTGCGGGAAGCCGCGGCCGCGCAGAGCCCTCCGGGGAGCCCTTCCAGCCACCGGAGCGTTTCCGCGCTCAGGCGGCCGTCGCGGGCGGTGAGGCGGACCTCGAGTTCGCCCGGCTTCGCGGGAGGCCTGCGCCAGATGACGATGAGTTCGGCCGACCCGGCGACGGGCCCGCCGGGCACGGCGGCCGTCCAGTCCGCCAAGGCAAGCCCGCGGGCGCTCAGTTCGACGGAGACGGCCTTGCGCCCCGCGGCGGGCCAGTCCACGTCGACGTCGATCAGGCCGGCGGCGTTCTCCGCGCCGGAGCGGCCGCGGGGCGTCCCTGCTAGGGCGACCTGGCGGGCCGGGAAGTCGCCCACGTCGGCCGTGAACCCGTTGAAGATTCCTTCCGGCGACGTGGGCCGGAGGTTCAGCACGGCGTCCGGCGCCTCGCTCGGTTTGCCGCCGGGCGCCGACCGCCGCATGAACCGGACGGCGACGAAGCCCTTCTTGTTGGCGTCGGCCTCGACCTGCACTAGGTCGGTCACGGCCAGGCGGTCGGTCTCCAGGGCCAGGCGGAGCGCGGCGACGCGCAAACTCTGGACGGGCAGGGGCCCCTCGGGCTGGACGAGCCGCTGGTTGAGGGCGGCGAGCGTTTCGAGCGGCCGCGGCCCGCAGAAGGTCAGGCCTCCCTCGCGGGCCGCGACGGTCCACCGGCCGGGCTCCTCGGCCGCGCGGGCCTCGACGTCTTGGAGGCGAAGGGCGAGCCGCCCGCCGGCGGCCTCCCAGGCGAGCGTGACCTCGGACGCCTCGGCGGCGCCGAGCCCCGTCGGCCGCGCGCCCGCCACCGTCGCCCGGCACCGGAGGTGCGACTCGAGGAGCGCCACGAGTTTGCGGTCGTACCCGCCGCGGCGGAACCAGACGCCCCAGATCGCCAGCGTCCCCAGCGCGCCGAGGACCACGACGGCGAGGCCCGCCGCGACGATGCGTCGAACGTGCCGCTTGCGAAGGGGCATGGGCGTTTCTTACAGTTCCTGGGCGGCCCGCCGCCAGGCCTCGTAGGCGTCGCGCGTCTGGCGGAGCGAGTCGCCGCCGAACTTCTCGACGAAGGCGGCGGCCAGTTCTGCCGCCACTGCCGCCTCGACGACGACGCTGGCGGCCGGGACGGCGCAGACGTCGC
>CAYGZE010000158.1:6048-10137 GCA_964354185.1 uncultured Anaerolineales bacterium | reverse complement strand
GCCACGGCACGGCCCGTGGCCGTGCCAGGGGGGACCAGGGAATGGGGACTGGGACGACAGGCGGGGGACCGGGGACTGGGGACCGGGGACTGGGAAGGCGCCTTCAACCGCAAAGGGCGCAAAGGACGCAGAGAACAGCACTTACCATTGCAGAATGCAGACCTGCCCGCCGTAGCCCGCCGGGCCTTGGGGCGGGCGAAGGAGGGTTGCAGAGTGCAGAATTCAGAAGGAACGGCAACGGCCACGGCGGCCCGTCGAAGCGCAGCGGAGACCCGTCGCCGTACCCAGGGCCCGCCAGGCCTAAGGGAGAACAGAGGGGCAGAGTAAGGCCGTCGGGTCTGTTGACCCGACCTGCCACTGCTCACCGGGTCGCCCCTTCGACGATGGCGATTTCCTCTTTGGTCAAGCCGTACCGGTCGTAAACCAGCCTGTCGATTTCCGCCTCGGTATGGTCGATCTGCCGTTGGATATCAGCCTTGCTCCCAAGCACAAACATCAGCGCACCTAGCTTTGCTGCTTCAGAAGAACGGCAATGGCAACCGAGACCGCCGAAAGTATCAGCGACCCTACTGCGATCCATATTGCCAAGTTGTGTTTTCGTGACTGATCTTGGAGATCGGCAAGGACCGCTGCCATGAAGGGGAAGTTCACGCAGTCAGTATCGTTTCCGACTCTCAAGGCGAAAAAATGAACACTTGCCCCGTCAGCGTGCTTGTAACCATACTTGTGCTCAAGATGGTAGTACAATCGCCCAAACACCAAGTCTCCGTCAACCCGGAGGTCGCGTGCGATCCGTTCTATGTCAATCGGCACGTAAATCTTACTACTACGACCCCGGTCACCCTTCGTAAACTTGCCGACTTCTTCATTGTATCCGTCATATATGCCTTGGAGCATCTTTAGGTCTGTGGGTATTGACTCGCTCATGCCTTGCCCTCCACGATAGCGATTTCATCTTTCGTCAGGCCGTACAGGTCGTAGACCCGCCGGTCGATTTCCCGGTCGGTCGCGTCAATCTGCCGTTGGATCGCCCCGCGCTGGGCTTCGGACTTGGCCGACGCAAGTTGCTTGTGCAACGCCAACATCGAATCGACCATCCTCACCATACGGTCATGCGGCAACTTGCTGCCAGGCTTTTTGGCGTCAACCGGTGGTACTGGAAACCGCTCCACAAACTGCGCGCGGAATTCGTAATAGCAGTCATCGCCGCCCTCCAAACGCGCGCAGACCGCGGCGAAGAACATACGGCTTAGAGAGGAATTCAATAGGCCCAAGAGGAACAGCGAATCGGTAGGAAGAACAAACAACTTGTCGTTCACAAGAAACCCACCCGTGTCCAGGGCAAACCGCGGTGCAGGCGCAATGATCGGGTACACGATCTTCGGTCTTTCGAGGAATGGCAGCAACGATGTGGCCGGTTGCTGAAGTTCAAACCACTCCTGTGTGGCAGCACGGGAAGCCAACGCATCGTGAAAGGCCCTAAGATGCCTCTTGATGCTCGGAAATCCATCAACCTTCTTGTTCGGATGAAGGTAAATCACATACCGCGCTTCGTCTCTTACGAAATATCGGCGAACGTCCTTGCCCATCAGAAACGGGCGAATCACGGATTCGGCTTTGCGGTCTTGCTGGATGAGATTCCTGCGTGTGGCTTCGTCAATGATAAACGCCTCATTAAGCCCGGTCTTAATCCCGAAAAGTGGCCGCCATTTAAAAGCCTCGCACATAGGCAGAAACTTTTCGGTCAGCCGCCGAAGGAAATCCGCATGGGCAGTCGGGATCAATTGCCAAGGTGCGGCCGAAACCTGCGTTCTCCCCAAGAACGTTTCCGATTTCTCTGCGAATTCGGCAACAGGCAGAACGCCCGCCTCCATCTGCTCAAGTTCAGCGGAACATGGGACGGGGACGTAACGGGTTCTCTGCAGGGACCTGTTGCGGCGAAGCCGCATGGTCAGGACCAGCGTGCGGACGGTTGCCCCTCGGAACACTCTTGCACCCGCGAAATCCGTGATCTCGATCACGTCGGCACGTTGCGCGATCATACGCCGCAAGGGCTCGCCGTACTTGGCTACGGCAAACTTGTTGGAAATAATCATGCCAAGAAGTCCATGCGGGTTTAGTACATGGAGCCCCTTTTCAATGAAGTAGGTGTAAAAATCCGCGCGTTCCTCGTGAGCAAGATAGTGCGCCCGCAGGTAATCTTTGGCACCGGTGAAGGTCTCCATCCGAACGTACGGTGGATTGCCGATGATGCAGTCAAACCCGCCGGCCTTCATGGCGTCGGGGAATTCCCGCTTCCAGTCAAAGGCGTTGACGCGGGCGAGTTCTTCGGCGTCGGGAATCAGCCGGTCGGCGAAGTAGTCCGGGCCGATGAGGGAGTTCCCGCACTTGATGTTGTCGGCCAGGTTCGGCAGGGCGCGGTCCTTGAAGGTCAGGAGGCCCAGGTGAAGGCTCTGGTCGGTCTCGCCTTCCAGCACCTTCAAGAGGAGCGAGAGTTTCGAGACCTCCACGGCCTGGGGGTCGATGTCCACGCCGAACAGGTGGGTGGTCAGGATGCGTTTCTTCTCGTCCACGGTCAGCCGCCAGCCCGTCCGCCGGTCCATGTAGACGGCCTTCTTGTGCCCCTGGGGCCGATGCGCGGCGTACCACTTCAGGCAATGGTCAAGAAGGCACTTGTACGCGCCCAAGAGGAACGAGCCCGAGCCGCAGGCCATGTCGAGGACGCGGAAGGGTTCTCTCCTCTTGCCCCCGGCCAGTTGGGCGGGACTCTTGCCCTCGATCTGGCGGCCGACGGTCTGGCGGACGATGTAATCGACGATGTAGGCGGGCGTGTAGTACACGCCGCCGGCCTTGCGGACCTCCGGTTTCTCCTCGACCTTGGCGTGGTGGTCGGCCGTGAGGCGAATGACCTTGCCCAGGAACCGCTCGTAAACGGTGCCCAGGATCTCGACCGGCAAGACGCCGAAGTGGTACGGCGACCCGTGCTCGAAGTACAGTCGCTCGAGGATGGGCCTGAGGACCTCATCATCCACGGCCAGGCCCGGCGTGATACGGTCGGGGTCCTCGGTTACGCCGTCCTCTTTCTGAAAGTGGAAGAGGCCGGAGTTGTACTTGTCATCGGCCTTGCGGCAGAGGTCGGCCATGAAGCGGCCGTAGATTCCCGGCCGCGAACACAAGGCCAGGAGTTGAGCGTACGATTCCAGGCCGCGGTCCTCGGCCATCCGCAGGAAGATAAGGCGGTCAATGGTCAGTTGAACGGCCCGGTTCAGGTCTTCGGACGAGAGGCCCCGGTTGCGCAGGGCGATGTTGCGGGCGAGCGCGTCGCGCCAGCCTTCGATCTCCTTGAGGAATTCGACGTCGACTTCGGACGTGCCGCGCTTGCGCTTGGACGCGGTGTACTGGTCGAAAGCCCCGGACCAGACAGCGTCGCGCGAGAAGATATCCCACAACTCGCGCCAGCGGTCGGGGTACTCCTGGAACTTGAGGTACTGGGTACGGGCATAGCCCGCCTTGTCGGCCGGGCGCGGCCGCATCGTGCAATCGTAGACAGCCAATTCCTCGAAATCCGTCAGGATGGACAGGGCGACCTTGGCACTCCATCCGTAGCGGCGAAGTTGATAGGCCGGGGCGGGGTCGGCGCTGATGTTGACGCCGCATTTCTTGGCTTCAACGTAGAACTTCGGCAACGTGCCGACGCGGAAGGTGTAGTCCGGGGCCTTCTGTTGGCCTTCCACGTCGATGCTGTCTTCGGGAATGACTTCGCGGTATTGCGGCGCGACCGGCGGGTTGTTGCTGACGTTCCAGCCCAGGGCCTCGAAGAACGGGTTGATGAGAGTCTGGCGGACATGGGCTTCCTTGACGCCGGAAGCGTGAAACGCCTCGCGGTTCTTGCCGAAGTAGTCGCACAGCGCAACGATTTCGGCTTTGCCTTGCTCAACGGTCTTGCTCATGGTGGCCCTCAAGTCGCGCCGTGGGCTTGCTCTGGCCGGCCGCGGCTCAAGTCGCGGTACGATTCCTGCGTTTCGTGGGAATGGCACAAGGTTACGTCGGCAAGGGGGTCAAGTCAACGGGCAACGGCCGGCCACGGCG
>CAYGZE010000158.1:0-5948 GCA_964354185.1 uncultured Anaerolineales bacterium | reverse complement strand
CCGGACGGGGATAGACTTACGGTCGCAGGCAGGCGCCCGCAAGGAGAAGGGGAGGCATGGCCAAGCGGCCGAGGTCGAGTTCCCGGCGCGTCCCGCGCGTGGACGTCGCCTACGCGCGGCACGTCCTTGAGTCGGAGGCCGTGGCGATATCGAGCCTGGCGGAGCGCGTCGACGAGGCGTTCGTCGAGGCGGCCCGGATGCTCTACGGGTGCCGCGGGGCGGTCGTGACCTGCGGCATCGGCAAGGCGGGCATCATCGCCCAGAAGATCTCCGCGACGCTCTCGAGCACGGGCACCGCGAGCCACTTCCTCCACGCCGCCGAGGCCGTCCACGGCGACCTCGGCGGCGTCCGCCGCCAGGACGTCGTCCTCATCCTCTCCTACGGGGGCGAGACGGCCGAGGTCACGCGCCTCCTGGGGCAACTCGAAAAGATGGACGTGCCGGTCATCGCGATGACGGGGAACCGCG
Organism: uncultured Anaerolineales bacterium; assembly: GCA_964354185.1. Taxonomy (GTDB): domain Bacteria; phylum Planctomycetota; class Phycisphaerae; order FEN-1346; family FEN-1346; genus CAYGZE01. Next base: position 5,480 of record CAYGZE010000158.1, on the reverse strand, counting down.
ACTCCACGCTGGCGCGGAAGGCCCGGGTGCTCCTCTGCATGGGCCGGATCGACGAGGTCTGTCCCATGGGCCTGGCGCCCAGCGCCACGACGACCGCCATGCTGGCCCTGGGCGACGCGCTCGCGCTGTCGGTGCTGAAGATGCGGCAGCAGGACGGCAAGTTCAGCCGCGAGGACTTCGCCCTCTATCATCCGGCCGGGAGCCTCGGCCGCCAACTCCTCATGGTCGAGACGGTCATGCGCAAGGGCGAGGACCTCCCGGCCGCGCGCGACAGCGTCTCGGTGCGCCAGGCCCTGGCGGCCCTGCGGCGGATGCGGCGGCGCAGCGGCGCCATCGTCCTGGTGGACCGCGCCGGCCGCCTGACCGGCATCTTCACGGACGCGGACCTGCGGCGGCTGCTGGAGGCCGGGCGCGAGGGTGCGCTGGACCGGCCCATCGCCGAGGTCATGACGCGCGGGCCCAAGTTCGTCCGGTCGACCGACACGGCGGCCGACGCCATCCGCATCATCAACCGCTTCTTCATCGAGGAACTGCCCGTCGTGGACGCCCGCGGCCGCCTCGTCGGCCTCGTCGATGTCCAGGACCTGTTCGCCACCGGGGTTGGGTTGTAGGAGCGCCGGATGCTGGACGCGATCGACCTCCTGGTGCTGGACGTGGACGGCGTCCTCACGGACGGGCGGATCGTCTACGATTCGCGCGGCGGGGAACTGAAGTTCTTCTGGGCGCCGGACGGGCAGGGCCTGCGGTACTGGCTGCGGGCGGGGCACGAGGCGGCGGTCCTGTCGGGCCGCGCGTCGGCCGCCGCACGGCGCCGCGCACGCGAGATCGGCATCCGCTTCGTCCGCCAGGGGGCCAAGGACAAACTGCCCGTCTTCCGCGACCTCCTCCGGCGGCTGAAGCGCACGCCCGAGCGCACCTGCTACGTGGGCGACGACCTGGTGGACGTCCCGATCTTGTCGTACGTCGGTTTCGCGGTGGCCACGGCCGGCGCCTCGGAGGAGGTGAAACGCGTGGCCCACTATGTGACTCGCGCCGGCGGCGGCGCCGGCGCGGTCCGCGAGGTCATCGAGATGATCCTGAAGTACCAGGGCCGGTGGGCCGGCGTCACGGAGCGGTACGACCGCCAGTTGGCCCCCGGGTTGCCCGACCGGCGGCGTCCCTGGAGGGCCTCGCGGTGATCTTCCGGCGCGTCATGCTGGTGGTGCTGCCCCTCTTGGCGATGACCTTCCTCTTCCTGCTGATGCGGCGCCTCTACCTCGACTACGAGACCGGCCGCCTGGAGGACACGGGGACGGCCGCGCAGGCGGACCTCGGCCAGCCCCGCGCCGTCGAGGAGATGCCGCTCGAGAAGGGCGGCCACAAGGTCTCGGAGGACGTCAACTTCATCCGCATGGACGAGCAGCGGCGGGTGACGAGCATCTTCAAGGCCAAGCGCGTCGTCCACTACGCCAAGAACACGGCCGACATCACGCTGCCGAGCATCCAGTACTTCACCCAGCCCCGCAAGGCCGGCGAGCAGGGGGCCATCATCACGATCGTCGCCGACGAGGGGACCGTCGTGACGACCGGCTCCCTCACGAACCTGGACGACATCCAGTCGGGCGACCTGCGCGGGCACGTCGTCCTCTCGCACGACAACGCCACGCCCGACGACAGCACCGACGACACGCTCGTCGGCTTCGAGGACCTCCAGTTCGACAACAAGGCCTACACGCTCTCGACCGACGGCGTGGTCGTCATGGCCGGTCTCCAGATGGACCTGACGGCCCGGAAGATGCGGATGGCCCTCGACCGGAAGACCCGCCGCATCACGGCCCTGACGTTCCTCGAGGACATCCTCATCACGCTGGAATCGGAGAAGCGCCTGAAGATGGGCCTCGTGCCCGAGCCGGGCGAAGAGCCGCCGGCGGCGGCGGGAACCGCCCCGAAGACGCCCGCCGCCGGAGGCGCCGCTGCCGCTCCGCCGACGGCCGTTGCGGGTGCTGCGAAACCGGGCGGCCCGGGCGCGGCGCCGCCGGCGGAGCCGCCGAAGACCGACAAGGACCTCTGGCGGATCGACGTCGGCGGCGACGTCGACGCGCGCCAGGAGAGCCAGCGGATCCGGTGCGACCGCCTGAAACTGTACAGCGAGACAGCCGGGTCGCTCCTCAGGCCCGGAGCGCCCGCCGAGACGGGCGCAGGGGCCGCCACCGAGACGGGGCTGCCCCGCGCGGGAAGTCCGACCGCGGCGGCCGGCCCGCGCCTGGGGCCCGACGGCCGGGCCGTCTCCGACAAACCGGCTCGCCCGGCCCGGGCCAAGGCCGCCGACGCGCCGTTCCTGAAGGAAGGTGCACCCGGCCCGCTGGTCGTGATAGCCGACGGGCCGCTCATGATGAGCCCCGTGGACGCGGCCGAACAGGCGGCCATCGGCGAGGAGCGCAACGAGGTTGCCGCCGAGGGCAAGCCCGTGGTCGTCCAGGACGGCCAGATGACGGTCCGCGGCGAACTCGTCCGCTACAACCTGGCTCACGGCACGGGCATCGTCGACGGGCGCGAAGGGGTGGTCCAACTCGACCAGCCGGAGCGGATGCACCTCGTGGGCAAGCGCCTGGAGTTCGACCAGCGCCAGGCGACCGCGGACGTCCTGGGCGAGGGCGAACTCCATGCCCGTGTCAACACCGAGGGCCTGACCGGCGTGCCGTCGGAGCCGGCCAAGGCCCCCGCCGAGGAGCCGAGTACGCTCGACGCCCGCTGGACGAAGGCGATGAACCTGAAGTTCTACCGCCTGCCCGCGCGCAAGCCGGGCGGCGAGGACGCCGGCGTCGGCGAGATCCAGCGGGCCGCCTTCCACGGCCAGGCCGAGGTGAAGCAGAAGGACGGCGTTCTGCGGGGCGACGAACTCGTCATCGACTTCTTCCGGGCGGCCGACGGCCGCGGCCAGGCGGTCGAGCACCTCGTGGGCCATGGCGACGTGTTCGTCAAGAACGATCGGCCCGGTGCCGGGGCGTCGGGCGGCGTCGGCGGGGTGAGCGTCGGCGACATCGCGTGCCAGGACCTCGACATCACGTTCGGCCGCAACGCGACGGGCGGCACGGACCCGCGCCGCCTGAAGGCCGTGGGCAAGGTGGCGATCAACGACCCCAAGGGCAAGATCCGCGCCGAAGACCTGACCGTCACGTTCGGCCGCAACGACGAGGGCAAACTCGACGCCCGGTTCCTCGAGGCCTTCGGCGACGTCCTGATCGACCGCGACGACCTTCATGCCGAGGGCAGCCACGTCCGCCGCGACCTGGAGAGCGGCGTCCTTCTGCTGGAGGGAAAGCCCGCGCGCGCGAAGCGCGGCGAGTCGCGCGTGGTCGGGCCCTACATCGAGTTTCGCGAGGGCGAGGGCATCGCCGTCGTCCGCGGCGCGGGTGAACTCGAGGCGCCCGCCACGACGGACCTTCGCGGCCAGCCCCGGAAGCAGCCCGAGCCGCTCCTGGTGACCTGGAAGAACGGCATGCGGTTCGAGGACCGCCGCAACTTTGCCCAGTTCGAGGGCGGCGTGACGGCCGAGACCGGCGGCAGCCGCTTGGCCGCCCAGAAGATGTGGGTCCACTTCCTTGATCGACCCGAGGCGCCCGCCAAGGCCGCGGCCGGGAAGACGGACGCCGCGGCCCCGGACGGGCTCGACAACCTCTTCGGCCGCAAGGCCCTCGATCGCCTCTATGCCCAGGACGACGTCCACACCATGGACCGGCAACTCGCGTCGGACGGGACGGTCCGCCACCAGATGGAGATGGTCGGCGACAACCTGACCTACCTGGCCGAGGACCGGAAGGCCTACATGCGCGGGGCCGGGCGGCTGCGGCTGCTGGCGCGCGAGAAGCCCGGCCGCGGCGAGCGCGAGCCCCCCGCGATCGCCCCCGCCGACGCCGCCGGCGCCTGGCAGGGCGCCGTGCCGCCGGGCTATGCACGCACCGACATCGCCTGGGACGACAGCATGGCCTACGAGGGCGCGTCGATGCGGGCCTACTTCAAGGGCGACGTCGACGCCAGGCACGTCGGGCGCGGCGTGCCGGGCGAGCAGGGGCGGGCCCGCGCGCGGCCCACCGACTCGCGGATCCGCAGCGCCGACCTCCAGGTCGTCTTCGGCGAACGGAAGGTCGAGGAGGGGGCACCCAAGCCGGCGCCGACCTCGGCCGCGCCCGAGGAGAGCCTGACGATCGACAAACTCATTGCCGACGGCGGCGTCCTCCTCTGGGTCGACGACCGGCGCGGCAGCGGCAAGCGCCTCATCTACTGCCGCGACCCCGAGATCGTCCGCCTCTTCCGCGGACCCGACGCCTACGCCATGCTCTGGCAGGAGAACGAGGCCAAGCAGCAGTACGGCCAGATCGAGGCCGGCACGATCACGTTCATCCCCTCGACCGGCGAGGTCGAGGTGAAGGACCAGAAGGAGATCATCATCGGGCAGTGAGGGCGGCCTTCCCCCCGGCGCTGCGGCGCCGGTAAGGGCGCCGGGATGCGCTGCCGCAAGGACCGGAAGGAGAGGATCATGGACGCCATCGAAGCCCTGCTGACGCGCCGCTCGTGCCGCCAGTTCTCCGGCCGCGAGGTCGCGCGGGACCTCATTGAGAAGATCGTCGACGCCGGCCGCCTGGCGGCCTCGGCCCGGAACGTCCAGCCGTGGGAGTTCGTGGTCGTCATGGACGCGGCCGCACGCCGCCAACTGGCCTCCATGACGGACACCGGCCGCTTCATCGCCGGTGCGCCCGTGTGCATCGCCGTCCTCGCCAAGGAGACGAAGTACTATCTGGAGGACGGCTCGGCCGCGACGCAGAACATCCTCCTTGGCGCCCACGCACTGGGGCTGGGGGCGTGCTGGGTGGCGGGCGACAAGAAGCCCTACGCCGCCAAGGCCGCCGCGTTCCTCGGCGCCCCGGAAGGGGTGCTCCTCGTGGCGCTGGTGGCCGTCGGCCATCCAGCCGGGAAGGTCGAGGGCCCCGCCAAGCGGGCCTTGGCCGAGGTCCTCCACTGGGAGAAGTTCTAGCGCTGCGCGCCGGCCACCCCTCTCCCCGCGGGGAGAGGGGGCGGGGGTGAGGGGAATCCACCACCCTCACCCGGCCTTCGGCCACCCTCTCCCTGAGGGAGAGGGATACCAGAGGGCGCGCCTTGCCTTGGCGCGCGGCTCGGGGCTCGCGGCGGGTTGATCCCGGGCGTTGTCTTGCCTTTCGCGTTGTCCTATAATCTCTGGTAGAGGCCTGTGCGCCCACCGTGCAGAGCCGACCGCTGAGGAGGTTCGCCATGCGTACTCGTTGCCGTGTCACCGTCGCGGTCCTGGTCCTGGGGCTGGCGTGTGTCGGCCCGGCCGTCGCACGGGCCGCAGAGGAGCCTTCACCCAAGGTTCACCCGTGTGCGGGGGCCGGCCGCTGGTTCCCCGCGGACCCGGCCGAACTCCGCAAGGCCGTCGAGGCCTGCACGTCGGGGCCGACGATACCGATGGCGCGGCCGCCGCTGGT
>CAYGZE010000157.1:0-10204 GCA_964354185.1 uncultured Anaerolineales bacterium | reverse complement strand
CTAGGCCGTCGTCTCGGCATCGGCCGGGCTGGCGGCCTCGATCGGCTCGGTCGACTCGACCGGCGCGGCGGGCTCGACCGCCTCCGCTGCCTGCTGGGGCGCCTCGGCCGCCTCGACGGGCCCCATCGCCTCCTGGGCCGCGTCGGCCGGCGCCGCGGCCGGCTTGGGCGCCAAGGCCCCCTCGCCCTCGATGAAGCCCTGCTCGTGCAGGTCGGAGAACTTGACGCTGACCTTGCGCGAGACGCCGGGCTCCTGCATCGTGATGCCATAGAGCACGTCGGCCATGCTCATGGTGCGCTTATTGTGCGAGATGACGACGAACTGCGACTGGGCCAGGAACTCCCGCACCAGGCCGACGAACCGGTCGACGTTCGACTCGTCCAGGGCCGCGTCCACCTCGTCGAGGATGCAGAACGGGCTCGGCCGCGCCCGGAAGACCGCCAAGAGGAGCGCCACCGCCGCCATCGTCTTCTCGCCGCCCGACAGGAGGCTGATCCGCTGCAACTGTTTGCCCGGCGGCCGGGCCACGACCTCGATGCCTGACTCCAGGACGTCCTCCTCGTTCTCGAGGAACACGTCGGCCTTGCCGCCGCCGAACAGTTTCCGGAACAGTTCCTGGAAGTGGGCGCGGACGGACTGGAACGTGGCCAGGAAGCGTTCGCGGCTCTCGCGGTTGATCCGCTCGATGAGGCCGCCGAGGGCCGCCTGGGCCTTGACGAGGTCCTCGTGCTGGCGGCGGAGGAACTCGGTCCGCTCTTCGAGGGCCTCCTGCTCTTCGATCGCCTCAAGGTTCACGGAGCCGAGGCGCTCGATGCGGCCCTGGAGGTCGCGGATCTCGGCGGCGACGGCGTCCCAGTCGACCGCTTCGGGCTGCCAGCCGGCGTAGCGGTCGGCCAGGTCCATGGCGAAGTCGTCGCGGATCCGCTGGACGAGGTCGTCGCGCTTGGTTTCGATCTCGCGGCGCTCCAGTTCCAAGGCGTGGACGTCGGCCTGGAGCGCGTCGATCTCGCCCTCCAGGGCGCGGGCCTTCTCGGTGACGTCGGCGATGGCGGTGCGCCGCTCGGCGCGGGCGGCGGCCAGACGGCGGGCCTCGGCCTCGGCCGCCTCCTTCTCCAGGAACAGCCGCGCCATCTCCGACTGGAGCCGCAGCATCGCCCGCTCCGACTCGCAGATCCGCGCCTGGCACTGGGCGAGGTCGGCGCGGCCCTGGTCGATGCCCTCGCGCGTCGTCGCCAGGTCGCGCTCGGCCGCCTCGACCTGGTGCACGAGGCCCGCGTGCTTCTCCTTGAGTTGCGCGAGGGCGACGCGGCTCTGGGTCCGCTCCTCCTCGAGGGCGGCGCGGCGGGCGACGGCCGCCTCCTGCTCGGCCACGAGGGCGTCGAGGGCGGTCTGCTGGGCGGCGACGCGGCCGTCGAGGGCCGCGATCTCGGCGACGAGGGCCTCGCGCTCGGCCCGCATCTCGGCCTGCTGACGCGCGAGGTCCGCGAGTTCCGACGCGACGAGCGGCGCTTCCGACTGAAGGCCGTGGCGCGTCTCGGCCAGGCGCCGCAGCCGCCCCTCGGCCTCGACCCGGGCCATCGAGGCCTCGTAGATCTCCTGGCGGAGGCCCTGCTGGGCGGCGTCGAGGTTCTGGACGGCCTCGACGGCGCGGCGGCGCTCGCCGTCGAGTCCCTGGATCGTGCGGGCGATCGCCTCGCACTCCTGGGCGACGCTCCGCAGTTCCGACCGCCGCGAGATCAGGCTCGTCTCCGGGCCGGGCGGCCCGATGGCAATCGAGCCGTCGGCCTCCAGGACGTCGCCCGAGAGGGTGACGAAGCGGTACCCGGCGAGGGGCCCGCGCGCGAGGTCCGCCGCCCCTTCCAGCGTCCGCACGACGACCGTCCGCGCCAAGAGGTGCGCGATCGCCGGCCGCACCGACTCGTCCGCCCGCACGTAGTCCATCGCCCAGCCGACCGCCTCCGGATACGGCGACAGGTCCTTGCCGTCCCCGGTCGTTCGACCCAGAGGCTCTCGACGGGCCGGCGGCATCGCGTCCAGGGCGAGGAACCGGACCTGGCCCGGCAGGCGGCCGCGGAGTTCCCGTGCCAGGGCCAGGACGTCGGCCTGGCGGTCGGCGACGAGGAGTTTCTCGGCGGGCCCGAGGGCCGACTCGATGATGACGGCGCCGGCGGCATCGACCTCGATGAGGTCCGCGATCATGCCGCGCCAGGCCCCCGCGCTCGGGCCGGCGCTAATCGCCTCGCGAACGAGCCGCACGGCCGCCGGGATGCCCTCGCCGCGGCGCTCCAGGTCCTCGAGGACCTGGCGGCGGCTCTGGAGGCCCGAGGCGGTCTCCTTGGCGCGGGCCAGCCGCTCGCCGACGTCTTCGAGTTCCTTCTGGCGCGACTCGGCCTCGTGGCGTTTCTCTTCGAGGCGGCCGCGGCGCTCCTGGATCGCCGCCTCCAGGTTCCGCGCGTCGGCCTGGAGTTGGTCCTCCTCGGCGCGGAGGCGCTCGAGGGACGCGGCGACCTCCTCGCGGCGGGCCTCGAGTTTGCGGACCTGGGCCTCGATACCCTCCAGCCGCAGGTCCAGGCTGCCCTGGCGGCTCGCGCGCTGGCTCTTCTCTTGGGCGAGGTCCATCAGGGCGGTCTTGGCCTCGTCGATGCGGCCGGTGAGGTCGCGCACGGCGTCCGAGACCTGGCCGAGGCGTGCTTCGAGGTCCGCGAGGGCCCCCTGGCGTTCGTCGGCCTGGCGTGCGGCGGCGTCCCTCTCCGCGCGGCGCAACGCCACGGACGACTCGGCCTCCCTCAGATGGTCCGTCAGGTCGCCGATCTTCCGCCGGTCGCGTTCGACCACCTGTTCGAGTTCGCCGATGCGGGTGCGGTTGAACCCCAGTTCGTTCTCGTGGGTGGCGATGCCGCTGCGGAGGTCGCCCAGGGCGGCGTCGGTGCGGCGGACCTCGTTCTCGAGGTCCATCAGGTCCGACTCGAGGCGGCTGCGGTCCTGGTCGAGGGCCGCCAGCGCCGCCGACCGCTCGCCCCGGCGGTCCTGGAGGGCCTGAATCGCCTCGCCCTTCGCCGCCAGGGCCGAGACCTGCTCGTGGTACTGGTTCAGGGCGTAGGAGACGCGGAGTTCCTTGAGCCGCTCCGTGTACTGCTTGAAACTGCGCGCCTTGCCGGCCTGCTGCTTGACGCTGCGGAGGCGGCGCTCCACCTCGGCGAGGATGTCGGCGAGGCGCAGGAGGTTCTGCTCGGTCCGCTGGAGTTTCCGCTCGGCCTCGCGGCGCTTGGCCTTGTACTTGGAGATGCCGGCGGCCTCCTCGAAGATGAAGCGGCGCTCCTGGGGGTTGGATTGGAGCAGCACGTCGACCTTGCCCTGCTCGATGAGGCTGTAGGCGTCGACGCCGACGCCGGTGTCCATGAAGAGTTCGCGGACGTCGCGCAGGCGGCAGGGCTTGCGGTTCAGGAGGTACTCGGACTCGCCGCTGCGGTAGAGGCGGCGCGAGACCTCGACCTCGGCCACGTCGATCGGCAGGACACGGCGCGTGTTATCGAACGTGAGGGTGGCCTCGGCGAAGCCCAGGCTGCGGCGGCTCTCGGACCCGGCGAAGATGACGTCGGCCATCTCGCGGCCGCGAAGGCTCTTGGCGCTCTGCTCGCCCAGGACCCACTTGACCGCGTCCACGACGTTCGACTTGCCGCACCCGTTCGGTCCGACGATCACGGTCACCCCGGAGTCGAACTCGAACCGGGTCCGGTCGGCGAACGACTTGAAGCCGAACAGTTCCAGTTTCTTCAGTTCCACGCCACGCTCCTTGCGGGAGGCCCTACGGCGAGTCCACGTCGATCGGCCGCGCCACCGGCCGCTCGCCGGGGATCCGGTACTCCAGCGGCTGAAGGACGATCCCTCCGCCGAGGGCCCCCCGCCGCGCGATCTCGCTCACGACGCCGACGACGTCGCTGTAGCCCAGGTCCAGCCCCGTCGGCCCCTTGTAGTCCTCGCTCGGCAGGGGCGCCGCCATCTTCTCCACCACGTCCTTGAGGGCGAGGGACGCCTCGGCCGTCCGGTCCTTGCCGCGCCGGCGCGAGACCAGCGTGAGCCGGTCGCCGCCTTCGACCGCCGAAGCGAGCGCGCGGCGCGTCTCGACGAGGACGGGCGGCTTGACGCGGATGTCGCCGAAGACGGCAACGTGCGGCTTCTCGGTCCGCGAGAAGTACACGAACGGCTCCGCGCGGGTCGGCACGAGCGTCATCAGGAACTTCTCGCGGAAGACCACCCGCTCGCACGCCTGCGGGCTGAGGCGCACCGTCGCCTTCCACGCCGCGATGCGGACCCGCGCGCTCTTCGCGTCGAGCGCCCGCCCCAGCACGCCCAGGCCCGTCCCCGCCTTCAGTTCCCCCAGCGCCCGGACCGCCTCCTCCTGGAAGTCCGAGCCGTCGTCCATCGCGATCGGTTCCAGGATGCGGACGGCCTCGGCGTCCTGGAGCCGCGCCAGGATCCGACCCACGTTGAACCGCACGACCTCGCTCGGGTGGTTTGCGAGCGACTTGACGCGCGGCACGACGGCCGTCCCGAACGCCTCCAGGCACAGGGACACGCGGTTGACGTCCTTGTGTGCGGCCAGGGCGTCCAGGAGGAGGCCGACCCGCCGGTCCCGCGCGTCGGGCGTCTCGCGCAGGTACAGGCTCCCCACGAGGTCGAGGAACCGCGTCTTGTCGTCGGCGTATGCGTCCGGCACCGTGAGGTCGACGCGGCCGGGGTCGCGCGTCGTCTTCGCCGCGCCCGGGAACCGCGCGTTCACGAGGCGCGCCACCTGTTCGGCCGTCCGGAGCGACGGCTCGAGGAGCGCCAGCCGGAAGGTCCGCGAGTCCAGGGCCTGGCCTCCGGCGAGGATGCGGCCGACGCGCGGGTCGTTCGCGGCCCTCTTGGCGGCCGCAGGCGCCGCGCCCTTGGCGGCACCGGGGGCGGCCCCCTCCTCGGCCACGAACGGCGAGACGAAGATCGGTCCGCGGCCGACGGCCACGGCCTCGGTGCCCAGGTCCGCCCCGCGGGCGCCGATCACTTCCCTCAGGTCGCACGCCAGCAGGTACCCGCCCTCCAGGCTGGTCGTCTCCGTGTTCGGGACCGCCCGAATCTCCAGGTCGAACTCCTCGCCCTTCACGAGGCCCGGCGGCAGCCAGCCCTGGACGAACACCACCGCCGTGTCCGGGCTCGCCAGCACCATCTCGGGGCCCTCGACGTGGTGCTTCACCATCGCGTCGAGCATCTGCTGGCGGATGCCGGGGGGCACCACGGTCGTCCCCGTCCCGTCCAGCCCGGTCACGAGCCCTAGGCCGCGCACCGGCAGATACTCGCGCCCCGAGAACCGCGCCAGTTCGCCGACCGTGTCCGTCAGGTAGGGCGGGACCTCCACGTCGCGCGGGACCCGCGGGACGGTGGCCTCCGATCCGCCCGTGCACGCCGGCCCCAGGGCCCCGAGCGCCAGGCACCCCGCCGCGAGCGCCGCGAGCGCCAGCCGGCCCGTGCTGCGCGAGCGAAGCGCGCGGCTTCCCACACCAAGGTCGCCGATCGCCGGTCCCCGATGGAAAGGCCCCGCGCGCATACTGTCCCCGCTCTCCGTGCCCTGGTCACATCGTCGGCCCACATTATCGGACTTTAGCAAAAGCCGTTCGCCGGGCAGGGAATCCCCTCTTTCTCGGCCCGCGCCGCCTGCCGGGGTGGGCGGTCCGTGCCCCGCGCCGCCCTGCCCGTCACGGCCACGGGCCGTGCCGTGGTCGGACCGACAGGCACGCCGCGACCGGCCTCCACTCTAGGTCGCCGTCCAGGATGTGTCAAGGGGAACCGGCGGCCACAAAATCTGGTATCTGGCCGTGGCGGCACCCCAGCAGTACCGCTTGGGCCCCACCAGGTTCAGGAAGATACCGGCCGACGGGATTTTGTTATTGACCGCATCCCGGAAAGCCGTAGTATGAGATAGGCAGGGTGTGCGGGAACCACTGTAGGTCGTCCCCAGGACGGCAGCGCTATAGGCGCGGGATCCTACGGCCCGAACCTGCCTTTTTTATTTGAACCCTTCCACCCACAGGAGGCTTGGCTCGCTTCTTGTGGCAGTCACGACCTCCTTCGGAAGCACCTTGAAACCATACCCATGCACTTGTCGTTGGTGCCTATAGAGCAGGGGCGACAACATCGCAAGGTAACGCGGCTCCGTGTTACCAAAGGCATCGCGTTCCAACCCATTGAAGAACGCCCCGGCCGCCGCGTCCGCCAATTGAAGTCCCATCGAGCGCCCGGGCCCCAAAGTCCGAACGGCCTCCGGCGGCACCAGTGCGAAGTCAATCCGAACATCGTGCCCCGATGCCTGCTGTGTCAGCAGGAGGCGCAGGTATCCACGCAGTTCGTCGTAGGACATGCCCTGCCGGTTGGAGAAAACCACATCCACGGTACCGTCCCCGCCCCACTTCTCCGGCTCGTGCCGATCCCTCGCCAGCCACGAAACCCGCTCCAGCAGGTGCCGAACCGCGTAGAAATACAGGCGATACCGTTCCTGGAACTTCTCCGGCTCCAGCAGGGTCGGCTTATGGACGCAGATGCTGATGACGCGGGCCTGCAAGCCGGCCATTAACTGGGCGTACCGCACCTTCTGCGGGTGCTTCAGTTTCTTCCAGTGAACATGCTTCCTCGGCGGCACGCCGAATTCCGAGCGGACCCGGTCGATCATCTTCACCGTTTCCGTGTCGGTCTTCTTGCGGGTCACGAACGCGGCCAAGACGAACCAGTCGCTGCTGCTCTGCTTTGCCAGGGACGTTCTGAACTTGAACCCCTCGTCCCCGGCCTCGTCAATGTATGCCACAAAGGAGGCCGTCATGTGCAACCCCTGCGATTGCCGTTCACCTCTCTGCACTCAGTATGTCACACCCGAAGACGCCCACGACCTAAGGGCAGCACAGCTATGGGCGGGCCGTCATACGGCGCGCGTGGGGGCAGCCTTCGCCTCCGGCTGGCCGCGCACCACGCAGCGCCGGACGAAGGTCCGCCCGATCGCGGCCAGCGACTCCATCTCGGCCAGGTCGTAGGGCGCGCGGGCCCGCAGGGCCGGGTCCAGCGCGTGGGCCGGCTCGAACCGCTGGAGGACCCACCGCGCGGCCCCCGTGATCCGCCGCCCCATCGCCCGGACCTCGTCCTCGCCCACGAAGGCCGGGCAGGCGGTCGTCCGGAACTCGTACGCGACGCCGCCCCCCATCAGAAGGTCGATCGACCGCTCGATCGCCCCCAGGTCCACCCGGGTCCCCGCGGCCGCGTGGTACCGTTCGTCCACGGGGGCCTTGAGGTCCATGGCGACGGCCTCCACGAGGCCGGCCTCCAGGAGGCGCGCGAGGCGGTCCGGATGCGTCCCGTTCGTGTCGAGTTTCACCGCCAGACCGGCCTCATGCAGCGCCGCGCACAGGCGGTCGAGCCCCGGCCAGACCGTCGGCTCCCCGCCGCAGACCACGACGCCGTCGATCCATCCTTCGCGCGACCGGAGGTGTCCGAGCACCGCGTCGAAGGGGATCGTCTCGACCGGATCCGCGAGGAGCGACCCCGCGTGGCAGAAGGGGCACCGCAGGTTGCAGCGCGGCAGGAACACGATGGCCGCAATCCGGCCCGGCCAGTCGATCAGGGTCACGGGATGGTACCCCGCGATGGGCGGCAGCGCGGGGTCGGTCTGGGCGGTCATCGCGGGCTCGTCACGCCTGGCCGGTCGCAAGGAACGCGTGGACCTCGGTCGTGGGCGGCAACCTGCCGTCCCACCGGGCCAGGAGCGCGCCGGAGTCCGACCGCAGGATCGTCGTCGGCACGTCGTGGACGTCCTGGAACGCGGCCTCGGCCAGTCCCTCCACGGTATCCATGTCCACGAACGCGATGGCGGCGTTCGCGGCCCCCCCTGCTTTCCCCAGGAGGTGGGCCAGTTTGTCCTTCGTGCTCTTGCACTTGGCGCAGTCGGGTTTTCCGAACACCTCGAACCTCATACGTCCCCCTGATCCTGGAATCCTGGTGCCCGTCGTCTTGCCTCGCCGCATAGGTTTCAGCCCGCCGCCGGGGCCGCCCGTTCGGGCGGCTCGACATCCCCCTCGGCAGCCGGCCTGTCTTCGGCGCGCCGGCCTCGCCTATACGTCCACCTTGTCCTTCGGGTCGAACGGCGACTTGATGAAGACGGCCTTCAGCGGCGCGTCGGTGTCGTTGACGATGTTGTGCACCTCGCCCGGCTCGATCCGGAACGCGGAGCCAATCTCGATCGGGTGCTCCCTGCCGTCCACCGTGAAGCGCCCGCCCTTGCCCTCGACGAAGTAGAACGTCTCCTCCACGCGGGCGTGGAGGTGGCGGCCGAGTTCCTGGCCGGGCGCGAACAGGATGACGCCCCAGTCGATCCGCGGGCCGCGAACGAGGTACTTCACGCCGCTCGCCCCGCCCCGGTACGCCTGGTCCTGCTCGCGCACACTCTCCATGATCACGCCTCCGGACTCCCCCCGGAGCCCCTTAAGGCACTGCCCCTTGCGGAACCCGCCTGTCCGAAGTCTGGACCCGTTCCGGGCCGACAGGCAGAAAACGACGGGGAGCCGGGACGGCGAGGGTCACCATCCGATACCCGGCTCCTCCGTCAACAAGGGGGCCCGTTCACGGGCCGACGGCCGCCTGCGGCTCCGGGCGGCCCCGGCCCCCATCCTCAACCGGCGGCGGTGCCGATCTCCGCGATCCGCACGGGCGGAAACAGCGACCCCACCGCGTAATTGCCCTTATGTCGATCTTTCAGTTCGCCCAACTTCGACTTGTTCCAGTTGGAGATGCGGCTGAAGTAGCCGACGATCCGCGTGATGCCGTACACGTCCGTCGAGCCGCAGTGCCCGCACGAATCCTGGAGCCGCGGCGTCCACTTGCGGCACGCGTTGCAGATCGTGAACTCCGGGCTGATCGTGAGTTGGGCCGCCGGGGTCTTCTCGAACGTCCGGCGTACCAGGGCCAGGATGCTCTCGGCCGGGGGCCGCTCCTCGCCCACGAAGGCGTGGATGATCGCCCCCGACTCGATCAGGCTGTGGAACTTCGCCTGCTTCGTGATTCGCGTCAGGAGGTCCACTGGCGCGTCCGCCCGCAGGTGGATCGAGTTCGTGTAGTAGTACTCGTCCGCCTCGAAGTCGCCCTTGACGAGGGCGCGTGCCTGCGGCCAGTCGCGGACGTCGACCTTGGCCATGCGGCGGCTCGCGCTTTCGGCCGGCGATTCCTCCAGGCCGAACTTCAGGCCGTGCGCCTTCGCGTACGCCTTCGCCCGGTGGTACATGAACGATACGACCAGCAGGCCGCGCTTCAGCGCCTCGTCCGACTCGTGCAGTTCCTGGCCCATCATGTGCTGGATGCACTCGTTCAGGCCGATCAGGCCGATGATGTAGGTCGCCTTGTCCAGATCGACGTACGGCCGGCCGTCGCGCGCGATCATCCCGATCTGCCACAGCGGCATCTCGGGCGACGCCATCATCTTCCGGGTGAACGCGCGCTTCTGGAGGTGCGCCTTCAGCGCGAGGTCCATCACCTCGCCGACCTCCGACAGGAGGCCGTTCCAGTTGCCTGGACCGGCGCGGTAGGCGGCCTGCGGCAGGTTGACCGTCACGTTCTGGAACCCGCAGAACCGCATGCTCTCCGGGTGCGTGATCATGTAGTTGTCGTCGATCGACGTGCGGAGGCGGCAGCACGCGCTCAGGGTCACCTCGTCGCGGTCGAACACGAAGTACGGCACGCCGTTGTCGGACGCGATCTGGCAGGCGTACTCCAGCAGGGCGCACTGCGCCGGGTCGCGGAACGTGTCCGCGTTCACGTGCAGGTCGCACTTCGGGAACGCAAACAGGTGGCCGTCCTTGTCCCCCGCCCGCCACACGTCCAGCATCACCTTGCAGAACTTCTGGGCCGTCCGCTCGTAGTCGCCGTAGGTCCGGCCCGTCTCCTTGCCGCCCGGCCCGATGGCGGGAACGTCGCGCAGGTACCGCGGCACCCCCGTGTGCACGTTGAAGTCCAGGAACAGCGTCTGGCCCCCGCGGCTGAACGCCGACTGCGAGCACGAGAAGATGAGGTGCTGCGCCTCCTGGCGCATCCGCTCCTCGTCCAGGTCCTCGACGTACGGCGCATAGAAGACGTTGATGTAGCCCACGCCCAGCGCCCCGGCGTAGTACGCCTGCATCGACGCCAGGAACGTGTTCAG
>CAYGZE010000156.1:0-10229 GCA_964354185.1 uncultured Anaerolineales bacterium | reverse complement strand
CCCGCATGTCGCGCCGCCGCACAAACCCCAGGCGCGTCGGCTCGACGCCCAGCAGGATGTTCTCCTCCACCGAGAGGTGCGGGGCGAGGTTGAGTTCCTGGTAGATCATCGCGATGCCGGCGGCGCGGGCCTCGATCGTCCCGCGCGGCCTGTACGGCACGCCTTCGAGCGTCATCGACCCGGCGTCGGGCGCGAGGGCGCCCGAGAGGACCTTCATCAGGGTGCTCTTGCCCGCGCCGTTCTCGCCCACCAGGGCGTGGACCTCGCCCGGCCGCACCTCCAGGTCCACGGCCTGGAGGGCCTGGGTCGAGCCGAAGGCCTTCGAGATGCCGGTCATGCGGAGGCGGGCGCCCGTCGCGGGCGCGCCCAGGCCGCCCGACGGCCTCGGGGCAGGTTCACGCGGGTCGCTCATCGCCGCTTCCGGGTCACTCGTTCAGGTACTCCTTCAGGGGCGGGTTGATGAGGGCCTGGACCTCGGGATCTTTGAGGTTCTCGGGCGTAACCATCCGGACGCCCGTGTCGATCCGCTTCTCGACCTTCTCGCCACGGATGACGGCCACGCACGTCTTGACGCCCTCGTACCCCATCTTGAAGGGGTTCTGGACGACGGTGCCCTGCATGTCGCCGTTCTGGAGGGCCTCGATGAGTTTCTCGGACGAGTCGAAGCCGATGAACTTGACCTTGCCCGCGCGCTTGGTGGTCCGCAGTGCCTGGAGCATGCCATAGGCGCTCGATTCGTTCGGGCAGAAGATGCCGTCCACCTTGCCCTCGCCGAACTTCGTCAGGAGCGTCTCGCCAGCCTCCATGGCGCTGCCGACCGTGGCCCCGGCGTACTGCTCGGACGAGACGACCTCGATCCGCGGGAACTTCGCGATCTCGTCCATGAACCCCTTCTCACGGTTCGTCGTCGAGGCGCTGCCGGGGGCGTACCGCAGCATGATCACCTTGCCGCCCGCGTCGCCCAGGACCTCGGCCATCCGCTGGGCCGCCAGCGTGCCGCCCTTGTAGTTGTCCGTCGCGACGAAACTCTCGTACGCCTCCGGGTCGTTGAGGTCCGAGTCGATGATGACGACCGGAATGCTCGCCGCCTTCGCCGCCCGAACCGGCCGCACCAGTGCCTGGTCATCCAAGGGGGCCAGGACGATCCCGTCCACCCGCTTCGTCGCAAACGTCTCGACGACCTCGATCTGGGCCTGCCGGTCGTCCTCCTTGATCGGCCCCTTCCAGATGATCCGCACGCCCGGGCATTCTCGCTCGGCCTTGATCGCCCCCGCGTGGATCGACTTCCAGAAGACGTGCATCGTCCCCTTCGGGATGACCGCGATCGTGAGCGTCCCCTCGCCGGCCTTCCCCCCCTCTTCGGGCGGCGACCCGCACCCGACCATCGCCAAGCCCGCGCACAGACCCACCACCGCCACGAGGCCCAGCAGGACAACGGTTCCGCGTCGCATAGGCGTACCTCCACCCAGGGTCCCACGGAAGGCGGCCCGTCCGACCCGGCCGTGACCGGCATGGTACGCTACGGGCCGCCGGACCGTCAAGCAAAGAAACGCGCGTCCGCGGACCCGCCGCACGGGCGCCCCTCGACAAACCCCGCCGGCACCCGTACCATGGACCCACGCCCGACCGCCCGGAGACGCCCGTGACCGACGACCGCCGATGGATTCGCGAGACGCTCGCGCGTCGTCCCGGTCGCGCCGTCCCGTACCACTTCATGTTCTCGCCCCCCGCCCGGGCGCGCCTGGAGGACCACTACGCGACGGGGGACCTCGAGTCGGCCCTCGCGCTGCCCGTCCGCATGTCGGGCCCCAAGTCCGTCAAGCCTCTCTACGCCTCGCCCTCCGAGTTCGGACCGACCGTCACCGACGAGTTCGGCGTCACGTGGACGACGAGCGACATGGACCGCGGATCGCCCGTCGGCCCGCCCCTGCGGGAGCCGAGCCTCGCCGGCTACCGGTGGCCCGACCCGGCGGCGGCCGCGCGCTTCGAGCACCTCCAGGCGTGGACCCGCGCGAACGCGTCGCACTACACCTTCCTCTGGGTCGGCGACCTCTGGGAACGGGCCACGTTCCTGCGCGGCATGGAGGCGATCCTGACGGACCTCGTCCTGGAGCCCGCCTTCGTCGAGGCGCTCCTGAGGGGCCTGACGGACCACGTCCTCTGGACGATCGAGATCCTCTGCGCGCGGTTCCGGTTCGACGGCGTCGCCCTGAGCGACGACTACGGGACGCAGCGCGGGATGCTCATGTCGCCCGCGCACTGGCGGCGGTTCATCCGGCCCCGCCTCGCCGAGATCTACGCCCTCGCCCGGCGCCAGGGGCGGAGCGTCTTCCATCACAGTTGCGGCGACATCCGCCTCATCATCGGCGACCTGATCGACATCGGCCTCGACGTCCTCCATCCGATCCAGCCCGAGGCGATGGACCCCCTGTGGCTCAAGCGCGAGTTTGGCGCCCACCTCGCGCTCTGGGGCGGCCTGCGGACGCAGGACCTTCTGCCGCGCGGCACGCCGCAGCAGGTGCGCGATGAGGTCCGGCGCCTCAAGGACGTCATGGGCCGCGGCGGCGGCTACGTCCTGGAGCCCGGCATCACGCTCCAGGCCGACGTGCCCCTGGAGAACCTCGTCGCCCTGGCCGAGGAGGCCCGGGCCTAGGCGCCTCCAAACGCCGGGTGCCACTGGCGGCCTTGGGCTCCGTAGCCTTGGCGGAGGAGGCTTGCCCGCCAGTGCCCTGCGGCTTGGCGCGGTGAGCCGGCACATTCCCCCGAGGCACTTGCCGGCGATTGCACTGGGCCGCCGGATCAGATACCATATCCGGTGTGGCTGCCGCGACCGGCGGCCCGACGGACCTGCAAGCGAGGGAGCGAACCATGCGCAAGACGCGACGTGTCGTGAGAATCTGGGCCCTGGCCCTGGCGGGGCTGGCCATCCCGGCGGGCGGCCGCGCGCTGGCCGCCGATCCGTGGATCGTCTTCGAGGGCAAGGACGGGCCCGGCAAGGGCAAGCACATCGTCTTCGTCACGGGCGACGAGGAGTACCGCTCCGAGGAGTCGATGCCGCAACTGGCGAAGATCCTCGCAGTTCACCAGGGCTTCCGATGCACCGTCCTGTTTGCCATCAACAAGCAGGACGGGACGATCGACCCGACGACGGTCGATAACATCCCCGGCCTGGAGGCCCTCGACGGGGCCGACCTCATGGTCCTCTTCACGCGGTTCCGCGAACTGCCGGACGACCAGATGAAGCACGTCATCGACTACGCCGACTCCGGCCGGCCGATCCTGGCCCTGAGGACCGCCACGCACGCATTCCGATACGTCAAGAACAAGGACAGCCCCTACGCGAAGTACAGTTTCGACAGCCGCGACTTCAGCGGCGGCTTCGGGCGCCAGGTCCTCGGCGAGACGTGGATCGACCACTACGGCGCCCACCAGAAGGAGAGCACGCGCGGCCTGGCCGCCCCCGGCATGGAGAAGCACCCGATCCTCAAGGGTGCCGAGGACGTCTGGGGACCCTCCGACGTCTACGCCATCACCACGCTGACCGGCGACTCGAAGCCCGTCCTCCTGGGCCAGGTCCTCTCGGGCATGGACCCCAAGGACCCGCCGAACAACGACAAGAAGCCCGTCCCCGTCGCCTGGATCAAGACCTACACGGGGGCCCAGGGCAAGGCCTCGCGCATCTTCACCACGACGATGGGCCACGGCGGTGACTTCCAGAGTGAGGGCTTCCGCCGCCTCCTCGTCAACGCCTGCTTCTGGTGCCTGGGGATGGAGGATAGGGTCCCCGGGAAGGCCAAGGTCGACCTGGTGGGCAAGTATGAGCCCAACCCGATCGGGTTCGGCGGCCACAAGAAGGGCCTCAAGCCCGCCGACCACGCCCTGTGACCCGCGGCCGCGCGGCCGCCCGGCCCCGCGTGACACGCAGGGCGTCCGGGCCCGGCGCGCGGCGGGCCGGCGCGGAAGCAGCCGCGCCGGCCCCAACGCGAGACAGCCATCCAGCTCAGCACCGGCCTACTTCTTCTCCGGCAGGACGACCTCCACCAGTTCGCTCTCCACCCCGGTCTCGGCGATGGTCGAGACGGCGAAGCGGTTTCCCCGCGAGAACCACTCGATGTCGTCCGGCTTGTCCTTGAGGTCGGTCACGAACTCGCGGGCCGTCGGACCCACCGTCGCCACCGGGAACCACGGCCGGTCGTTGAGGCCCATCGGGCCGATGCGGCGCCACACGCGGTACCCGATCACGCGCTCCAGGTACTGCCGCTCGTGGCGGACCTCGGGGGCGTCCCACGTGACCCGCACCTCGTCATTGTGCCAGCCCCCCAGCGTCACCTTGACGTTGCGCGGCGGCAGGGGAGAACTCACGGAACGGTAGGGCGTCCTTAGGACCGTGACGTACTTGTCCTTCTGGCCACGGAACCAGGCGACGTTGAAGTTGTAGATCTCCAGCCAGTACCAGGTCGGCCGCCCGTCCTTCGTCACCCGCACCAGCATCAGGCCGCGCTCGCCGACCACGTTGATGTTGCCGAAGGGGTTCGGCTCGCGGTGGTAGCCGTTGAGCGTCACGACCTCCTTGACCGGCCGGTTCGGCAGCCGCAGCATCCCGTAGGCGTCGGTCTGGCCGACGATTACGAGGTCCTTGGAGACGGGGCGGTCGAAGTTGCCGTCCTCGACGACCGCGAAGTACTTGACGCCCTGCTCCTCGCCGCCCTGGCCCTTCGGGTCCACGACCGTGCCGCGCTGGAAGATCTCAACCTTCGCGCCGGGCACGGCGACGCCATTCACATCCTGGATCTCGAGGAAGCACTCCCGCGGAATGGCGAAGTAATAGTCTCCGAAGTGGCCGCGCGGCTTGTCCCAGGTCATGTTGAGGTAGCCCGCGTCGACCTCGGACCAGACTTGCGGGCCGTGCCAGTGCATCATCGTGTCCGGGTGGGTCATGAAGTGCGCGATCTTCTCGCCCGTGTCCGGCCACTTGTGGTCGTCATGGCCGCCGTAGTCCAGGAAGTACCAATCCGTCAGGCCCAACTGGTGGCCGAGTTCGTGCGGCAGCGACCACTCGGTCGAGTTGCGCCAGTTCTTCTCGGGGAGGTCCCACTTCTTGTTCTTGTCCTCGTCGTTCCGCCAGATCCACGTCCCCTGCTGGTACGAGATCCCGTCCTTCGGGTCGGCATGGCGTTCGAGCGCCTTGTCCAGATCGTCGGTGTAGATGATGCGGTCCAGCCGCACGCGGGCCTTGATCCCCTCCGGCGCCGCCGGAAAGACGCTCGCCGCGAACAGCGTGTTCATCATGTCGACGTGCCAGCGGTAGTAGTCCTCCCAGCAGAACGTGCCGGCGGCCGAGCGGATCTTGTGCCACGCATCGCAGCGGCCGTTGGTCACGTAGAACCAGTAGCCCCACCCCCACATCGGGTCCTTCGCCTCGTTGTTCAGCGTCGCGATCTCGGGCTGGTCCGTCACGACCCGGAACGTCACCGTGTGGAAACCGTCCTCCCACTTGTACTTGTGCGTGAACGCCGTCTCCTCCATCTCCTTCAGGGCCTTCGCGCAGTCGCCGTTGGCGACCTCCTTGTCGTCGATGAGCCAGACGTACTTGAACGGCGCGGCCGCCTTGAAGCCGACGTTCCTGACGTGGGCCGTCAGGGTGATCTCCTCGCCCGGCTCGTACTTGAGTTTCAGGTTCTTGACGGCCTCGGCGGGCTCCATCGCCGTCCGCTCGCCGAGGTCCAGGATGCCCTTGCCCTTGGCGCCCCCCCCGAGGACGGGCCGTCCGTACGTGTCCGTGTCATAGTCCACGACCCCGTGCAGGCCCGCCCGCTTCGGGTTCATCTCGATGTAGGTCACCGAGAGATCGGCCCGGTCGGGGTGCACGTCCCAGGCGTCGGGCCGGTCGATCTTCACGCCGCCCTCTTCCTTGACCTGGCTCCGCGGGATCACCCGCACCTTGGCCGTCCCCACGTCCTCCATCTTCTCCCACACGAGGAGGCGGATGCCCTCGTCGCGGACGAAGCAGTTCTCGATGACCTTCCCGTCCACGAGGACCACCGTGTCGGCCCTTGCGCCCCAGGCGAGCGCCAGGACGACCGCCGCCGCCACCAGTCCGCGGCACTGCCCATGCTCCCAGGTTCTCCGCACGGCACGCCTCCTTTCTCGGCCCATCCTCTCTCCGACGCCCTCCCCTGCTCTCGCGAGACGATGTGACGCACACCGTCTCCTGCCCACGGCAAGGCCGACCGGCCGCCGTGCGCCGGGCGTGCCTGGGGCGCAAGAACGCGCCTCACGTGCCGAGGATAACCCCGGACACCCCCCCGCGCCAAGACGGTGCAGACGGTGCAGGCGCGTGGCGCAGGCGGACACACCGCGTAACGTGGCACGGCGGTGCTACTTCTTCTGCGGCAGGATGACCTCCGTCATCTCGCTCTCGAGCCCCGTCTCGCCCAGCGTCGTGACTGCGAACTGCTGGAGGTCCGAGTAGTAGCCGGTATCCTGCGGGAACTGCTTGATCTCGGCCATCACCTCGCGGGTCCCGGGCTCCACCGTCGCCACCGGGAACCACGGCCGGTCGTTCAGGCCCATCGTCCCGATCCGGCGGTACACGCGGTACCCCAGCACGCGCTCCAGATACACCATCTCGTGCTTGGCCTCGGGCGCGTCCCAGGTGACCTTGACCTTGCCGTCCTCGGCGGGGGCCACCTTCACGTTGCGCGGCGGCAGCGGCGAACTCGCCGACCGGCACGGCGTCTTCAGCACCATCAGGAACTTGTCCTTCTGTCCGCGGAACCAGGCGACGTTGAAGTCGTAGATGCTGAGCCAGTAGTACTCCGTCTTGTCGCCCTTCGTCACCCGGGCGACCATCAGGCCGCGGCTGCCCACCACGTCGATGTTGCCGAACGGGTTCGGCCGGCGGTGGAAACCGTTGAGCGTCCTGACCTCCTTGACCGGACGATTCGGCAGGTGCATCATCCCGAACCCGTCCGTCTGGCCGACGATGACCGGGTCCTTCGACAGGTTCGGGTTGCCGAAGTCACCGTCCTCGACCACGGCCATGTACTTGACGCCTTGGTCCTCGCCGCCCTTGCCGTTCGGGTCCACGACGGTGGCACGTTGGAAGACCTCGACCTTCGCACCGGGGACCGGCTCGTTGTTCACGTCCAGGACCTGGACGTAGCAGTCCTGCGGGATCGCGAAGTAGTAGTCGCCGAAGTGGCCGCGCGGCTTGTCCCAGGTCGTGTTGAAGTAGCCGGCGTCCGTCTCGGACCAGACGTGCGGGCCGTGCCAGGTCATCATCGTGATCGGATGGGGATTGAGGTGCGTGACCTTCTCGCCCGTGGCCGGCCACACGTGGTTCTCGTCCCCCGCGTAGTCCAGGCAATACCCGTCCGTGAGGCCCAACTGGTGGCCCAACTCGTGTGGCAGCGACCACTCCGTCGTTCCCCGGACGTGCGGAGGCACCGGCCACCCCTTCTCCTTCTCGTCGCCGACGTCGGTCCACGTCCACATGCCCTGGAGGTAGCCCATCCCGTCGGGCGCCGTGCACGCCTTCATCGAATCGGCGGGATCGTCCAGGTAGATGATCCGGTCGAGCCGCACGCGGGCGATGATCCCCTCCGGCGCCGACGGATAGATGCTCGCCGCGAACAGCGTGTTCATCAGGTCCACGTGCCAGCGGTAGTAGTCCTCGAAGCAGAACGTGCCCACGGCGTTGCGGGCCTGGTGCCAGGTCCGCCCCTTGTTGATGACGAACGTGAAGCCCCAGCCCCAGAGCGGGTCGGTCGCCTCGTTGTTCAGCGTTGCGATCTCGGGCTGCACGGTCGTGATCTTGAACGTGACGGTGTGCCGGCCTTCCTGCCACTTCCACTTGACGGGGAAGGTCGTCTCCTGGAGTTCCTTCAGTTCCTTGTCGTACGTGCCCTTGGCGATCTCCTTGCCGTCGACCTGCCAGACGTACTCGAAGGGCTTCGCGTTCGCGAAACCGACGTTCTTGACGTGGGCCGTCAGCGTGATCTCTTCGCCCAGCGCGTACTTGATCTTGAGGTTCTTGGCGGCCCCCTCGGGGTCCATGGCCGCCTTGTCGTTGTCGCCGAGGTCGACGATCGCCCCGCCGCGGAGGATCGGCCGCCCGTACTTGTCGTCGTAGTTGACGTGCCAGTGAAGCCCCGCCAATTTCGGGTTCATCTCGATGAAGGGGATCGTCAGGTCGGGCAGCGCGGCGTGGGCGTCCCACGCGTCGCCGCGCTCCACCTTCCACTCCTTGATCTGGCTCTTCGGGACCACGCGAATCTTCGCCGTCCCCACGTCCTCCATCTTCTCCCACACCAGATAGCGGATCGCCTCATCGCGGACGAAGCACTTCTCGAGTACCGTTCCGTCCGTCAGGGTCAGCGTGTCGGCCTGTGCCCTTGCCGCCAGCGCCAGGACAACGCCCGCCACGACCAGCCACCCGTACCACCTGCGGCCACCAGCGTTACGCATGTACCGCTCCTTTCCTTCGCGCGACTCCCGCATTACCCTGTCAGCGGACGCACGGATTCGGTAGCATGTCTTCGCGGCCAACCCCATGACGCCCTTCCGGCGGCGGCGAGAGGGTCCTCGCCATGCCGCCCGGCATCCGCAAAGGCTGGTCCGCATGTTAAAGTTAATCACCTACGGTGTCTTTTCGGACCGGGAAATGCAAGAAGTTTTCCGGAGCGTCGGGCTGTTTTCCGTGGTGGCCCCTTCATCGGCGGGGCGAAGAACCGAAGCCACAGAGACGGGCATCGAGACATAAGCCTTTCCAATAGAAGGACTTACAGCAGAACGGGGCAGGGCCGAACGGCGAGTCGCAAGCCCCCGTTTCCCGGACACGGCACCCAGCCGGTTCCATGATAAAGTTTAACACACAGCACGGAGCCCATCCGATGGACGACCTCCATGCCTCACCACCGACCTCGTTCCAGAGGCTTCTCTTCTGGACAGTCCTTGGCGGCCTGTCGGTCTTCTTCGCGGAGGTCTCGATCGGGTCCTACCCGTTTCCCTTCACCAACGCCTGGGGCCTGCTGGTGGTCTGCCCGCTGTACCTCCTGCACCTCCTGGTCCTGGGGTACATCGTGCTGGCCCGCCGGCGGCCGCGGCTGTCGGCCCTCTTCTTCGCCGGCGCCCTGTTCGGGCTCTACGAGGCGTACATGACCAAGCAACTGTGGAACCCGGACTGGAGTCCCGATGCGATCCGAGTCGCCGGCGTCGCCGTGTTATCCACCACCGTTCTGGTCCTCTGGTGGCATGCCACG
Organism: uncultured Anaerolineales bacterium; assembly: GCA_964354185.1. GTDB lineage: Bacteria > Planctomycetota > Phycisphaerae > FEN-1346 > FEN-1346 > CAYGZE01. Next base: position 966 of record CAYGZE010000156.1, on the reverse strand, counting down.
ATGGCGTTCTTCGTGCCCCTCCTGGTGGCCGAGACGGCGCTCGGCGGCTCGCGCGACGTGGCGCGGGCCCTGCCCCGCCGGGTGCAGCGGGCGCTTTTCGGCCGGCGCAGCACCGTGACGCTGTGCGCCCTCGCGGCCGCGCTCGGATGCCTCCACAGCAGCATTCCGACGAACACGCCCACGACGGCCCACGTCGCGGCCTCGTCCACGTCGGCGGCGGCCGTGGTGCTCGCGCTGGCGGCGCTCTACCGATGGCGGACGCGCGGCCGGCGGTTCCCGCTGCGGGCGCTCCTGCCCACCGGCCGGGAGATGGTCCTCCTGTGCGTGTGCCTGGCCCTGATGTACGTGGGGCTGGGGATGCTGCTTCGAACGGAGGCCCTGCCGTCGCTCGGGCCGCAGGCGACCGTCTGGCTGCTCTACGTCTTCTTCGGCACGGCGCTCTGGCTGGCCCTGCGATCGTCCCCGCGCATCGTCGGGCCGGAACTCCCGGAACCCGCCCGCCCGTTCCCGTGGCGGCTGTGGTTCGCCCTGGCGGGGATCTACGTGGCGACGTCGCTGGCGAGCCGGCTCCTGCTGGGCAGCGCGGCCATGGTCTTCGTGCTCGCGAACTTCGTGGTCGGCGCGGCCGTCGGCGTAACGATGCTGATCGCGAGCGTGTACGACGTGGTGCGGATGACGCTCGCGCGGGCGCGCGGGCGGCGGAGTTTTGCAGACGGGACGCGCCCGTCCTCGTAGAATGGGCGCCCGGGCGTTTCCGCAGGAACGACGAGGCGGAGCCCGCCGGCTCCGGGCGCAGGAGGAGCGAACGGATGCGAATCGACCGGTGGACGAAGACGTTCGTGGTGCTGGGCCTCGCGGCGGCGTGGCTGGCGGCGGCGCTGCCCGCCCGCGCGGCCGACGCGTACGTCTGGATCGAAGCGGAGAAGCCCACCCGCTCCCGACCCTGCGGGTCCTTGACCCTGCCCC
>CAYGZE010000155.1:6796-10243 GCA_964354185.1 uncultured Anaerolineales bacterium | reverse complement strand
CTTCATCGTGGCGATGACGGCGCGCATCTGGCCCAGGATGATGTCCTGGGCCTGGCTCTCAATCTGCGTCCGCGTCAGGCCCAGGAGGCGGACGGAGGCGTTCTCCATGATGCCGGGCTGGTTCGAGATGGCGGCGGTGACGGTCGTCGGGACCGAGACGCGGATGTTCTCCTGCGACAGGGCGCTCGCCAGGTCGATCGGGACGACGAACGGCTCCAGGTCGAGGTACTGCGAGGCCTGGAACAGGGGCCAGACGAACGCCGCACCGCCGTGCACGCACTTGGCGGCCCCGCGGCCGGTCTTGCCGTAGATCACCAGGATCTTGTTCGACGGGCACCGCTTGTAGAGCCGCGCCAGGCTCAGCAGCACCACGAACGCGACAAAGAGGATAATCAGGCCGAGGACGACGGTCGTCGGGAAACTCGTGTCGCCCGGCACTGCCGCAAGGGTCAGCATGATGGCGTCTCCTTCTCGAGGACTGTCACTTATCGGCCTTCTCGACCTCGACGGTCGTGGCGTCCAGCAATCGCCTGACGGTGACGGGCGTGCCCGACGTGAGGGCCTTGCCGCCGGCGGCCCGGGCGGCGACGAAACTCACCGTGCCGCTCACGAGCGTCCGGACCTTGCCGGCCCCGCCCGCGGGGATGTCCATGTAGACGGTGGCCGGCTGGCCGACGCAGGTGGCCAGGCGCGGGTTGCCCGACTCGGTCATCCGCCGCATCAGGTAGAAGAGCGCCGAGACGACGAGCATCCCGGCCAGGCCCCAGGCGAGGGCGTAGAGCATGGCCTGGGGGACCGCGACACCCTCCATCAGGTACAGGGCCCCCGCCCAGGCAAAGAGCATGCCGAAGGCGATGATCGAGCGGATGGAGAGGAGTTTGAAACTGGCGACGGTGTCGATGGTGTGGATGGTCATGTCGGCGGCGTCGACCTGGTCGCCGGGGGCGACGTGAAGGTCGGCCCCATGGGGGACGTCGGCGCCGAAGTGGCCGTCGGCGCCGCCGAGGTCGGCGTCGGCATGGAGATCGGCGCCGACGTCGGCCTGCATGTCCACGTCGGTGTCGGCCCCGTGCCCGGCGAGGCCGAGGACGGCCGCCACCAGTTGCCACAGGAACAGGCAACTGAAGACCAGGGCGGCGGCAAAGAAGCCCTGGGTCAGCGTCGTCAGGCCCGCCCACCATTCCATCATGGCCATGCCTCCCGCGTGCCCATGCCCGCCCTGCCGGCAGGCGCCCGGATCCGCCACGGGCGGCCCGCCCTTCGTCCTGGCGGGGGGCCGCCCGCGGTCCACCCTTCCGACCTACGGGCGCCAGTATAGCCCGCGAGGCTCGGACAATCCAAGATGTTTTACCGCGGAGGGGGCGGCCGTATTCACGCGATTCGCAGGAACCCGGCATGTTGCGCTCGGTAAGTCCCCGGACCGGCCGCGCTGCGGCCAGGAGCGCGTTGCGGCCCTACCCGCGCGGGTCGGCCACGCGGCCGAGGAAGAGGATGCAGCCCGATCGCACGTCGCGGATGAGGAAGAGGAACGGCCGGTCGGCGCGGAACTCAAGCGGCCCCTCCGCGTCCTTCCCGGCAAAGGCCTCGGCGGTGGCCGCGCCGGCCTCGGTGCCCTCCTCGTCCACAGTGACGAAGGCCTCGTGCACGACCGCCGTGAGGTAGAGTCCGCCGCCGCCGTCCATCCCCCCGAAGTCGGCCCTCCCGTCGAAGGCCGCGGGCATGCCCATGCCGCCGAGGGTCTCAGCCAGGGAGAAGGCCGCCTTCGTCCGGAACTTCGGGATGACGACGTGGACGAAGCCGTCCTTGAGCCTCGCCAGGCGGGCCCGGATCCACTCGCCGGAGAGCGCCTTCTCGAGGTCGGCCAGGCCGTCGCGGGCCTTCGGCAGCAGGAAGACCATCGCGAGGTCGCCGCCGCGGTAAGGCATCTGGAGGGCCTGGAAGTCGCCGCCGTCGAGGTACCCGAAAGGCTCAGCCTGGCGCATCATCGGGACGGCGACCGCGGTCTCGGGCGCCAGGTAGAAGGGCTCGTCGCGGGTCAGGTGCGCCTCAAAGGGGTCGGCCCAGGCGGCCTTGAAGTAGAGGGCGCTCGTAAGCACCAGGCGAGTGTCCGGGTCGATGACGCCGGGGGGGACGAGGTCCGAGATGCGATCGTGGGTGGTCCGGGCGACGTCGGCGTTGATCGCTAGGCGCGCGGCCTCCGGGGCGGCGAAGTCGAGTTCCAGCAGGCCCGCGCCGTAGTGCGTCTTCAGGAGACCGAGGAAGCCGGGGAGGAAGCGATAGCCCTTCTGGCCCCAGAGCCGGTTGGCGACGGCGAGTTCATAGGGCTTGCCCGGGGCGACGAAGGCGGCCCTGAGGGCGGCCTGGCCCCGGTGGACGCGGTCGGCCTCGGCCGGCAGGTGGAGGACGGCGGCCATCTGGCGGGCCGTCTCGCCGCGGGCGCCCGCGTACGTCATCGCCAGCGCGCTGGAGAGGCTGTAGGGCGAGAAGAAGAGGTTCCCCTCCCGGCCGCGCAGGCGGCCGTAGAGGTCGAAGGCGAACCGGTTGGAGGCGTCGGCGAGGGCTGCGGCGTCGCGGGCGGCGTCGGGCCCGAGGTCGGCCGGCGTGACAGGCCGCGCATCGGCATCGTTCGGCGGCGGCGCGGGCGTCTGTGGAGACGGGCCGCAACCCGCGCCCGCCCCGAGCGCGAGCGCCAGGCCGAGTATCGCGGCCGCCGCAGCGGCGCGCCTTTCCGTGGACGACATGGGTTCCCCCCTTTCGAAGCGGGTCCTACCCCCGCGGGTCGGCCACGCGGCCGAGGAAGAGGATGCACCCCGAGCGCACGTCGCGGATGAGGAAAAGGAACGGCCGGTCGGCGCGGAAGTAGGCGGGGGACTCGGACGCTTCGCCGCCCTCCTCGTCAAGGGCCGTGCGGGCGGCCGCCTCCGTCCCTTCCTCGTTCACCTCGACGAAGGCCTTGTGGATGACCTGGCCGATCCAGAGGGGCTCCTTGCCGCCGTTCATCCCCGAGAAGTCGGCCTTGGCGGAGTCGAACGCGCCGCCCATGCCCATGGCGGCAAGCGTCTCGCGCAGCAGGTACGTCGTGGTCATGGTGAAGCGCGGCAGGGCAACCTGGACCTGGTGGGCCCGCATCCGGGCGAGGCACTCGGCTACCTTCTCGCACGAGAGACCCTTCTCCAGGTCCGCCAGGCCGTCCGGCTTCTTCGGGAGAAGCAGTATCATCGCCAGCCGCCCCCCCGTGTAGGGGAGCGCCAGCGCCTGGAAGTCGCCTAGGTCGGCGTAGGGGAACTCCCTGCCGTCCCTCATCATCGGCACGCGGACCTTCCGGTCGGGGGTGAGGAAGAACTCCTCTTCGCCGCTCAGGGTCTTGTCGAACGTCCAGCGCCAGCGGCCCCTGAAGTAGATCGCGTTCGTCAGGACCAGGCGGGTCTCGGCGGCGAGTTGGCCCTG
>CAYGZE010000155.1:0-6696 GCA_964354185.1 uncultured Anaerolineales bacterium | reverse complement strand
TGAAGTAGATCGCGTTCGTCAGGACCAGGCGGGTCTCGGCGGCGAGTTGGCCCTGGCCGATGAGGTCCTTGATCCGGTCGCGGGTCGCCTTCTCGACGTGGGCGTTGATCGTGCGGCGGGCGCCCTCGGCGTCGGCGGCGAAGTCGAGTTCCAGCAGGCCCGCGCCGTAGTGCGTCTTCAGAAGGGAGAGGAAGTCGGGGAGGAACCCGTAGCCCTTCTGGCCCCAGAGGGCGCTGGTGACGGCGAGTTCGTAAGGCTTGCCCGGAGCGCCCAGGTCGGCGCTGAGGGCGGCATAGCCGCAGTGGACGGGGGCCGCGCCGGCCGGGAGGTGGAGGACGGCGGCCATCTGGCGGGCGGTCTCGCCGCGGGCGCCCGCGTACGTCATCGCCAAGGCGGACGAGAGGCTGTAGGGCGAGAAGAAGAGGTTCCCCCCTTGGCCGCGCAGCCGCCCGTAAAGGTCGAAGCCGAACCGATTGGAGGTGTCGGCGACGGTCGCGCCGCCCTGGGGCGGCGCCGCGGGAACGGCAATCTTGGGGGCGACGCGGGGCGGCTGCGGCGGCGGCTGGGCGGGCGCTGCGCCCATCCGGGCGGCCATGTCCTGAAGGCGGGCGACCATCTGGGCGACGCGGGCCCGCCGCTCGGCCAGTTCCTTGAGCCGCGCCTCGAGGTCGGCCTTCTCCTTGGGGTCCTGGCTGCGGGCGGCCTGGGCCCGGAGGGCCTGCTCCTCGGCGGCCAGTTGGTCCAGGATCGCCCGCACGGCGTCCATCTCGGCCGCGATCTTCTGGAGGACGGCCTCGCGCTCGGCCGCCGCGGCCGCCTGCGCCTTCAGCCGCTCGGCCTCCTCGGCCGCCGCCTGCGCCTTCAGGCGCTCGGCAACGTCCTCCTGCTCCTCGGGCGAGCGGATGACGGTCTCGCGGTCGTCCGCGCGGGCGGCCCGCGCGGCGCACAGCCCCAGAAGGACCAGGCACGCCGCGGCCGCCGGGGCGGACCAGGCGGCAATGCGGCGCTTCCGCGTCTCGACCATGCCGACGCTCCTTTTCCGTGTGCGGGAACCCTGGCGCATTAGACGCAAGCGGGCCCCCCGTGTTCCCGGGCCTGGGGGCGCAGGACCTCACGCGCCGCCGGCACGGTCCTCGATGCTGGCCCGGACCTCGGCGCTGTCCTTGTAGCCGATGCGGCAGGCCTTGGCGCGGAGGACGGCGCCGGCGGCGAGTTCGACGGGGCGGCTGTAGAGTCGCCACCGGGGGGTCTTGCCGGGGTCGGCCGTCCAGGCGAGCGAGGCCCCGTCGGTCGGGCACGAGAGGGCGACCGTGGACGGGCCGCCGGACGGGCCCGCCTTGACGTCGATGACGGGGTCGGCCGTGACGGCCCAGACGTCGCCCGGGCGCATGCGTTCCTTGAGTTCCGGCTCCGGGACGAGGCCGAGGTCCCCCGTCTCCTCCATCCACGCGTCCAGGACGCCGCGCATCCGCTTCAGGACGTCCTGGTGGTCCGGCGCGTCGGCCAGGTTGCGGATCTCGTGCGGGTCGGCGAGGGTGTCGTAGAGTTCCTCGGGGGGCTTCGTGGGGCGGAACCAGAGGGCGGGCGGCCCCTGGAGGCGCCCCTCGGCGTGGAGGCGGCGCATCTCCTGGAGCATGGGCATCTTGTCCATGTACGCGATGGGCTGGGCGTACGGCTTCTCGGGCTGGAAGTTGCGGATGTACTTGTAGCGCTTGTCGCGGACGGCCCGCATCATGTCGTAGACCTCTTCCATGCGGTCGCGGGTGGCAAAGACGTAATCGCGCGGCGGGCCGGCGGCCGGGCCGAGGAACGGCCGCCCCTGCATGTGGGCGGGAACCTGGAGGCCGGCGAGGGAGAGGACGGTCGGCCCCAGGTCGAGCAGGCTGACGAGGTCGTCGCGGGCGGAGCCGGGGGCGATGCGCCCCGGCCACCGGACGAGCAGCGGCACGTGGAGGCCCGAGTCGTAGACCCAGCGCTTGGCCCGCGTCAGGCCGCGCCCGTGGTCGGCCCAGAAGAAGACGACCGTCGCGTCCGCGAGGCCGTCGTCCTCGAGCCGCCGGAGGATGCGGCCGACGTGCGCGTCCATGCGCGTGACCTGGTCGTAGTAGCGGGCCCAGTTGCGGCGGACGGTGGGTGTGTCGGGGTAGTAGGGCGGCAGGACAGCCCGGGCGGGGTCGTGGTCCAGTTGCCCGTCGATGGGCCAGCACTGGCTCTCGTGCGTCTCCTCGAGGTTGATGACGGCGAAGAAGGGCTCGTCGGGCGCACGGCCGCGCCAGTCGGCGCCCTTGCGGCACTCGTCCCACGCCGTCAGGGGCGCCGGGAAGTTGTAGTCCGTCTTCGCGTCGTTCGTGCACCAGTAGCCCGCCGCCCGCAGGTACTCCGTGAAGCACTTGACGTAGGGCGGCGGCACCGCACTCGAGCGCATGTGGTGCGACCCGATGGTGGAGGGGTACATGGCGGTGATGATCGCCGAGCGGCACGGCGCGCAGACGGGCGTGACGGCGAAGGCGCGGTCGAAGCGGGCGCCCTGGGCGGCCAAACGGTCGAGGTGGGGGGTCCGGGCATAGGCGTCGCCGTAGCAGCCCATGTCCGGGCACATGTCCTCGCACGAGATCCAGAGGATGTTCGGCCTCGCCGGCCCGCCCCCGCCGCGCGCCTCGCGGCCGCGCGCGTCCAGGCATCCCACGAGCGCCGCGGCGGCCGCGCCGGTCGCGGAGGCCTTCAGGAACTGCCGCCGCGTCGCCCTGGATCGGTCGGCCATCGCCTCTCCCCTTTCACCGGTTCGCGGGCGCCGGGCGGGGCGTCCCGGCCCTCACTCGCGCTCGTCCAGGAGCGTCACGGTCGCCGCGGCCTCGCCGGCCGCCGGGACCTGGACCTTGCCGCGCGCCGCCCCCGACTCGACGGCGTACTCGCCCAGGAAGCCGCGGAACCGCACCTTGCCAGCCGCGTCGGTCTTCAGGTCCAGCGGCCCCGTCCACCACGCCTTCTTCACCAGGCCCATGAGGGCCTCGTAGGCGGGCTTGGGCGACATGTCCTTGCGGACGAGGCCCGAGGGGGCGCCCTGCCAGGCGCCCTTGTCCGAGAAGTCCCACCACGTGATGCCCTCGACGGCCGGGTGGGAGAAGAGGACGGTGTAGAACTCGGCCACCTGCGCGGCCTGGCGCGTCTCGCCCTCGGGCGTCGTGGGCCAGTCGGGCAGGTTCGTGTGCCAGTCCATCTTGGGGTGCTTCTCGGCCGAGAGGATCGTCAGTTCCGTAAAGTGGAGGGGCTTGCCGAAGCGGGCGAACCGCTCGCACACCTCCCACGCCTTCTCGGCGCCCCAGTAGCCGCCGTGCATGTGCGACTGGATGCCGATGCAGTCGATGGGCACGCCCGCCGCCAGGCAGTCCTTGATGAGGGCCTCGTACTTGAGCGAGGTGTCGTAGTCGTTCAGCAAGAGGTAGGCCTTGGGGTTGGCCTGGCGGGCGGCGGCGAAGGTCTGCTTGATGACCTCGACATTGCCGAGTTCCTTGGCAAGGTTCCCGATGGGGTTCTTCCCCCCGCCGTAGCCCGGCATGGCGCAGGCCTCGTTGACGACGTCCCAGGTGTCGATGAGGCGGGCGAAGCCGCCGACCTCGCGCGTGATGCGGCCGAGTTGGAGCGTCCGGACCTCGTCCAGCGGCCTCCCGTCGAGCCACTTGCACGGGACCTCGTGCCAGCACAGGGGGTGGCCCTTGGCGCGGACGCCGTGGCCCTTGCACCACGCGGCCATCTTGCGGACGCGTTCGGTCCCGGGCTTCCCTTCCTCGCGCTCGAAGGCGCCCCAGTAGAAGGGGAGCGTCGCGTAGCTGAGGAGGTCGGCGTACCGCTTCTGGTAGGCGGCCTGGTCGGGCGACGCGTCGTCGGGGTTGATCGAGAACGCGTTCGAGCCGAAGAGGAACTTGTGCCGCACCTGGCGGACGGTGACGGCGGCGCCGGCCAGGGGCTCGCCGGCCCCGTCGCGCACGGTGAGGGTGACCTCGGCGGTGCGGTGCTTCTGGATGCGGGCGGCGACCTCGGCGGGGTCGAGGGGCCCGCCCGCGGCCACGAGGGCCGTCCCCAGGACCAGCGCGGCCACCAGAACCATCACGACGGCGTCCAGACCGAGACTTGCCATGGCGCGTTCCTCCGCTTGAGGGGATTGCCGGGGCCCGGCGGCCGGGCGATCCGGCTGCCCGATCCGGCCGCCGGCCCGACACGGATACTACACCCCTACCGCGCAGGAAGAAAGACGCTCTTGGCGCGGGCCCCCAGAAGCGGGCGGGTGAGCGCCGCGCGGGGGACCGCAAGCGCGGCAACGGACGGCGGCACCGATGCCGGTGCCTCGACTGCCGGCAGGTGCGAATCGACAAGGAGTACGTCTAGCCTACGTGTGGTTTCACGGCCGAGTACTTTCCCCGTCGGCAGAGCAGCGCCAGCCCGCCCAGGGCCAGCAAGCCCAGCGTCGCCGGCTCCGGGGTGGCCAAGATTGTCGCCGTGGGAACGTTGTTATCAATCTTTGTTGTCCACGACGTCCCGTCCATCCATTCGCCGCTCAGTATGCCCTTGCCTAAGACCCGCTCGCCATAGAGATAAAGGCCCTCACTGACAGAGAAGTTCCGGCCGTAGAAAGTGATCGCGCTGGAGTCGTAGGCGGAGATCGCGGTCACAGACCCACCGGTGATTTGCACGGCACTGAAGTTGCTGGCGCTGAGATAATCAAGAGTCCCACCAGAGATGTACGTAGTGCTGGATTCCGACGCATGAAGGCCGTAGATTACCCGCCCTCCAGAGATGTACACTGTACTGGAGTCGTGAGCAGATGGGTACCCGACTTTCCCGCCCGAGATGCGCATGATACTTGAGTCGTAGGCCTGGGGCTTGTACACGCTATAAACGCTGCCGCCGGAAATCTGCACAATACTTGTATTATAAGCATCGAGATAGTCGCATGCCCAGGCGCCTGGCGGGTCGAAACTCGCGCTCCCAGCAGAGATGCTCCCAACAGTGGAGTTATATATCTTAAGGTTGATGACGCGCCCGCCGGTGAAATCCACAGCACTGGAGTCGTAGGCGTAGAGGGTCCCGTCCACGACCCCTCCCGAAACAGCGGCAGTGCTGAAGTCGTGAGCGTAGAGATCGTACATGAACCCCCCGGAGACGATGGAGACACGGCTCGTGTCCCATAGATACCCGTAGGCGTGGTAGGTGTTGACCGTCATCTGCTCGTCGTTCCAAAGAATGAAGTCGGCCCGGCCCTCTGCGGTCAGGGGGCCAAGCAGGGCCAGCGCGGCCACCATGGCCACCCAGCACATCGCGATGCCCCGGCTTCGCCTCTGCATTGCGATTCTCCTTGCTCAGACATTACGGTTGGCCCTGGTTGGGCCCCTGGCGTGCAGGCCGCCGATGGTCAGCGGCCCAGAAAAAGGTGGCCGCAGGATTCCTCCCCCGCCCCCCACGTGTTCTTCTGTCTGGTCGTGCCGCCCAGCCCCCTGCCGGGCGAGCGCAGCCGCAATTCTGACATTAAGAAAGATACCTCACGATTGTGGCGAAGTCAAATGCAAAGGAAGTATCTTGGCTTCGCCTATAGACTCGGGTCACGCGCTTGACTGCCGGGGAGCCCCGGTCGTGTAGGTCGGGTGGTGGACAACTGAATACGCGACGGCGCGGCGGGCGGACTGACCATCCGCCGTCGTCCGGCGGACTACGGCGGACAGGGTCGCGGGCCCGGCTCAGCCGTCACAGAGCCTGTTCCTCACATCCTCGGGATCAAGGTACCGGTGGTCGCCGTACTCCACCGGACTGCCTGGCCGCGCGGCGACCCCGAGTCTAATCCTACGGCGCCACGTGGCGCGGCGGGTCTCCGCACCCGCCGCGCCATGGCCCCTGGCGCGGTCAGAAACGCCATTCCTTGCGCGGTGGGTACGGAGACCCACCGCGCAAAGGCCAAGTGGCGCTGTGATATTACCCGGCCGGCGCGGTCGCCCCGCAAAAAATCCGCCGGGCCCGCCGGTTTCATATTGACAACCTCCCGGCCGCGCGGTACTCAAGATGTTGCCAACCCCGATTGCCCCCGTCCTTGCGCATCCGTCGCGCCATGTCGTCGGTCTTACGGTGTCTGACCCAGGGAGGAGGATCGCGGTGTATCGGCACATTCTCGGGCTGTTGGAGGAGTTCTGCGGGGAGAAGGCCAGGTTCGTCCTGGCGGGGGGGCTGGCGCTCCTGGCCACGTCGGTTCTGATGCTCCTCATGCCGCCGTGGCGGCGGATGGTGCGGGCGGCGTGGGAGCGGGGGGGATGGCGGGGCATCGTCCTCGGTCTCGTGAACGGCCTCTTCTCGGTCGCCGTCGGCGGGACGATCGTCGCCGCCCTCGGCGGGGCGATGCTCGTCCAGTCGGGCCTCTTCGACGAGCAGCACGGCCGCCTGACCCAGACCAACTACGAGGTCATCCAGACCAACTGGGGCCGCCCCCACGAGCAGAAGGAACTGGCCGTCGCGCACTACGTCACGCAGGAGCAGACGGTCTACCTCCTGCCGGACGGCCGCGAGATCGTGAGGGAGGACCTGGACGCGGCCGGCGCGGCCCCGGATGTGGCGCCGTCGATGCCGCCGGACGCGCCGCCGGTGCCGCCCGCGGTTCCCGACGCGCCGCCGGTCCTGCCCCCGGCGCCGGGCGCGGAGCCGCGGCCGACTCCTGCT
>CAYGZE010000154.1:8443-10316 GCA_964354185.1 uncultured Anaerolineales bacterium | reverse complement strand
CCACCTTGTACGTGGCCGCCGACGGGAAGGACGCATGGTCCGGGCGCCTCGCGCGGCCGAACGCCGACAAGTCCGATGGCCCGCTGGCCTCGCTGGCGGGCGCCCGCAACGCTGTCCGGCGCCTCAAGGCCGAGGGCCCCCTGAAGGAGCCCGTCAAGGTGCTGGTCGCCGACGGTGCCTATACGCTGACCGATCCGGTCGTGTTCTCGCCCGAGGACAGCGGCACGCAGGAGGCGTCCATCTCCTACGAGGCCGCGCCCGGCGCCAAGCCCGTTTTCTCGGGCGGCCGGCGGATCACGGGCTTCAAGGCAGGCCCCGATGGCCTCTGGGCCGCCAAGGTTCCCGGCGTCGCCGAGGGGAAGTGGACCTTCGAGCAACTCTGGATCGACGGCCGTCGTGCCGTGCGGGCCCGCTCGCCCAACAAGTTCTACTTCTACATGGCGGGCAAGATGCCCACGGCCGTCGACCCCGCCACCGGCAAGCAGGCGGCGATGCCCAACCGCGCGTTCCGCGCGCGGCCGGAGGACCTGAATCCCATCCTCGCCATCCCGAAGGAGCGGCTGAGCGATGTCGTCCTCATCGCCTATCACTCGTGGGAGACCAGCGAGCACCGCCTCGCCTCGGTTGACGCGTCGGGCGCCGTCGTCACGACCGGCCCGGCCCCGTGGCCCTTCATGCAGTGGGAGCCCTCCCAGCGGTATCATCTGGAGAACTTCCGCGCGGTCGTCGACGCACCGGGCGAGTGGTTCCTCGACCGCGACGGGACGCTCCTCTACAAGCCCCTGCCCGGCGAGGACCCGGCCAAGGCCGACGTGGTCGCCCCGGTCGTCGACACGTTCGTCGTCTTTGCGGGCGACAAGGAGAAGGGCACGGTCGCCGAGCACATCGCCCTGAGGGGCCTCGCGTTCCGCCACGGGCAGTACCTGCTTCCGCCCCAGGGCCACGCCGACGCCCAGGCGGCCGTCAGCCTGCCGGCGGTCATCATGGCCGACCGCGCGCGGAACATCGCGATCGAAGACTGCGAGGTCTCGCACGTGGGCGCCTACGCCGTCTGGTTCCGCCACGGTTGCCGCGACTGCCGCGTCGTGCGGTGCCTGCTCGCCGACCTGGGGGCGGGCGGCGTCCGCATGGGCGAGGGATGGGTCAACGACAACCCCAAGCCGGACGAGGTGACCAGCCACGTGACCGTGGACAACAACATCATCCGCTCGGGCGGCCACATCGACCGCGGGTGCGTCGGCGTCTGGATCGGACACTCCCCGGACAACCGCGTCACCCACAACGACATCGGCGACTTCCGCTACACGGGCGTCTCCGTCGGCTGGCGGTGGGGCTACGCCCCGAGCGTCGCCAAGCGCAACGTGATCGAGTTCAACCACATCCACCACCTGGGCTGGGGCGTCCTGAGCGACATGGGCGCCGTCTACACCCTCGGCCCCTCCGAGGGCACCACCGTCTCCAACAACCGCTGCCACGACATCTACTCCTACTCCTACGGCGGCTGGGGGCTCTACAACGACGAGGGGTCCACCGCCATCGTCATGGAGAACAACCTCGTCTACAACACGAAGACGGGCGGCTACCACCAGCACTACGGCAAAGAGAACGTCATCCGGAACAACATCTTCGCGTTCTCGATGGAGGGCCAACTCCAGCGCAGCCGCGTCGAGCCGCACCTCTCCTTCACCTTCGAGCACAACATCGTCTACTGGAACCAGGGGACGCTCTTCGCCGGGTCCTGGGGCGACGCGAACGTGGCCCTCCGCCAGAACCTCTACTTCGACGCCTCGGGTAAGCCCGTCTCGTTCGCCGGGAAGACCCTGGAGGAGTGGCAGGCGACCGGCAAGGACGAGGGGTCGATCGTGGCCGACCC
>CAYGZE010000154.1:0-8343 GCA_964354185.1 uncultured Anaerolineales bacterium | reverse complement strand
GGCGACCGGCCCGTCGAGGCCCACTGCCACGTCGAGGGGAAGGGCGACGCCATCGCCGTCACCGACGAGACCGCCGCCTCGGGCAAGCAGAGCCTCAAGATCGTCGACGCCCCCGGCCTCCAGCACGGCTTCAACCCGCACTTCTACTACAGGCCGGGCCGCACCGAGGGGGTGACGCGCTCGGCGTTCGACATGCGCGTCGAGGCCGGCGTCGACATGTACCACGAGTGGCGCGACGACGGGGCCAAGTACAAGGTCGGCCCCACGTTCCGCGTCAACAAGGGGAAACTGCTGATTGCCGGCAAGGAGGCGCTCGACCTGCCCGAGGGGAAGTGGGTCGGGTTCGAGGCGACGGCGGGGCTGGGCTCCAAGGCCGACGGGACGTGGCGCCTGCGCGTCACGCTGCCCGGTCAGCCGCCGAAGGAGTTCGCGGGACTCGCGACCGGCAGCCCCGACTGGAAGACCCTCCAGTGGCTGGGCTTCTCGAGCATCGCGACCCAGAAGACGGTCTTCTACCTCGACAACATCCAGGTGACCGACGCGCCGAAGTAGCCCTTCGGGGCCGCGCCCCCGCGGAGTCGTTCAGCGCCCGCGCTTGCCGCTGCGGGCGCTCCGGACGAGGGCCTGGTCGAGGTCGGCGATGATGTCGTCCGCGTCCTCGACGCCCAGGGCCAGGCGGATCAGCGTGTCGGTGATCCCCAGGGCGTAGCGCTCGCGGCGCGTCTCGCGGTAGTAGGTCACCGTGGCCGGGTGCGTGATCAGGGTCTCAACGCCGCCCAGGCTCGGCGCCAGGAAACAGAGCCCCAGGCTGTCCAGGAACCGCTTGGCCGTCGCCAGGCCCCCCTTGATGTCGAACGTCACGACGCCGCCGAACCCGGTCATCTGGGCGCAGGCGATCGCGTGGTGCGGGTGGCTCTCGAGGCCCGGGTAGTAGACGCGCTTCACGCGCGGGTGCCCCTCGAGGAACCGGGCGACCTTCATCGCCGACTCGTTCTGCACGGCCACCCGGAGGGCGAACGTCTTCAGGCCCCTGAGCAAGAGGTAGCAGCAGTGCGGATCGATCACGCCGCCCAGCGCCTTGTGGAGGGCCCGGACGTGGTCGATGAGGGCCTTCCGCCCCAGGACCGCCCCGGCCAGGAGGTCGTTGTGCCCGCCCAGGTACTTGGTGCAACTGTGGATCACGAGGTCGACGCCCCACTCGAGCGGCCGCTGGTTCATCGGCGTCGCAAAGGTGCTGTCGATCACCGTCAGCACGTCGTGCCGCCGCGCGATTTCGCGCAGGCGCGTCAGGTCGAAGATGTTCAGGTACGGGTTCGTCGGCGACTCCGAGAAGATGAACCGCGTCCGGCGCCGGATGGCCCCTTCCAGCGCACGGTAGTGCCCGAACGGGACGATCGTGCACCCGACACCGAACCGCTGGAGGTAATCCGAGCAGAACTCCAGGGTCTTCTTGTAGGCGTCGTCGGTGATGACGATGTGGTCGCCGCTCCGGACCAGGGTCAGGATGGTCGTCACAATGGCGCTCATGCCGGAGGTGAAGAGGACGCAGTCCTCGGCCCCTTCGAGAGCGGCCAGGCGCTGCTGGGCCACCTGCTCGGTGGGGTTCCCGTAGCGCCCGTACTCGAAGCGGGCCTTGCCGTGCTTCGTGTAGGCCTCGACCTCGGCGCTGTCCTTGAACACGTAGGTGGAGGTCTGGACGATGGGCGTCGTAATTGAGTCGGCGTACCGCGAGCGGTCCTCGCCCGCGTGGATGGCGCGGGTGGAGATGCCGTACTGGGGCATGGCCCGCTTCTGTTGTCGCTTCATGCGCGTCGCCCCTCCATTGCCGCAGCCGCCGCGGCTGCTCTGGCCGCGCCAGACTACCCGTCCTTCGCCGCCGCGTCAACGATTCCGCCGCCGGCTTCGCGGGGGCCGGCCCGTTCTGTCGCGACTTCCGCCCCCGCCCGGGGTTAGACTACCGGAGTCCTGTCCCTGGGAGAGGAGGGCCCGCGTGAAGCGCCCCTGCGTCCTGGCCGTCCTGGCGGCCGTCGTCGCCACGGCAACCGTCGCGTCCGCCGAGGTCTCGAACCTCAAGGTCGTCACCGACGCGTCGCCCGACTACACGGACCTCCCCAGCGTGATCCGGAGCATCACGTCCCGGTGGCCCACGCCGCAGGAGAAGTGCTGGGCCCTCTTCTACTGGAACCACATCGGCCGCCGCCAGACCACGCCGATGGCCCTGCACGGCATGGAACTGGCCGACCCGATCCGCCAGTTCAACGACTACGGCTACACGATGTGCAGCACCGTCGCGGGGATCAACTGCGTCCTCTGGCACCACCTGGGCCTGAAGGTCAAGTACTGGGACATCACCGCCCACACCGTCTCCGAGTGCTTCTACGACGGCCGCTGGCACATGTACGACAACTCGATGTCCGCCCTCTACACCCTCTGCGACGGCAAGACGATCGCCGGCGTCGAGGACGTCGGCAAGGAGGGCGCCTGCGAGGTCTCGGGCGGCCGGACCGAGCCCGGCCACATCGCCAGGTACCACTGCCTCACCGCGACGAGCCCGCGCGGCTTCCTCACCGGGGCCGATTGCGCCCGTGACCTCGACCAGGAGTACCGCTGCTTCAACCCCCAGTACCTGAAGTTCCGCTACTACTTCAACGACTGGGACTGGGGCCACCGCTACATCCTGAACCTGAAGCCCGGCGAGTTCTACACGCGCACCTACCGGAGCCTCGGCGACGGGCCTGAGTTCTACGTCCCCAACGAGGGCAAGGACCCCGAGGCGGCGAGCAAGTTCGGCATCCGAGGCAACGGCGTCTGGCAGTTCGCGCCGGTCCTGACCGCGGGCGAGTACGCGAAGGCCGTCCATAGCGCCGAGAGCATCGCCCCCGCCGACCCCGTCGGCTTGCGCCCGGCCAAGGCGGGCGAGCCCGCGCGCGTCGTCTTCAAGGTCCAGGGCGCGAACGTTATCACCAGCCAGTCGATCAGGGCCGCCTTCCTCCGCAAGGGCGCCGGTGACGAGGCGAGAATCTCCATCAGCACCACCAACGGCCTCGTGTGGAAGGAGGTTTGGAAAGCCGACGCCACGGGCGACCTGGCCGCCGAGGTCCACCTGCTCGGCGAGGTGAGCGGCGCCTACGAGGTCCTCATTCGCGTGGACCTCCTCGCGAAGTCTGCCCCGGCCGACGCCGTCCTCCGCAGCCTCTCGGTCGAGACCCGCACCATGCTCAACGCGAAGACGCAGCCGCGCTTGAACCTCGGCCGCAACACCGTCTACGTCGGAACCGGCGACCCCACCGACTCGATCGTCTTCTGGCCCGACCTCCAGGGCGGCCGGTACAAGGACCACGCCGCCGAGGAGAAGAACATCGCCTGCGACGAGAAACACATCGGCTACCAGGGCGTCCTCTGGCCCGCCAAGCCGAAGGAGGACGCGTACCTCGTGTACCGCATCGACGCGCCGCGCAACCTGGTGCGGGTGACCTACGGCGGCCGCTTCTACAACCGGGCTCCCGGCAGCCGCATCGAGATCGCCCACTCCTTCGACGGCGGCAAGACGTGGACGGCCGCATGGACCCTCACCAGCGTCGAGCCGCCCTGGGACGTCATCCACTACGAGACGGTCGAGGTCCCCAAAGGCCGCCGCACCGTCCACGTCCGTTACCTCATGAACTCGCCCGTCGCGGCCCGCGACGCGTGCAGCCTCTACGCCCTGCGGATCGAGGCCGACCACCCGCCCGCCGACCCCTCCTTCAAGCCGGTCGTGGTCACCTTCACCTGGTCCGAGCGCCAGGCCGACCGCTCCCTCGTCCGGCGGAGCCACACCCAGTTCGTCGACAAGGTCCCGATGCGGTATGCCATCAACGTCGGCGGCGCGGACCATCCCGTTATGGAGTCGCTGACCGTGAGTTGCCAGTGGCCCGTGGCGGACCGCGTCGCCGGCTACTCCGACGGCAAGGACCCGGGCGGCGAGAAGTGGGTCGGCCGCTGGCTGACGCTGGGCCGCAACCTGGCCGTCGGCAAGAAGTACACGCTCTCCGTGCCCTCCGAGGACGGCTGGGGCGCGGGCGACCCCGACGGGACTCGCCTGACCGACGGCATCGCGGGGCCGCCCTACGCCGGCGGCACCTCCTACAAGTCCGGCGCCCTCTGGAGCGCCGGCAAGAACCCCGTCATCACCCTCGACCTGGGCGCCCCGGCCCGCTGCGCCGCCTTCGGCATGAACTTCCACGGGTACCCCTGGTGGGACGCCCTCCGGGGCGAGATTCAGGACAAGGTCGAGGTCCTCGTCTCCGCGGACGGCAAGGACTTCACGTCCGTCGGGTTCCTGGAGACGGACCTACGGTGGAAGGACCTGCCCGCCAACCACCTGTGGCCCGACCACGAGGTCATCCAGGGGGCGACGTTCCGCCTGGTCCCCGAGAAGCCGGTCGAGACGCGCTACGTGCAGTTCAAGGTGACCAACCAGCGCTTCTTCGACTGCACGGAACTGGAGGTGCTGGACGCCATCCGGTTCGAGCCGTTCGACCTCCGGATCGCGCTGCCCGAGTGACCCGCCTCAACGGCCCGCCTTCATGCGGCGGTTCGCCTCGGAGACGGCCTCCAGTTGATACGCCCGCGCGTTCGTCGCCGTGACATTCCACTCGTTGTCCTGGCCCGCGTAGTCGTAGACCCAGAGGGCCGCCAGGGGCACGCCGCACCGCTCGATGGCCGCGATCATCGCGCCGAACCGCTCCCGCGTCTCGGCCGACGGCGCGCCCGGCACCCCCACCTCGCCGACGAAGAGCGGCTTGCGGGCCCGCGCGGCCGTCGCCTGGGCCGCCGCGAGACGGGCCTCCGGCTCCTGGTACCAGTGGACGGAGAGGACATTCATCGGGTCCGGGTTGTCGCCGAGGAGCATCTCGGCCGACTGCTCGGGCGTGTCCTCCTTCCAGGAGCCCTCCGCCCGCTGGTGCCACGCCGTGGCGCGCGGGAAGGCGTTTCCGCTCGCGATGATCCGCGCCGGGTCGTGCCGCCGGACCTCCTTCGCGAACTCGGCAAAGGCCGTGCGGACCATCTCGTGCGTGACCTCGTCGCGCGCGCTCCGCGACGCAGGCGTGCCCAAGTCCGGCACGACGGGCGGGCGGTGCTCCGCCGCGTTCGGCAGGTCGGCCGGCAGGTTGTACTCGTTGCCGAACTCCCAGCCCCAGACGGCCGGCGAATCGCGGTACCGCGTCACGACCTCGCGCGTGTAGGTCCGCATGAACGTGTGTGTGCGGCTCTTGGGGTCGCCCCAGGCGCTCACCGGCTCGCCCACAAGGTCGGGCACGGTCGCGAGGTGCCAGAAGAGGGACGGGACGAGGCCGATCCCATGCTTCTCGGCCGCCCTGACGACGGCGTCGAGGCGCCGGAAGTAGGCCTCCTTGTCCTCCTGGTACAGCCGGTTCTCCGCGGGCCAGTAGCCGCCGCACATGAACCGCGCGAACGGGATGCCGCGCTCCGCCAGGGCCTTCAGGCCGGCCTCGTACGACGTGTCGTCCGGGTCCTTCAGCGTCCGGTAGAAGAGGTCGAAGTAGTTGACGCCGATGCCGCGCCACGGCCGCCCGTCCCGAAGGAGCGCCCCGTCGGCCCGGACCGAGAGGCCTGGCGTCCCTTTGACCTCGGCGGCTGCGCACCCGCCGGGCCACGCCGCCAGGGCCGCCAGGGCCGCGATTGCCACGCCGCGCATGTCGCCGTCCCTCCCCGCCCGTGGGCGCGCCCGGCACGGCGGGTCTACTCGCCGCGCCGCAGCACCACGGACGCCAGGTTCATCGGCTTCCACGCGGCCGCGTCGCGCGGGCGGACCTTCACCAGGCACTCGCCCGCCTTGGCGATCCGGACCTTGCCGATCGTGACGGTCTTCAGGTCGTCCCAGTTCTCGGTCTTCGGGGCCTTGCCCTCGAGCCGCTCGTCGCCGATCTCGATGGCAAACCCGGTCTCGCCCGCGGCGGCCGCCACGCGGGCGCTCACCTCGTACGTCCCCGCCTGCGCGAAGCGGATCTTCCACGAGACCCACTCCTTCGCGTCGTCCCAGAGGCCGACGGCCGGGCCCCCGCCGCGCGCCTCGACCTGGATCTTCGAGCCGTGGAGTTCCGCGCGATCCGCGCCCAGCGTGATCGACCCGTCCGCCCCCGGCCGGATCGGGAGGTCGGGCCGGAACGCCTCGACCCGAAGGCCCGTGATCTTCAGGGCGTAGGCGTGGTCGCACGGCCTGCGGTCCGGCATCTTCACGACGAGGCCGGCGTCCGTCCGCGACCACGTCAACTTGCCGTCGTGGCCCAGGAGCGCGACGTCCTTCACCGCGCCCTCGGCCAGACCCGCCGACTTCGCCAGCGACCGGATCGTCAGTTCCTTCCCCGGCCAGGCCAAGGCGATCGCATACAGCGCGTTGCCCTTGCACGTGAACCGGAGGTCCTGGCCCGTGAACGCTGCGCGCTTGGTGTCGGCAAACGATCCGGCGACGACCTGCGTCGGCCCTTCGCCGAAAACGACCCAGGGCCGCGTGCCGTAGATCGCCTCGCCGTTCACCCGCAGCCACTGGCCGATCTCCAGGAGGATCGCCTCCTCGGGCTCGGGGATCGTCCCGTCCGGCTTCGGCCCGATGTTCAGCAGCAGCGCCCCGTTCTTGCTGACGATGTCCACGAGGTCGCCGACGATCGACCCGGCGGTCTTGTAGTCCTGCTTCGCAACGTAGCCCCACGAGTTCTTCGAGATGCTCGTGTCGGTCTGCCAGAAGAAGGGGCGGATCTGGGCCAGTTGGCCGCGCTCGACGTCGAAGACCGCCGCCTTCGCCGGGAACGCGTTGTTCTTGTAGTTGATCGCCACGCCCTTCTTCCACGCGGCCCCGCGGTTGTAGTAGAACGCGCCGAACTTCTGGAGGCAGGGCTTGAACGCGGGTTGCTCGATCCACCAGTCGAACCAGACGAGTTGCGGCTGGTACTTGTCCACCAGTTCGCACGTCCGCAGGAGCCAGTCATCGAGGAACGCCTGGTTGGGCTGCGTCTTGTCGGACTGGGCCGGGGCGTAGAGGCCCGCGTACTTCGGGTCCTTGACGTCCGAGTCGAACGTCATGCCGCCGTTGAAGAACCACCAGTGCTCGGCCCGGTGGCTCGACAGGCCGAAGATGAGTCCCTGCTTGCGGACGGCCTTGGCCAGGTCGCCCACGATGTCGCGCTTCGGGCCCATCTTGGCGGCGCACCACTCGCTGCGCCCGCAGTCGTACATCGCGAAGCCGTCGTGATGCTCGGCCACAGGGACGACGAACTTCGCCCCCGCGTTCCGGAAGACCTCGGCCCAGTGGTCCGGGTCGTACTTCGCGGCCGTCAACCGCGGGATGAAGTCCTTGTACCCGAACTTCGCCTGGGACCCGTAGGTCTCCACGTGGTGCTTGAACTCGCTGGACCCCTCAATGTACATGTTCCGCGGGTACCACTCGTTCCCGAACGCCGGAACCGAGTAGACGCCCCAGTGGATGAAGATGCCGAACTTCGCGTCCAGGTACCACGCGGGGGGCGAGTACGTCTCGAGCGACGCCCACGTGGCCTGGAACGGGCCCTGCGCCACGCCTTGGTCGACGGTCTTCATAGTCACCTCGCTGGGCTTGCCCCGCGTCCGCCCCGCGCAGCCGGTCGCCGCGGCCGCCAGGAGCGCCAGCGCTGCCGCGCCCCAGGGCCCGCCGCAACGGAAACCGCGCTTGGTCCGTCCGCTCGCGCGCCTCATGCCGGCCTGCCCTCCTCTCCGCTTCGCCGCCGGTTCCCCAGCCGCTACTCGACCAGCCACTCGTGCCGCCCGGTCACCGTGCCGCCCCTGACGCCGGGCAGCCGCACGGCGGCCTCGACGCCCTTCGGCAGCGCGAGGCGGACGTGCGTCCCGTCGCTCCGGCGCTCCCACGCCGCCCGGATGAGGCCCTGCGGCGTCGGCACGGCCACGCGCACGCGGCCGGCCTCCTTAAGGTCAAGGACCGGCGCGAACCGGATCCGGCGCCACGCCGCGTCCGCCTGGGTCACGCCGCCGAGCGTCCCCACCAGGTGGTAGATGGGGTGGGCCGCCCACGCGTGCGAGCACGTGCTGTTGCCGACCGTCCCTTCGAAGGTCTCCCACGTCCCGCCCCACGGGATCATCGGGGCCCACCTCGTCCGGATATGCCGCGCGACCTCCCGGCCGTACCCCAAGCCGTTCATCGTACCATAGACGTACGTCACCCAGTAACTCGACGGGAGCGCGCCCGGCACCCGTCGCCCCTTGAGGTAGGGCAGCAGCCGCGCCTCGGCCATGTGTGCGTGGTCGGCCTTCCGGAGGCCGCACAGCATGGCCAGCGTCTGCGTGTGGATGCTG
>CAYGZE010000153.1:0-10379 GCA_964354185.1 uncultured Anaerolineales bacterium | reverse complement strand
ACCTCATAGCCGGTGGTGTTGGTGAGGAGGAGCTGCTTCGGGGGGGTGACGGAGGCGTCGAGTTTCCAGACGTCGTTGACGAGGTAGTGGGCCGCATGATCGACGCCGCTGTCGGCGGCCATCATCAGTTGGGTGTTGGCGGCGAAGTTGGCGGCGGTGGCGCGGTCGATGGAACTCATCGTGACGAAGGCGACGCCGACGACGGCGAGAATCGCCAGGAGGCCGAGGACGACGATCAGGACCGAACCGTTCACCTTCATGGGTATACCTCAGCAGTGCGGCCGGTGCCGCCGTGGGTGCCTACCTGTCCCCGAGGAAGAAGACCTCCTGGAGGGCGTAGCCCCGGAACCGCTTCTGTCCTTCGGGCAGGGGCTCCTCGGAACTCGGGTCGTGGACGACGACGGTGACGCGGAGGGCCGGCGGCCAGATCAGGCTCCCGGCGGGCTGGTACGCCCGGCTGGCGACGCGTTGCCAGGAGCCCTTGCCGCCGCCGCCCTGGGGATACCACCACTCGACGAAGAACTCGCTGGTGCAGGACGACATGACGCGTTTGAGGCTCGGCAGGTTGGCGGCGCCTCCGTCAACGGCCTTGTCGCTGGCGATCCAGGGGTAGATCCTCAGATCGGTCCAGGATCCCGAGTTGACCCGCCGGTACGTCGCCGACGCGAACAGGTTGGCGAGATAGCACTGGGAGCCGGACCAGTGGTCGGCGTCCTCGCCGGAGGAGGACGGATTCTCGCCGTTCAGGAGCCACACGCCGCGCCCGAGCGGGGCGCGGCGGACGCCGACGTTGCGGTTCGACACCTTGAGCCGCTGGGTGGGGGTGAGGACGTTGTTGGTATAGAGGAGTTCGGCGGCGTTGGCATACTCGGCCGGGTTCCAGGTGCCGCCCCATTGGCCGATGCTGACGAAGGCGAGGGAGGAGAACGCGTAGTCCTCTACGGTGGGCACACGGGCCAGGAATTCAAACTGGGAACTGGTGGTGTTGTACAAGCACTTCTGAAGGGAGATGTATAAATAGCCGTCGTGGGTCAGACCGCGGAGGTCGCGGTTGAGGGTGTCGAAGAACCCGCGCATCTGCTGAAAGGCGAAGTTCTGGGCCTCGGCCTCGGAGGCCGTCTGGGTGACGATGCCGAAGATCTCGACGACGCCGAGCATCATGACGGTCATGAGCGAGGCCGCGGTGACGAGTTCGACGAGCGTGAAGCCGCTCGGGGCCGCCGCGGAGGTCGACGTTGGGTGATAGCGTGTGCGTTTCACGGTCAGTCTCCCAGAACGACGTGGTAGGCCGTCGCCGCGCCGGGCAGGACGAGCCAGTTCGGCGACGCGCCGGCGGGAAGTCCGCCGACGGCGGTGACGACGGTGGTGCCGGTGCTGTTGAAGTAATCGACCAGGTAGGCCTCGCCGCGGAAGTTGGTGCGGTCGTAGACGTAGTCGCCGGGGGCGGCGGTTGCAGGCGTGTTAACGATGGTTGGGCTCCCGCCTCGAACGGCGTAGACGACGAAGGCGATGCGATAGGGGCCGCCGCGGCGCAAGGGGTTGGCGTAGATGACGGCGGTATAGCCGCCGGCGGTCCAGCGTTCGACCGTGTCGGGGTACGTGCGGCTCCAATCGTCGTTGAAGGTGGACATGTAGGGGTTGTAGACCTGGAATTCGCCGGGCATGCACGCGTCGGCGTCGAGCCGGAAGTGCTCCACGGGCGCGGGCTTGCCGCTCTTCTCCTCGTAGGTGCGGATGGCGTTGAGGATCTTGTGGCGGCGGGCGCGCATGGTGGCGTAGGTGCTGCGGACGAAGAGGGCGGCCTGGGTCATCTCGACGCTCTGGCGGTTCTGGTTCACCGCGACGGGGAAGATGGTGGCCACCATCGTCAGGCCGACGCCAAGGATGCCCACCGCCATCAGGATCTCGGTGAGCGTGAAGCCCGACGCACGTTTCCGGGCGATCCTCACGGTGCGATCCTCCACCTCACAAAGCCCGCCAGACTCCCACACAGACCCATTCCGGAGAAATTATAGCGGGACCGCCGGAAGGGAGCAACGACTATATTCGGCCGCCGCTGCCGCGTGGGCCGCCCGGCCTCCTTGGGGCCACTGGGGGGTACGCGGGCCCGCTGCCGGGCCGCGCGCAGCCCCCGGGCGGGAGCGGCCCTGCCAGCCCGCAGAGGCCGAAGCATCCCGATTTCCAGGTGTCCGCAACCGGCGCCCGCCACAGCGCTCTCCTGGTGCGGGTCGGCAGGCTCTCGTGCCCCGGCGGGCCGGGGCGTTCGTTGACGGCGCCGGGGGCGCCGGTATAATGGGGCTCCTCGGTCGGGGGCGCGCCGCGCCCGGCCGACAGCATGGGGGACCGCGGCCGGTGGAGGAGGCTCGCGAGCGCGACCTCAATCCCCGCCCGCCGGTCAAGGAGAGCGCATGTCCGTTCCGCTGCTGGACCTCGTCGCACAGTACCGGACGATCCGCGAGGAGATCCGGCGGGCCGTCGACGAGGTCCTGGACGCGCAGGTCTGCATCGGCGGTCCGAAGGTCGCGGCGTGCGAGGAGGCGATGGCGGCGTACTGCGACTGCAAGCACGGCATCGGGGCCTCGAGCGGGACGGACGCGATCCTGAACGTCCTGATGAGCCTCGGCATCGGCCCTGGCGACGAGGTCATCACGACGACGTTCACGTTTTTCGCAACGGCCGGGTGCATCGCCCGGGTGGGCGCGCGGCCGGTGTTCGTGGACATCGACCCGCGGACGTTCAACATCGACCCGGCGGCGGCCGCCGCCGTCACCCGGAAGACGCGGGCGATCCTTCCCGTCCACCTGTTCGGGCAGGCCGCCGACATGGACCCCCTCCTGGCCCTCGCGAAGAAGCACGGCCTGGCGGTGATCGAGGACGCCGCCCAGGCCATCGGCGCCACCTACAAGGGACGCAAGGCCGGCTCCCTCGGCGCCGCCGGCTGCTTCTCATTCTTCCCCTCGAAGAACCTCGGCGGCGCGGGCGACGGCGGCATGGTGGTCACCGGCGACGCCGACCTCGCGCGGCGGTGCGCCGTCATGCGGAACCACGGCATGGAACCGCGCTACTACCACCACGTGGTCGGCGGCAACTTCCGCCTCGACGCCCTCCAGGCGGCCGTCATCCTGGTGAAACTGAAGCACCTGGAGCGCTGGCACGCCGCCCGCCAGGCGAACGCCGCGTACTACGACCGGAAGTTCGCCGGATGCGACGCCCTCGTGACGCCCGTCGTCGAGCCGCACAACCGCATGATCTACAACCAGTACGTCATACGCATCCGCGCCGGCAACGGCCGCGCGACGCGCGACGCCGTCGAGGCCCGCCTGCACGAGCGCCGGATCGGCTGCGCGATCTATTACCCCGTGCCCCTGCACCTCCAGGAGTGTTTCGCGGACCTGGGCGGCAAGGCGGGCGACCTGCCGCACGCCGAGCAGGCCGCACGGGAGGTCCTGGCCCTGCCGATCTACCCGGAACTCACCGACGCCCAGAAGGACGAGGTGGCGTCGGCCGTCCTGGAGGCCGTGGGCGCGTAGGGCCGCGGCCGCGCGGAAGGAGGACCCGTCAGGTGAGCCGCTGCGAGCCGATCACCATCGTGAACGTCGTGGGCGCGCGGCCGAACTTCATGAAGATCGCGCCCCTGATGGCAGCCTTCCGGGCGCGGCCTGAGGTGCGGCCCGTCCTGGTCCACACGGGTCAGCACTACGACGAGCGGATGAGCCGCCTGTTCTTCGAGGACCTGGGCATTCCGCGGCCCGACCTGAACCTGGAGGTGGGCTCGGGCAGCCACGCCGCCCAGACGGCCGAGATCATCCGCCGGTTCGAGCCGGTCGTGACGGAGCGGCGGCCTGACGTCGTCCTGGTGGTGGGCGACGTCAACTCGACGATCGCCTGCGCCCTGGTGGCGGTGAAACTGGGCGTTCGGGTCGCCCACGTCGAGGCGGGCCTGCGCTCGTTCGACCGCACGATGCCCGAGGAGATCAACCGCGTCCTCACCGACGCGATCAGCGACTACCTGTTCGTCACCGAGCCGAGCGGCCTGGAGAACCTCCGCCGCGAGGGCATCGCGGATGCGAAGGTCCACTTCGTCGGCAACGTGATGATCGACACGCTCCTTGCGAATCTCGAGAAGGCCCGCGCGAGCCGCGTTCTGGAGGACCTGGGCCTCGCCCCGCGCGGGTACGCGGTCCTCACGCTCCACCGGCCGGCCAACGTGGACGACCGCGAGACGCTCGGCCGCCTTCTGGGGGCGCTGGAGGCCATCGCCCGCGACCTGCCGATCGTCTTCCCCGTCCACCCGCGGACCCGCAAGAACCTCGCGGAGTTCGGCCTCAGCGACCTCGAGGCCAAGGGCCTGCGCCTGACGGAGCCGCTCGGGTACCTCGACTTCCTCCGCCTCACCGCCGAGGCGCGGCTCGTCCTGACCGACTCGGGCGGCATCCAGGAGGAGACGGCGATCCTGAAGGTCCCGTGCCTGACCCTGCGCGAGAACACGGAGCGGCCGGTCACGATCGACGTGGGGTGCAACCAACTGGTCGGGTCGGACCCGGCGCGGATCCTGGCGGCCTTCCGGCGCGTGATGGCGCAGGAGACGTTCACCTGCGGCACGCCCGAGAAGTGGGACGGCCACGCGGCCGAGCGCATCGCGGACATCCTGGTCGGATCACAGGGCGGCTAGCGCGCCAAGCCCGCGGCGGACCGGGCGTGCGGTTGAACCTCGACCGACGGAGGTGCGATGGCCAACCGAACCGCTTCCTGTCGCGGGACACCTCCATCCGAGACCCCTCTCTCGGTGGTGAATCAGGTGGTCGGCCCTCTGAACCGGGAACTCCTGGAGGACCTCTGCCGCGCCGGCGTCCCGTGCGAGGTCCTGACGGGCTGGATCGATGCGGACGAGCCGGACCGGCCGCCTTGCCCCGTCACGTGGGCGGCGCCGCTCGTGAAGTCGCCCATGTGGCGGCGCGGATGGTCGTGGGTCGCGTTCACGGCCCGGGCGTCGTGGTTCGCCCTCCGCCATCCCGGGGGACGGTTCCTGGTGGTCACGAACCCGCCGCTGACGATGCTCGCGATGCCGTGCCTGAAGCGCCTGGCCGGCCTTCGCTACGTCCTGCTGGTCTACGACATTTACCCGGACGTCGGCGAGAGGATGGGCATGATGCGGCGGGGGGGGGTACTGGCAAGGATCTGGCGGCGGCTGAGCCGCCGCGCGATGCTCGGGGCCGAGGGCGTCATCACGCTCGGCTCGCACATGGCCGACACGCTGCGCGGCCACCTCCGCGCGGGCGACGCGTGCCTCATCGAGGTGATCCCCAACTGGGCCGACACCGCGTTCCTCCGTCCCCTCGACAAGGCGGCGAACCCGTTCGTCGCCCGTCACGGGCTGGCCGGCAAGTTCGTCGTCATGTACAGCGGGAACTTTGGCGCGACCCACGACACCGAATCGATCGTGGTAGCGGCCGAGCGGCTGCGTGACTTGCCGGACGTCCACGTCATGCTGATCGGCGGCGGCACGCGCGAGCGGGAGGTCGCCGACCTCGTGGCGGCCAGGAACCTGCCGAACCTGACGCTGCTTCCGTTCCAGCCCCTGTCGGCGCTGCCGCACTCCCTGGCCGCCGCCGACGCCGCCATCGTCTGCCTCGACGAGGGCTACGAGGGGATCGCCGTGCCGTCCAAGACGTATTATGCCTTGGCTGTCGGAGCCGCCCTCCTGGCCATCAGCCCTCTGGGGACGGAACTGACCGACCTGGTGGCGGAGCACGCGTGCGGCCTCCACGTTTTGCCGCGCAGTCCCGAGCGCCTCGCCGAGGCGGTTCGCCGCCTTCACGGCGACCGCGACCTGCTGGCCCGGTGCAGGGCGAATGCCCGCCGCGCGGCCGAGGAACACTTCTCGCGGTCGATCGCCACGAGCCGCTACCGCGACTACCTGTGCCGGCACCTGGAGATCGAGATTCCCCCGGCCGGTGTGGAATCCTGAGGCCAATCTGACGATAATACCGGGGAGTCGTCCGCAGGGAGGGGGAGGGTTCCCATGGCCAAACGGGCGCTGATTACAGGCATCACGGGGCAGGACGGGTCCTACCTGGCCGAGCTTCTCCTCGCGAAGGGCTACGAAGTCCACGGGCTGGTGCGGCGGTCAAGCACCTTCACCACCGGGCGGATCGAGCACCTGTACCGCGACCCGCACGATCCCGAGGCGCGGCTGTTCCTGCACTACGGCGACCTGACGGACGGGGCGGGCCTCCGGCAGGTGCTGACGCGGTGCCGGCCCGAGGAGGTGTACAACCTCGGGGCGCAGTCGCACGTCCGGGTGAGTTTCGACCAACCCGTCTACACGGCCCAGGTCGACGCGATCGGGACACTGCGCCTCCTGGAGGCCATCCGCGACCTCGGCCTCCCCACGCGCTTCTACCAGGCCTCCTCGAGCGAGATGTTCGGCAAGGCGACCGAGGTCCCGCAGACCGAGAAGACGCCCTTCCATCCCCGCAGCCCCTACGGCTGCGCGAAGGTCTTCTCGTACTGGCAGGCGGTCAACCACCGCGAGGCTTACGGCATGTTCTGCGCGAACGGCATCCTGTTCAACCACGAGAGCCCGCGGCGGGGCGAGACGTTCGTCACGCGGAAGATCACCCGGGCCGCCACGCGGATCAAGGAGGGCCTCCAGGACAAGGTCTACCTGGGCAACCTGGACGCCAAACGCGACTGGGGGTTCGCAGGTGACTATGTCGAGGCGATGTGGCGGATGCTCCAGCAGGACCAGCCCGACGATTACGTCGTCGCGACGGGCGAGACGCACTCCGTCCGCGAGTTCGCCGAGGCGGTGTTCGGCCTCCTGGACCTGGAGTGGCAGAAACACGTGGAGATCGACCCGCGCTACCTGCGGCCGGCCGAGGTCGACCTGCTCCTGGGCGACGCGTCGAAGGCCCGCAAGGTCCTCGGCTGGAAGCCGCGCGTCACCTTCCACGACCTCGTCCGCATGATGGTCGAGCACGACTGGGAGGTCGCCAAGGAGGAACGCGTCCTGGCCGACCATCGGGCCAAGAGCGAGAAGGCCCCCGGTAAGCGAAAGCGAACCTGACCGCATGGACCTGGCCCGGCAGCGCATCGTTGTGACCGGCGGGGCCGGCTTCCTCGGCCGCCACCTCCTGGCCGAACTCCGGAAGGCCGGCGCGAAGGACGAGAGCCTCCTCGTCCCCCTGATCGAGGACTTCGACCTGACGCGCGAGGCCGACGTCGAGCGGATGTACGCCGAGATGCGTCCGGCCGTCGTTATCCACCTGGCGGCCGAGGTGGGCGGCATCGGCGCGAACCGCGCCAGTCCCGGCCGCTTCTTCTACGCCAACATGGCCATGGGCCTCCACCTGATCGAGCACGCCCGCCGCGTCGGCCTCGCGAAGTTCGTCCAGGTCGGCACGATCTGCGCGTACCCCAAGTTCACGCCCGTCCCCTTTCGCGAGGAGGACCTCTGGGCCGGCTACCCGGAGGAGACCAACGCGCCCTACGGCATCGCGAAGAAGGCGCTGCTCGTGATGCTCCAGGCCTACCGGCAGCAATACGGCCTGAACGGCATCTACCTCCTGCCGGTGAACCTGTACGGTCCGTGGGACAACTTCGACCCGGCTTCGAGCCACGTGATTCCGGCGCTCATCCGCAAGTTCGTCGAGGCGAAGGAGGCGGGCGCGCGGGCGGTCACGGCCTGGGGCACGGGGTCCGCGAGCCGCGAGTTCCTGTTCGTCGAGGATTGCGCGCGGGGCCTCGCGCTGGCGACCGAGCGGTATGACGGGCCGGAGCCGGTCAACCTCGGCGCGGGGTTCGAGATCACCATCCGCGACCTCGCCCAGAAGATCCGGCGGCTGGTAGGCTACAAGGGCGAGATCGTCTGGGACGCGACGCAGCCGGACGGCCAGCCGCGCCGTTGCCTGGACACGTCGCGCGCGGCCGAGCGCTTCGGCTTCCACGCCCAGGTGGACTTCGACGAGGGCCTTCGCCGGACGATCGCGTGGTATCTCGACCACCGGCCGTGACCGCGCGGTCGGCCCGGGCCGACGGGCGATGCGGCGGTGCACGGCGGGTGAGGGCTCGAGAGTGTGGAGCAGAGACGCTTGACGCCAACGCAAGACGCCCTCGGCCGGGAGCCGCAAGGTCTGCGTGCCACGCTTGCGCACGCGGCTCGTTCCTTGAGGCGGATCAGGGACGATGCGCGGCTCCGCAGCGAGGTGACCTGGATCGTCATCCAGAACGTCGTCGGGTTTCCCCTGGCGTTCGTGTGCCTGAAGTTGCTCACCGTGCTCCTCGGCAGGGAAGGCTACGGAGAGTACAGCCTGGTGCTCTCCACGGTGACGCTGGCCGGGATTCTCCTGACCAACCCGATGTGGCACGGGTACACGCGGTACTACCACACGGCGAAGGCGGAGGGTCTGGGCCGCTCCGCGGCCGTCACCGCGCTGAAGCACTACGGGCTGGTGACCGGCGTGGTGACGCTGGCAGCGCTGGTCCTGACGCGGTCGATCTCGCAGTGGTTCGGGGTGGGCGTGCTGAGCGGTCTGGCCGGGGGGCTGCTCTTCCTGGGGGCGCGATGGCGCTACCTGGGCATCGGGGTCCTGACGATCCAGCGGAGACGCCGCGCCGTCGCGCTGCATTTCACCGCCTGCCAGGTCTTCCAGGCGGCGCTGCTGTTCGGGGTGCTGTACTTCTGGCGGGCTGCGGCGAGCGCGGCCCTGTTCGCCACCGCCGCGTCCGAACTGGTCTTCGCGGCGGTCGTCATGGTGCCACTGGTGTCGGAAGCCCTGCGGGAGCCCAAGGCGCCGCACAGCAGGATGATGCACCTCTGGTGGACCTTCGGGGTTCCGGCGGCGACGATCAGCCTTCTCGATTGGCTCCAGAGTTTCTCGGACCGGTACATCCTGGCGTTCCACCTGGACATCGAGGCGGTCGGGACGTACGTCGGCGTCTCCCAGGTGTGCGGCATGCCGTACGTGCTCCTCGAGGCGGTCATGTACGCGCTGGTGCTCCCGATCGCCTACCAGCGCGCCAAGGACCCGAAGGACGCGCAGCAGTTGTGGGGGGCGGACAAGGTGATCCTGGGGGGCTTGGGCGTTTATGCGGGCCTGGGTGTGCTGACGCTCGGGGTCTTCGTGTTGGCCGGGCAGGGCCTGGTGGTGCTTCTGACCGCGCGGGAGTACGCGTTGCCAACCTCCGTCATCGTGGTCCTGGCGCTGGGGAGGTTCCTGCGGCAGAGTTCGCCGATGATCGCGGCTTTTTTTGCGGCCCATCACCAGATGCGCCGACTGCTCTGGTTCCAGTTGGCCAGCGCCGCGATCTCAGTCCCGCTGTTCTGGCTGATGATCGCCGCCTACGGGATCCTAGGGGCGGCCCTCGGCATGTGCCTGGTCGGTGGGGTGTCGCTGGCGATCATGTGCCTCGCACCCGGCGGCGCCGTGTCCCTCGTGCTGGGATGCTGGCGCGGAAGACCCCCGGCCGGGCCTGTGCCGCAGGAAGAGGAGGGCGGCGGCGAGCCGGTGCAGGGCCCGGATGGACAGCCGTTCTAGGGCGGTGTACAATCCTGCCCGCGCAGGCGTCGTTTGCAGGAGGGCGACGGCGATCTGCCGAGCCTCCCGGGCCGGGCGGCGGGGCGCCGGTCCGACGGCGCGGCGCAGGGGGGAATGGGTGGACCTGCGCCCCCGCGTCGGCCGATGACATGGCGGCGGCCGGGCGTGCCCGGGCCGGTTCGGCGGCGCCTCCGGGCGGGGGCGTCCGTGAACGGCAGGGGCGCGGGATGGAAACGCGCAGCCGGGCGGCGTAGAATCCGGCAGGGGCCATCGCCGGCACGGAGAGGCCGGAACGGGCTATGGAAGAACGATTCGGCAGTGACCTGCCCTCGCGCGTGATCCGCTTTGCGGAGGCCGCCGGTCCGATCGGCATCTCCGTGGTCGGCCTGCTGCTGCTCCTTCTCGTCTACCTGGTGGTGATGCGGATGCGGATGGGGCTGGTTGCCCTGTTCGTCATCTGCGCGGTATTCTCGGGCTTCGTGGCCGTTCCCGCGCTGGACTCGGGCAGCACGCTGTTCCGGTGGGCGGTTTTGTTCGGGTTGGCGGCCACAGGCTTTGCGGGGTGGCGAGCGCCGGGTTTGCCGGCCTTCATGCTCCTGGGGGTGGGGATCCTGGGGCTGCTGATGGGATTCCTGGGCCCATACTGGTGGTACACGGCCCAGCGGTCCTTCCTGATGATGGTGTTTGCGGGTCCGGTGGCATGGGTCTTGGCGGGCAGCATCAACGGCAAGGAGGACGCGTTCCGGCTGTACAAGATGTTCCTCGTGGCGGCGGGCGTGTACGTTCTGGCGGCGGTGGCGAACGTCTCGTCGTTCCAGGCAGGCGCCCGCTTTGGCGGCG
>CAYGZE010000152.1:0-10413 GCA_964354185.1 uncultured Anaerolineales bacterium | reverse complement strand
CCGTCGTCGCGCATCGCCTCGCCGGTGATGCGCTTCGTGTCCGGGACCTGCTTGACGAGGACCACGAGGTTATGCGCCATGGGCCAGGATTCGCACTCCCTTGCAGTAGCCGCCAGGACTCGCCCGAAGAAGCGGCATAGGCTACTCAGGCGTCCGCCGACGGTCAAGGGAAAACGGCCGCGAGCCCGCCGGGGACCGCTACGCCGGGTCGCTCGCGGCAGCGCGGGCGGCCGCATCGGCGGCGCCCTCGGCCCGGATCGTCCCGTCGCCCGGCAGGCGGTCGGCATGAACGGGCAGGCGCTCCGCGTCGCGGATCGGATCGATGTACTTGCGGCGATAGCGCTCCGACTGCATGCGGCACGAGTGGCGGTGCGGGGCGTACTCGGGGTGGGTCACCATGCGGCGCCAGATGGTCTCGAGCGGCTCCTCGCGGACGTTGCCGAAGGTCATGGGGTTAAAGTCGCACGGGTTGATGTCGCCGAAGCAGGTCATGTAGAACTGAGCGAACCCGCCGAAGCAGCCGCCGCCGTCGTAGGCGTTGGCCTTCGCCTGGGCCGTGACGCCCATCGGCGAGTCGCCGTCGTTGTACTTGTCGGCCAGGGCGCGGACGCGCTTGATGTCCTTGCGGCCCATGCGGACCTCGGGGCGGGCCAGGAACTTCCCCGTCGGCACGCAGTCGAAGACCGTCACCTCGTGGAAGCCCTGGTCGCAGGCGATCTGGAGGACGTGCTCCAGGGCGCCCGACTGGACCGACTCGTGGCTGCCGTAGGTGGAGACGCCCGTCAGGATGCCGGCCTCGCGGGCCCGGCGCGCACCCTCGAACGCCTTGCGGAACGCGCCCGGCATGCGGCGGAGCGTGTCGTGCTCCTCGGCCGAGTCGGCGTCGATCGAGACGTTCAGGCTCCCGAGGCCCGCCTCGGCCAGGCGCGCGACGTTCCGCTCCGTCAAGAGGACGCCGCTCGTGAAGATCATCACGTGGGCCAGGTCCTTGTCGACGTGGGCGATGAGGTCGTAGAGGTCCTCGCGGACCATCGGCTCGCCGCCCGTGAAGATCATCGTGCACACCCCGAGCGCGAGCGCCTCGTCGATGACGCGCTTGAGTTCGTCGGTCGCCAGTTCCTTCCCCTCGCGGTGGACGAAGCGGTCGGCCGAGCAGTGGACGCACCGGCAGGGGCATCGCGGCGTCACGGAGAGGGTGCTCGTGGCCGGGAAGACGATCTTCTCGACCAGGGTCCGGAGTTTCCGCTCGAACGGCCGGAGGGCCGCCGGGCTCGGCATCGGCGGGTTATAGAGGTTGTAGACGTTCTTGCCGTTCTTCTCGGCGATGACCTTCAGGCGGTTCACCACCGCCAGGAAGGCGTCGACCTGGGCGGCGATCTTCGCTTTGAACGGGCCCGCCAGCTCGCACGCGATCTTCTTGTCGGCCGTCCGCCAGGTCTTGACCGTGAGGAGGGGCATCCCCATGGGGCCGGTCACCTTGGTGTGCACCACCCCTTGGGGGTCCTCGTCCGACTGGACCCGCACCTGCCGCAGGAGCGACTGGCCGATCTGGTCCGTCAAACCGCTCATCCTGTTCCCCCGACCCCGGTCCCCTCGCGAGAAGCCGTGCCCATTGTAGCGCCTCGGGCCGCCGATGGCAACCGGCTCATGCCGTCCGAGGCCGTCAGGCCCGCCAGCCCGGATGGATGCCCGCCAGAACCTGCTCGGCCGTCTCGACGGCCAAGAGGCCGTCGCGGGCGGGCACCGCCACGGGCCCTTCCCCGCGGACGGCCGCGATGAAACTCGCCAACTGGTCCCTGAGGGCGTCCCGGCCGGCATCCACCGCGAGGGCCTCCACCGTGACGAGGTCCTCCATGGGGGGCGGCGCCTTGCCGTCGCCCTGGCGCGCCCGCTCGGCGAGGCCCGGCCGGGGCGTTACGACCTCGACCTTGCGGGCCGCGTAGTCCAGGCGCAGGTACGTCCCCTCGGCGAAGATGCGGATCAGGCGTTGTCGCGTGCGGCTCATGCGGCTGGTCGTGAGCGTGGCGACGCAGCCGCCCGGAAACGCGAGGCGCGCGCTCGCGAAGTCCTCGTCCGGGCCGACCACGACGCCGCCCACCGCGTCGATGCGCGACGGCGCCTCGCCCGCCCAGTGGAGCACCAGGTCCAGCCCGTGGATCATCAGGTCCATGACGACGCCGACGTCCGTGCCGCGCGGGTTGAACGGCGCCACCCACGACACCTCGACATAGCGCGGCCGGAAGGGGCGCCCCGCAACGGCCTGCGTCACGGGGTCGAACCGCAGGATGTGCCCGACCTGGGCGACGGCGCCCGACTGCTCGGCGGCCGCAACGATCTCGCGGGCCTCGAGGGCGGTGGCGGCCATCGGCTTCTCGATGAGGACGGCCACGCCACGCCCGAGCAGTCGGACCGCCAGGTCGCGATGGGCGACCGTGTCGGCGGCGATAACGGCCGCGTCCACCGCCCCGGCCAGCCGTTCGGGGTCCGTCTCGGCTCGCGACCCGTGGGCGGCCGCGACCTGGGCGGCCCGGGCGGCGTCCACGTCATAGACGCCCGCCAAGGCCGCGTCCGGGCGCTCGGCGATGGCGCGGGCGTGGTAGTTCCCCATGTGGCCGGCGCCGAACAGGCCGATCTGGAGTGGTTTCGACATGCTAGAGGGGGGACGTTTTCCTGAGGGACTCGCGGTAGCGGCCGTGTTTGCCATCGGCACTGCGGCGGAGGAACTCGCACAGGTACCGGACCTCCTCGGGCCAGCCGTCCTCGCGTCCCATCTCGTCGAGGACCTCGCCGCGCGGCCGCCCGTAGCGGTAGATGCGTCGGTAGGCGCGTCCGACGGACTCGGCCACCTCCTCCGGGATGCCGGCCCGCCGCATGCCCACCGCGTTGACGCCCCGCACGCGGCTCGGATGGCCCTCGACGATCATGAACGGGGGCACGTCCTGGACGATGCGCGACAGGCCGCCGATGTACGCCAGGCGGCCGACGGTGGTGAACGGGTGCACGGCCGCGCCGCCGTTGATGTTCACGCCCGACTCGATCCACACGTGGCCGCCGATCAGAACGTTGTTCCCGAAGATGATGCCGTCCCCGAGGACGGAGTCGTGGGCCACGTGGCTGCACGCCATCAGGTAGCAGGCGCTCCCGACGCGGGTGACGCCGGCGTCCTTCTTCGTCCCGCGGTGCACGGTGACGCACTCGCGGAAGACGTTGCCGTCGCCGATGGTCGTTTCGGTCGGCTCGTCGTGATAGGAGATGTCCTGGGGCGGCGTGCCGATGCTGACGTGGGGGAAGAGGACGTTGCGCTCGCCGAGGCGGGTGCGGCCGACGACGGTCGCGCCCGGGTGAAGGACCGTCCCGCGGCCGATGACAACGTCGGGGCCGACGAAACAGAAGGGGCCGACCTCGACGTCGCTCGCCAGTTCCGCCTTCGGGTCCACCTGGGCCAACGGACTGATCGCCATGGGAAACTCTCAGTGCTCCTGTTCGGCCGGTACGAGCATGAAGCGGATGCGGGCCTCGGCGACCAACTCGTCGCCGACCCACGCGCGGGCGGCGACCTCGGCCGTCCGGGCCTTGAACCGGACAACCTCGGCCTCCAGGCGCAACTGGTCGCCCGGGTGCACCGCTTTCCGCAGTTTGACGCGGTCCATGCTGAGCAGCACGGCCACCTGGTCGGCCTGCTTGACCTTCTTCAGCAGGAGGACGCCCGACAACTGGGCCATCGCCTCGACGATCAGCACGCCCGGCATGATGGGCGTGCCCGGATAGTGGCCGACAAAGAAATGCTCGTTAATCGACACATTCTTGATGCCGACGGCCCGGACCTCGTCCTCGAGTTCGATGACGCGGTCCACCAGCAGGAAGGGGTAGCGGTGCGGAAGGACCTGCATGATCTGGCTGACGTCCATGGCGGGGCGGCCGCGCCCCGGCGCCGCCGCCGCGCCGCGCGCCACCTGCTCCTTCAGGCGCCGGATCAGGCGGTGGTTCAGCCCGTGGCCGCTCCGCATGGCGACGATGTGCCCGCGAAGGTCCGAGTTCAGGAGGAACAGGTCGCCCACCAGGTCGAGCATCTTGTGCCGCGCGGGCTCGTCCGGAAATCGCAGCGTGTTCCCGATCGGCCCGTCGCGCCCGAACACCAGGAGGTCCTCGTAGGTGGCCTGCGGCCCGTAGCCGCGGCTCCGCAGTTCAGCCACGTCCGACTCGAGGATGAAGGTGCGGCTGGCGGCGAGTTCGGAGACGAACGCCTCCGGGCTCAGGCGCAGGTGGAAGACCTGCGGCGGGATCACCGCGTCGGGCCCGTAGTCCAGGTGGTAGGTCAGCGTCAGTTCGTCCGTGTAGGGCGGGAAGGCCGCGATGACCGCGTCGTCGTCCTGGAGCGTGATGGGCTCGGCGACGGTGATCGTGGGACGCGGGGCCTCCTGCTCGACGATGCCCACCTGCCGCAGCAGCCGCACGTAGTCGGCCGCCGATCCGTCGCACGCGGGCAGTTCGGGCGCGTCGAGGTCCACCAGGAGGTTGTCCACCTCGAGGCCGCCGAGGGCCGCCAGCAGGTGCTCGGCCGTCTCGATGCTCACCTCGGAGTTCGTGAGGGTCGTCCGCTGGAACCGGCGGGCCACAGACTGGATGGTGGCGGCGACGCGGACGTTCGCGCCCAAGTCGATCCGGGTGAAGACGAGGCCGGTGTCCGGCGGCGCGGGCTTGAGACGGAGCCGCACGGGCTGGCCCGTGAAGAGGCCGTGCCCCTCGATCTCGGCCTCGCGCGCGATGGTGCGTTGCTGGCGGTTCACGCCTCGTCCCCACGCTCGAGGGCCTCCAGGCGCGCCTCCAGCGCCTTGAGCCGCTCGAGGACCTCCGGCATCCGCGCCTGGGCGGCCTGGGCCCGGAGTTGGTCGCGGTGCGGTCCGGCCGGGTAGCCGCTCACCTCCGCGCCCGCCGCCACGTCCTTCGTCACGCCGGCCTTGGCGGCGATGCGGGCGCCGTCGCCGATCAGGAGGTGGCCGTCGATGGCCGCCTGCCCGCCGATGACGCACCCGCGCCCGATCCGCGTGCTGCCGGCGATGGCCACCTGGCTCACGATGATCGTCGCCGCGCCGACCTCGACATTATGGGCGATCTGGACAAGGTTGTCGATCTTAACTTGGGGCCCGATCCGGGTGACGCCGAACCGCGCCCGGTCGACCGTGACGCAGGCGCCCAGTTCCGCGTCGTCGCCGATCTCGACGGTCCCGAGTTGGGGGATCTTCTCGGGCCCCGACGGGCCCGCCAGGTAGCCGAAGCCGTCCGCTCCGACGACGGACCCCGCGTGGATGACGACGCGGTGGCCCAGGCGGACGCCCTCGCGAATCACCACGCCCGCATGCACATCGCAGTCCTGGCCGATCCGGACGTCGTCGGCCACGATCGCGCCGGCCCGGACGCGCGAGCGGTCGCCGATGCGGCTCCTCTCGCCGACCACCGCGCACGCGCCCACGTGAACATCGCGCCCCAGGACGGCCGACGCCGCCACGGCCGCGCTCGGGTGGACACCCGGCGGCGGCAGCGGGAGCGGCGGCAGGATCGCCTCGGCGATCCGGGCCATCGCCCGGTTCGGGTCGCCCACGCGGATCAGGGCCCGCCCGGGGGGCCCCCCGGCCCATCCTTCCGGCACGACCAGGCACCCCGCCCTGGAGGCCAGGGCGGTGGCCCGGTGCCGATCGCCGGCTACGAACGCCACGTCCGACGGGCCCGCGTCCCGCAGGGAGGCCACGCCGCGGACCTCCTGCGAGGGGTCGCCCTCAAGGCGGCCCCCAACCTCCTCAGCCAGTTCCGCCAGCGTCCGCTTCAAGGTGGGTCCCTGCCCCCGAGACACCCTCTCTCCGGTCGAGCAGGCGGCGATTATACCCGCCGGGGCCCGGAAAGCAAGGTACGGGCCGTTGACGGGGCGGCAGGCGGCTGGCATGATGGCCCCATGGCCCTGAAACTGGCTGTATTCGACCTCGACGGGACGCTGCTCGTCCCCGCCCTGGACTTCGAGGCCATCCGGACCGAGATCGGCCTGCCGCCGGTCGTCCCCATCCTCGAGACCATGGAGGCCCTGCGGGGCCCCGAGCGGGAGCGGGCCTTCGCCATCCTCGACCGCCACGAGGCCGAGGCGGCCGCCCGGTCCGCCCTGATGCCGGGGGCGCGGGCCCTCCTCGACCGCCTGCGCGAGCGGGGCGTCCGGACGGCCGTCCTCACCCGCAACAGCCGCGCGAGCGTCGAGACGGCCCAGCGGCGGCACGGCCTGCGGTTCGACGCCATCGTCACCCGCGAGGACCACAAGCCGAAGCCCTGCCCCGACGGGGTCCGCCACCTGATGGGCCTTTTCAGCGCGGCGGCGGCCGAGACGGTCGTCATCGGCGACTACCGGTTCGACGTCGAGTCGGGCCGCGCGGCGGGGGTCCGGACGGTCGCCCTCCTCGCGAAGCCGAAGGACTGGGCCGCCGCGGCCACGTGGGTCGCCGCGACGCTCGACGAGGTCGGCGCCATCCTGGACCGCGTCGCCGCCGAGCCCTGAGGCGCCGGCCCCCGCCCGGCGCTGCCTGCCGCTCGGTCCTTGCCGGGGCCTAGCGCCCTCTCTATAATCGCCTCGATCTTCGACGAAAGGAGCGCGGGCATGGCGGCAACAGACCCGATTCGCCTGGGACTGCTGGGCCTCGGACGGGCCGGCTGGGGCATGCACTGCCCCGAACTCAAGGGCAAGGAGGACAAGTTCCGGATCGTCGCGGCGTGCGACCTGGTTCGCGCCAAGCGCGACGCCGCCGCCCGGCGCTACGGGTGCCGCACCTACGCCCGCGTCGAGGACCTGGTCGCCGACCCGCAGGTCGAGATGGTCTCGGTCGCGACGCGGAGCATCGACCACTTCGCCCACGCGGCCATGGCCCTTCGGGCCGGGAAGCACGTCTTCCAGGAGAAGCCGATGGCCGTCACGTACGACGAGGCCCGTCGGCTGGTGGCCCTGGCGGCGCGGTCGAAGGGCCGCCTCTTCATCCGCCACAATCGCCGCAACGAGCCCGTGTTCCTGCACATCCGCGAGATCATGGCGTCCGGCGTCCTCGGCGAGGTGTACGAGATCAAACTCGTGCGGGCCTCGTACGCCCGGCGCGACGATTGGCAGACGCTCAAGCGCTTCGGCGGCGGCCTGCTGCTGAACTGGGGCCCCCACATCGTGGACCACATGCTCCGCCTGCTCGATGCCCCGGTCAAGAGCCAGTGGAGCGACCTCAAGCACGTCGCGGCCGTCGGCGACGCCGAGGACCACCTGAAGATCATCCTCACGGGCACCAACGGCCGCGTCGTCGACATGGAGATCAGCGGCGGCGCCGCCGTCGGCCAGCCCGAGTACGTCGTCTGGGGGACGCGCGGCGGACTCGTCGCCCAGGGCGACACGATCACCGTGCGGTACCTCGACCCCAAGAAGAAACTCAAGCCGCGCCCCCTCAACCCCGGCGACCCGGGCGAGGCGTTCGGCAGCGCCGAGACACTGCCGTGGGTCGAGAAGGCTTTCCCCGCCCGGCCGAAGAACGTGTGGGACATCTGGGACGAACTCTACGCCGCCGTCTGGCGCGGCAAGCGGTTCCCGATCACGCTCGGCGAGGCCGTCGAGGTGATGAAGGTGATCTCCCGCGCGAAAGTGGGCACGCGGTTCCAGACGCACCCGCGCCGCCGGTAACGGCACAGGGGACCCATGCTGCCGCTGGCGAACATCATGGCCCGCCGCCTTCGGACGGCCATCAGCGTCCTGGCCATCGGCGTCGGGGTGGCGCTGTTCCTCGTCCTGGTGGGCCTGACGAGCATGCTCCGCGAGATCGCCGAGCGGACCGTCAACGTCGACGCCCACCTGATGGTCTGGCCGGCGTCGGACCAGGTGGTCCTCTCCGGGGGCCTGCCGGCGGAGAAGGTCCAGAAGGACCTGGAGGCCATCCCGGGCGTCGCGCGGGCGATCCCGGTCCTGCGGTGGCCGTTCGAGATGGCCGGGCGCGTCCAGAACGTCTACGGCATCCGGCCCCAGGACTGGTCCGCGTTCGCGGGGCCCGAGCGGATCGTCGCGGGACGCCCCCTGCGGGGCGGCTTCGAGATGGTCATCGACACGCGGCTCCAGAAAGCGGGCGGCTACGCGCTGGGGCAGCAGGTCGAGCGCTGGGGCAAGCGGTTCACGATCGTCGGCATCGCGCGCGAGGGCGTCGCGGGGCGCGTCTTCATGCCGATCGAGACCGTCGGCGAGTGCCTCGATCAGACGCAACTCAGGGCGTCGTTCTTCTACGTCCGGGCCGAGGGGCCCGCGGCCGTCGGGCCGGTCCGCGAGGCCGTCGCCGCCCGCGGCCTCAAGCCGGTCACCTTCGACGAGTTCTACGACATGCTCGCATCGAGTTTCGTCGACATGGACCTCGTGATCGGCGCCGTCGTCTTCGTCGCCGGGTTCGTCTGTTTCCTCGTCATCCTGCTGACGGTCTACACAATGGTGATCGAGCGGACGCGCCAGATCGGGATCCTGCGCGGCATCGGCGCCTCGCGCTCGCAGGTCTTCGGCCTCATCCTGGCCGAGGCGGGCCTGATCTGCCTCGGCGGGATCGCCGTCGGGTTCCTCATGACCTGGGCCGGCCGGGCCGCCGTCCTCCACCTTCAGCCGCTCTGGACGGTGGACATCCCCCCCGTGCGGTTCGCCTACGCCGTGCTCCTGGCGGCGGGGGGCACGCTGCTGGGGGCCCTGCACCCGGCCATGCGTGCCGCGCGGCAGGACCCCGTCGAGTGCCTGCGGTACGAGTGAGGCGGCCCGCGCGAATAGGCCCGCCGGCCGCGCCGTCCAAGAGAGGGACATGGAGACGATCCTCGAAACCCGCGGCCTGACGAAGGTCTACCGCTCGGACGGGGTCGCCACGGCGGCCCTGCGGGGCGTCGACCTCGCGGTCCGGGCCGGTGAGTTCGTCTCCATCATGGGGCCGAGCGGCTGCGGCAAGAGCACGCTCCTCTACCTGGCGGGCCTGCTGGACACGCCGACCGACGGGACGGTGGTCCTGGCGGGAACCGAGACGCGCAGCCTCGGCGACGGTGAGCGGACGCGCCTGCGGCGGAGGCACGTCGGCTATGTGTTCCAGCGGTTCAACCTGCTGCCGACCCTGTCGGCGGAGGACAACGTCGCGCTGGCGCTTCGGCTGCGCGGCCGGCGGGTGGGAGGCCTGGCGCGCGAGGTGCTGGCGGCGGTCGGCCTCGAGGACAAACGCCGGCGCCGCCCGAACCAACTGAGCGTCGGCGAGCAGCAGCGCGTCGCCATCGCCCGGGCCCTCGTCACGGGGCCCGATCTCCTGCTGGCGGACGAGCCGACCGGCAACCTCGATTCCGAGACCTCGGGGCGGGTCCTCGCGCTCGTCGAGCGGTTCCACGCCGAGCGCGGGCAGACCGTCGTCCTGATTACGCACAACGAGCAGGTGGCCGCGCGCGCCGGGCGGATCGTGAGGATGCGGGATGGAAAGACCCTCGACGGCTGAGCCCGCCGCCGGCGCAAACATCGAACTGCGCCTGACGCGCAGG
Source organism: uncultured Anaerolineales bacterium (assembly GCA_964354185.1). Classification (GTDB taxonomy): domain Bacteria; phylum Planctomycetota; class Phycisphaerae; order FEN-1346; family FEN-1346; genus CAYGZE01. The sequence goes on along the minus strand of CAYGZE010000152.1, from coordinate 867 downwards.
GAGCCGATCAGTTTCCGCGCGTGGTTCTACGCGTTCATCGCGCTGCTGGCGGTGCTGGCGGGCGTCCGGCTGGCCTACGGCGACCTGAGCCGCGCCGCCGTCCTCGCCGCGCTCTTCGCGTACCTGAGCATCGCGTGCACCTTCTGCCCCCTGCCGACGGCGTGGATCATCGTGTGGGCGGCCGCGCCGGCCGAGGGCGGCGGCCTGGGGTTCCCTCCCCTCGTGGTGGCGACCGTCGGGGCCCTGGCCACCGCCATCGCCAACCTGCACGACTACTACCTCCTGACGTTCCTCTACCGGTACAAGCCGATCCGGCGGGTCCGCGCGACGGCCCTGTATCGCCGCGTGGCCGCGTGGTACAACCGGGCGCCGTTCGCGACGCTGGCGGCCGCGTCGTTCCTGCCGATCCCGGTCGATTTCGTGCGGCTGCTGGCGATCAGCGAGGGGTACAGCCGCGCCCGGTTCGTCCTTGGGACGCTCGTGGGCCGCTGGCCGCGCTACTTCCTGTTCGCCTTCGCCGCCGAGCGGTTCCGGATGGGCTGGCAGTGGGTCGTCGGCATCGCGGGCGCGACGGTCGTCCTGGGCCTGTGGCGCGGGCTGCCGCCCCTCCTGAAGAAGGCCGGCGAGTGGCGCCGCAGCCGGCGCGATGCAAAGAAGGAGGCATCTCCATGCGACTGACGCTGCGGTGGACCCTCGTGCCCGTCCTAGCCTGGGCCGCGGCCTGTGCCGCCGCGGTCGCGGCCGAACCGCCCGCGCCCGAGCCGGCGGCGCCTGGCGTCGCCCCGCCCCCCGCTCCCCTGCCCCCCGACGTGGCCGAGGGCCTTGACAAGATGGACGAGGCCGGCCGCAAAATCCGGGCCCTGCGGG